>NZ_MOWP01000009.1:0-333039 GCF_001983215.1 Frankia sp. CcI49
CTAGCAAGAGCGAACCCAATTCGCCATTGTCGTCGGAGCCGGGAATATCTTCCTCGTCCTCATCGGCCGAGTTGCTATCATCAAGCGAGTCGAGAAATCCGCCAACGATTGACTGGTCGGGAAGCTGCCTGAGTAGATTGTTTACGTAATCGTTGTCTGCGGATTTGCCTTGGAGCTCAGGTATGCGATTTTCAAGTTTAAGCACGACTCGCTCCATCAACTCGGCGAGGCCAAGGCCGTCAAGAACCTCCTCTCTGATTTCCAGATCGCCAAAACTGGAGTCTTCTGCAATTGGCTTGAAGGTAACCGAATGCTCGTCTTGCAATGCACAGAGTAGTGGGTTCTGTACTACGTTTCTGTCGTCATCAAAAAACTGAGTAAGCTCGCGGAGGCGCGCTTGGTTAAACTCGCGCTGGAATCCTACGGTCTCCGGAGATTCGCTGTCGCCGCTATCGACGCGGCGTCGCTGGGGAATGCCTACCCACTGCTCTATCTGAGTTGCTGGCGCGTCAAAAAGGAGCAGTGATTTACTGTTTTTCGTCTGTTGCGTCCTGTACGCAGCGTAGCGATAGGTACGTACAGTCACACTCGTCTCCAGATGGGCAGCGTCTGACTATGACCACACCACACTAGCGAAGTGCTGGCCGTGGTCGTTACGGTCTTACGAGGTTAGAACACGGTGAAGGTTGGTTGGTCCCGAGGAGGGATGCGCGAGGTGGTCGCGTCGCGGACCGCTCGGGGTCCTAGCTGGGGGTCTCACGCACGACGTGTCGGGCGAGCTCATCGCTGGGAGTCACGTCCTGCCCATGCTCCTCGAGATGGAGCCGTGCGAGAACACGAGGAGCCACTACAGCTCGCCCGGGTGCATGGCAATCAGCGCCATGCGATCTCGATGGCGCCTTCCATCGCGGGTTGCAAGGCCGGAAGCGCACCGTGTCCTCGTCTGCCTCGACTAGGCGCGCGATCGCCGGCGCACCGCTCGCCGACCCCATGATCAGAGCTCTGCGGACTCGGATCGAGCCGTGTCTCCCACAGCGCACGATCGCTTGGAGCTGTTGGTTTCCTCGTCGGTCAGCTTCCGCGCCCGCTGTCCTATCGGGTTCACTCGCCCGGATCGGCATCAGCTACCGATCCCGACGCTGCATCCGAAACCGCCCGATCCCTAGCAGCCCACCCGGCGTGTCCTCACAGCCCGGGAACGTTCGTGGTCAGTGCTAGAGAGCGTCGTCGGCAGCCTCCCCGAGGGCCAGTTTCGCGAGACTGGTGGAGTCCTTGATCTCGCGGTCGCCGGCCAGGTAGAGAAGGCCGCGGGCTATGTGGCGGTGGAGTTCGTCGGTCGCGGTCTGCTGGTCCCAGGGGAGGTTGTCCTCGCGGAGGCGTGCGACGAGGAGGAGCCAGGGCAGTTCGCCGAGTTGGCCGGAGACGAGGCGCCAGGCGATGTCGACTGGCTTCTCGGTCCATTCGGGCAGTGATGGCGGCCGAGAAGGTTCCGCCAGGGAGCGGCATAGCGCCCAGCGAAGTAGGACGTTGCGGTGACGGACGCCGGTGCGGCGGACAAGCGTCATGATCGCGTCTCGGATGTCTGCGCCGAAGCGGACCGCGTCGGGTGGTTCGAGGCGCGCTAGCTGGGTCATGCGTAGATCGCTTCCGATTCGGACTGTGCGCTCTGAGTCGCCGCCGACTTGTTCTTCTTCATCGCCGGACTGCTTGCCGGTAGAGGCAGTRGACCTTCGCGCACGACGGTTCCTTCCGGGGTCTGCGCTAGGTGCAGCGTGTGGCTGATCGACGCCTCAATCCGCTCAAGGGTCTCCTCGCCGACCTCGGTGTCAGTCGCAAGCACAATGACCTGGTGCGCGGCATTCGGTAGGTACTGTTCGGCAAAGCGGGCTCGGTGTAGGCCATCGAGTCGGCCCAGGGGTGTGTCGATGACCACGGGAAGAGGTCGGCTCGCGGCTCTGGCGAGGCCCCAGAGAAGCGCGACCGCGAAGAGCTGGCGTTCGCCTGCTGACAGGCTACCCGTCTGAATGTTCCGGCCGTCTGGCGCGATCAGCGTGAGTTCGTAGGTTGCCGGGTCGATGCGTACATCGGCAACGAGGTCGGTCTTGTGGAGGAGGGTCTGGCAGGCTTCGAGAACCTCGGCCTGGATGCGATCGGCGTGACGCTTGGTTGCTGCAACCCTGAGCTTCATGAGCGTGGCGCGTGCGCGGACCGAGTGTTCGACGAAACGGAGAGAGTCGCCCTCCATGACCTGGGCTTGGAGCAGGTCCTTGCGTCGGATCATGGCCCGTTCCTGGTCGCGTACCTTCGCCTCTACCACGGCATTTGCTTCCTTGGCGGTGGCTTCAGCCCGTTCCTTCACGGAAACGGTCTCGGTGAGTCGGGCGTTGAGATCCTCGATGACAGCGTGGTGTGGAACCGTGTCGCGGGTGCGCTCGGCATCGCCTGCCTGCAAGGTCGCTTCCTCGAACGACTCAATCAGTTTTTTGAGGTCCGTCCGGGTCGCCTGCAGACCTCGGCCGAGATACTGGTCCAGCTTGACGAGAGTCTCTGATGACATCCCGAGCCATGGTTCGGACTCGGTGGCGGCTCGCCGATCACGATCCGCGCTCATCCATTCGGCTACGGTGTCAATGGCTGGCTGCGCGATGTCACCGACGGACGCCAGTTCGCGCAGCAGGTCTAGGAGCCCGTTGTCTCGTCCAGCCAGAACACTGGCGATCAGCTTGCCATTTTCCTGGTCCTGTTCCTGGTGGGCTTGCTCAGCGAGCTTGCGTAGCTGCTCGGCGACCAACAGAAGCGGTGCTGAGCCCGCAGCGGCGTCCAGAAGTCGCACCCGGGCACCTGTGACGGCGTCTCGGGTCTCCTGCACGCGGCCTTCGAGTTTGGCGCGGTCGGCGTAGGCCCGTCCGCCTTCCTGTACCCGCTGTTCCTCGGCTTCAGCCAGGCGCTTCCTAGCATGGTCCAGTTCGGTGTGTGCCTGTTCGCTCGCGCTCTTTGCTTCGTCGATTTCCCGGGCGAGCACTTTGAGGTGTAGATCCACGCCCTTGAGCTGCTCCGCGGCGTCGCCTGTCGCGGCATCTGCGCGGCGTCGACGCTCGATGAGGTCCAGGTCGCCGACGAGCCGGTCAACCAGGTCCAAGCCCAGGAGTCCACCAATCGCGGTCCGGAGTAGTTCCCGGCTGGCTTCCAGATCCGCGAAGGCTTCGATCTGCTCACCATCGAAGAAAAACAGACCCGCGATGCCACGAGGAACCAGCGTTTCCACGTGCTCGGTCCATGCCTCCGCGAGGCCAAGGTCGACGCGGTCGTCAACGGTGACTTGAAGGTAGTCGCGGATTCGCCCGCCAGTCTGACGCCAGCTTCGACGGATACGGTATGTCCGTTCGACTCGGTCGACGTATCCGCGCAACGCAAGTTCCACTGCAGCATTGCCGCCTGGATCCGCGTTGTGGTGGATGGACCGGGCGAGGTAGGTCTCGTAACTGAGCCCGCGGCGGCTGGTGGGTGAGGCCAGCGGGCCATAGAGCGCGAGTTGCACGGCTTCAAGAAGGGTCGTCTTCCCGCTGCCGTTGAGAGCACCGATGACAACGACCGGACGGTGTTCTCTGGGGGCAAGGGGCACAACCTGCCGGCCCGCGAAGGCGCCGAAATCCTGGAGAACAATTTCATCGAAGATCACGACTGGTCCTCGTCGTCGATAGGCAGTTGGTCCGCACGATTACCGACCTCGCGGCGATGCTGTGCCCAAGCCACCGCGTCGTCTACGTCGGTGTAAAACCCCCGCTCGAGCGCCTTCTCTAGCGCTCCATAGACGCCGGTGCGGCGGACCATGTGGCGGTAACGGCGCTCGACGTCGAGGAGTTCGCGGACCGTCTCGAAGTGGAGGCGGTCGTCGCCGCAAATCTCCTCGAGGATGCTAAGTTCGACCTTGCCTAGCGGAAGGCGTTCGCCGAGGTCTTGGCCCGGATACGGCTCATTCGTGGCTTCCGTGTAGATTTCGGGAAGTCGGTCCTCGAATTCGTGTTTGTCGATGACCCAGAGCCGGCGGATCTCCTCCAGCTCGGCCAGCGTGATCAGATTGATGGTGCGCACAGGCTCGGGGCCATGCTCGCGTACATGGGCCTGGGCCTTCAGGAGCTTCCGAAGCCAGTCCTCGCGGGCATTCTGCGTGTAAGGACCGTGGATGGTTTGGGGTCGTTCCAGGTCGCCAACGTTCTTGGTGTTCACGCTGAATAGAGTGACGCGGCCGTCCATGCGTCGAAAATCGCGGAGCTTCCAGTCGTCGGAGGCATCGAGTTCGTCGCGGAGTCTCAAGAGCGGAAGCATCCACTCCTTCTCATCGTCGTTGACGATCATCGCCGTCATCGACTTGTCCTTCTCGACAAGCGTGCAGGTCCAGCAGCCGAAGCGACTGTCACCGCAGGAAGGAGTGCTGCTGTCGACGACCAGCGGGCACTCGCCGTCGGCCGAGGCACCCTGGTAGAGGGTGAGGAGTTCCCGGTTCGAGTAACCCCAGGGATTGTCGACCTGCATGAGGAAGGTCCAGATGTCGTCGCTGGTCCAATCCTCGACTGGCGTATAGACGAGGGAGTTGGGTAGTTTCGCGTTGGGTGACAAGCGGTCGCGCACGCGGCCCTGCTCCAGAGCAGCCATCACACGGGCACGGGTTATCGATTCGGCTTTGCGGGTACCCAACACAAGAATGGCCTCGCCGTGTCGGCGGACGACCCCGCGGATGAACTGGTTGCTGGGCCTGATCTTCAGCCGTTCGGTGCACCAGCGGAATTTCGGCCGGGGTGCGGGGTAGCCGCGGCCGATGAGGTTCACCCAGAAGGTGTCCTGGACCRCGGGCGTGAGCCGGTGGGGCTCGATCGGGAGACCAGCGACCTTGGCTGCGCTCCGGAGCACCTCGAGGCTCCGCTCGACCCAGGCGGCGACGATCGGGTTCTCGACGAGTGTGTCAGTTGTGATGACGTGGACCGTCTTCGTGCGGCGCTCGGCGGGCATCTTCGCGAGTGCCAGCCAGACAAGCTGTAGGACGGCCGTGCTGTCCTTGCCTCCGGAGTACCCGACGACCCAGGGAATATCGTCCTCGCCGTAAAGGCGCGCGATCTCGTCGAGCAGACCATCGACGACGACACGCATGCCATCGTCTGCGAATGCGGATCGCCGCGAAATCGTGACGGTGGTCGTGCGCCGCGATTCTTCCGAAGCCGCTTGAGCCTCAGTGCTGCGCGTTGCCATGCCGTCCCCTTCTCTATAGTCGTCCTGTTTCCAATTACAGCTTACCGTGTGCCGTCATCAATTGGCAACCCGGCGCCGACGTGGCTCGCCTTCTCTGCGAGTATTCTAGAAACGATCGACAAGTGTTCGCTGAAACATTGTATTCGGCTTCCCCACAGCACTACGTAGCTGCCGCCCTCGCGTCTGGCCTGCGGAACTCTCGCGCCGAGCTTATCGGCCCAGGGTGGCGCGTTAACATAGGTCGAGATCGACGCTGCCGGGAGCACGCACGAAGACAGAGGCAAAATCCAACGGCAAGGTGGCTCCGTGTGTCTGCAGGGTGTCACGGAGCAAGGAACACGTTCACTGTTAATTCGTCGCTGGGTCGATCGGAGCAGGCTGTTGTTCTGGCGTCCACCGGCTGCTTCGAGTCGCGGGGTAGATCGAGTGGCTCTGAACGGGCGTGGCCCCGCTGTGTGCTGTCGCCGGCCGGTTTCCGTCTCGACGGCGCGCGCGGAGGCCGCAGCCCGTCGAGCGAGACAGGCTGCTGCTGCGACCCGAGCGGGCGCTGGGGGGGCCTGGACGGCGGATGCAGTTGCCAGATCGCGCGACGCGATGGGGGTGGTCGTTGCCATCGCGCGCACTTGGGTCAAGCTACACAAGTAGCTCGTGCAGCTTGACCTCGGGCTAGCGGATGGGGCTGGACCTTGGGTTGGCGGGAGGAAGCGATGATCGCCTACTACGACACGTGCGCTACGACTGTGGTCGACGAGCGGGTGGCGGCGGAGGTCCTGCGGCTCATGACCGAAGAGTTCGGGAATTCGGGTAGTCGTACCCACACCTACGGGCAGGATGCGCTGGCTGCCGTCGGCCGGGCGCGTCGCCAGGTCGCGGACGTCGTCGCCGCTGATCCGAACGAGGTCATCTTCACCTCCGGTGCGACCGAGGCCGACAACATGGCGATCCTCGGCCTGGCACCCGAGGGGGAGCGCTCCGGTCGTCGGCACATCATCAGCTCCCCGATCGAGCATAGGGCGGTCTTGGAACCCCTCGGCAGGCTGCGAGAGCAGGGCTTTGAGATCGATCTCGTCCCGATCGACAGCAGCGGCAGGGTCGACCCGGCGGAGGTCACGAGGCGGCTGCGTCCGGATACCCTGCTGGTCTCCGTCATGCACGGCAACAACGAGACGGGTGTATTGCAGCCGATTGACGAGGTCGCTGCAGCGCTGGCCGGCAATCCTGTCCTCTTCCACGTAGACGCGGCCCAGACATTCGGCAAGGTACTGGAGCCATTGCGTAACCCCCGGGTCGACCTGATCAGCGTTAGCGCCCACAAGGTCTTCGCTCCTAAGGGCGTCGGCGCCCTCATCGCCCGGCGACGCAACTACAAGCGGCCACCTCTTACACCGCTCCTCGTCGGCGGCGGCCAGGAACGTGGCCTGCGACCGGGGACGGCGCCCGTCCCGCTGATCGCCGGGTTCGGCCTGGGCGCCGAGCTAGCCGTCGCCGAGCACGACACCCGCCGCAAGGAATGCCTGCGGCTGCGCACCCAGGTCCTCGAGGGTCTTTCCTCGCTCGACCCGTTCATCAACGGCGACCAGAGCGCCGTCCTGCCCCATGTGCTGAACCTCAGCATCCCCGGCGCGGACGCTGAGGCTGTCATGGTCGCCTGGCGCGACCTCGTGGCCATCTCCAACGGCTCGGCCTGCACCTCAGCCAGTTACGAACCCAGCCACGTCCTGCTTGCGATGGGCCTGAGCGACGAACAGGTCCGCGGAGCGCTCCGCATCTCCTGGTCGCATTTCTCACCCGCCGTAGACTGGGCGGAGGCCGCAGCCCGAGTACGCGGCCTGTTCTAGGAAGACACTCTCTACAGGCCATGACGTCAGCAGCCGCCACGCCGACGATCCACCGTGAACGCACCGCGATGGTGCGCGCCGGCCTGTCGGTACCGGCCCGCACCGCGCTCGCAGACAGGATCTTCGATGGCCGGTCAGTTCTCGACTACGGTTGCGGCCGGGGTGGCGACGTCCGCCGGCTGGCGGCAGAGCAATTAGACGTCCGCGGCTGGGACCCTCATCACCAGCCAGACCCACCGCCGTCGCCTGCCGACGTCGTCTTACTCAGCTACGTCCTCAACGTCATCGACGACCCCGCCGAACGTGCCCGCACCTTGGCCGCTGCCTGGGATCTGGCGAGGGTCTGTCTGGTCGTCGCGGTGCGTACGCATCATGACGCTCGTAAACTCCAGGGAACCGCGCATCGCGATGGTCTGCTCACCTCGCGAGGCACGTTCCAGATCCTCTCCCATCCGGAAACGTTCGCGACCTGGGCACAGCAGATCGTCCCTGTTCGCGCCGTGACCACTCGGCCAGGCCAGCTCTACCTCTTCCGCACCAACGAAGCCCGCGCGCGCTACTTCGCCTATAGATATGCCGCAGCCCCCGACCCGGCCGGTGGCACGGACATTCTGACTGACCTGGCTGCCTGGCTCGGTCACCATGGCCGGCCGCCCAAGGATGACGAGGCGCCTGACCTGGTTCGGCGAGTGGAGCAGCAGTTCGGCACCATGACCCGTGGCGCCAAGGCTGCCGGTGGGCTGTTCRGGCCGGACGACCTCGCGTTGGCGCAGAAACGACGCAAGACCGATCTGCTGGTCGTCCTCGCCATGGATGCATTCCACGGCCGCTCCCAGTTCAGTGACCTGCCACCGGCCCTGCGCTACGACGCCCGCTTCCACTTCGGGAGCTACCGCGATGCCACCCAGCGTGCCGACCAGCTCCTCGCGGCCCTTTCCCGTCCCGAGTTCATCCGCAAGGCCACTCACGCCAGCCGGCTCGGCAAGGTCACCCCGACCGCGCTCTACGTCCACACCGACTGTGAACCGTCCCTAAGCGCAGCACTCCGCGTCTACATCGCTTGCGCCGAGCTGGTCGCCGGCCGCCCACCTCAGTCCAACATCCTCAAGCTTCACCACGACCGCGCCGCTGTCTCGTTCCTCGAGTACCCCGGCTTCGACACCGACGGCCACCCCAAGCTTGCTGCGTCGATGCTCGTCAACCTCGCCCAGATGAAGATCGACCRCCGCGACTACACAGCCTCGGCGAACCGTCCGATCCTTCACCGCAAGGAGGAGTTTCTCCCCTCCACGCACCTTCGCCGGGACCTTTACGCCCGCCTGACCCGGCGCGAGGTCGCCGCCGGCCTTTACTCTCAGCCACACCTCATCGGCACCGAAGACGGCTGGAACAAGATCCTCGCCGCCGCCGGCCTTCGCCTCGCGGGCCATCGTCTGCTGAAGGCTGCCCCCGAAACCCAGCCGACGGTGTCATAACTAATTGCCCTAATCGATCTCTGGATGCATCCAAGCGTGGAGCCCTCCACCTCTCGCGATCAATATGCGACTGGTTCCTCGGACGTCCGACCAGACTGCGACTGACGCGCGCGGATCAAGGCAACGAGCTGTGCTCGGAGAGCCGCGTGCCCTCGCTGGCGACCGTGCCCGACGGGCAAGGAGCGAGACGGTCCCCGATCAACGGGGTATCTGACGTCCATCAGGTGGCTGGCGTGCATGCTCGTAGCGGTGGGAGCCCGCGCTGATGCGGACCCAAGGCCGTCGTACCCCTGACGTAACCTCATTACCAGTTCCGTGGGGGAGGTGCGCGGCTCGATGGTGACACAGGGGGACCCTTCGCGGGAGAATGACGTGCACCAGTACCTTGACGGCGCTGAGCGCGCCTCGAACAGCACCCCTAACTGGCGGTCTGGGGTGGTCCGCTTCAGTGGATCGATGTACGAGGGTGGGCAGGGTCTCCGGGCCGCTGCGCGCCGTTCCAGAGGAGCGCTGCACGAGGTACGCGCGACTCTGGCCAAGGCGCTCGCCGTCAACGAAACGGCGCTGCAACCGCAGCCGTCGCAGAGCGCCGAGCAGGCACAACCCAAGCCGCGGCCGGACAACGCTCAGGCGCAAGTTCGCGATGCGCTGGCGACAGTGATCGCGCAGCAGTCGCCGGGACTAGCCGGCGTTGCTGGCGAGGTTGCCCTGGCCGTACACCCGTGGCCCGACGTTGCGGTGACGCGGCAGTTCCGTGAGGCTGTCGCGGAACAGCTCAACCCCTGGCTGAATGCGCGCCACCCCGACGTCCGCGAGGTCACCACCGACCGATTGCGCCGGCTAGCTGAAGTGTTTCGTGACCACTGCCTCCCCAGCACTGCCCTGGCCGAGTTGGAGGATGCCGCAGCCAGACTGACCGACATGGCCACGGCTCGGACGCCCTATCCTGCCGGCGAGGTGCCGGTGCCGCCCCAGCTGCTGGCGGCCGGGGAACCCGCTCCGGCCGGCCAACCGGCCTTGGCGGCCATAGCGGCAGGCAGCGCGACCGTCGACACGGCGACGCTGGCTGTGGTCATGGCGGCTGTCGCCCGCACGGGTTCCTCGGATCTCGGGGTCGTCCTCGGCTCCTCGCCGGTAGGTGTCTCGGTCGCTGCCCTGGTCCGGACGACAGGTCTGGTCGAGCTGCTGCAGCCGTTCGACGACTGGATCGGCGGACTGTCCCCGCGCGAGCATGACATCCTCACGCGGCGGATTCTCGCCTTCGGTGAGGTGCCCACTCTTGGCGAGCTCGGCGTTGTTTGGGGCTGCAGCCGGGAGCGGATCCGGCAAGTCGAGACTAAACTTGACGACCACGTGGCGGCGTTCCGATCTCGCTGGAACGATCTCGCGCCGGCATTTGAACCCCTGCGCGCCGTGATCTGGCCTACGAGAAGTTTCGAGCTGGCGTGCATGGCCATGGGCTCGGGATTGGCGCATCCGACCGCGGTAGCCATGGCCGCCGCGCGAAGCGCCGGGCCCTGGAACCACCAGCAGGGCTGGACTAGCCACCCATCTCTCAAGGCACGCCTCGACGAAGCTCGGCTACGGGTGCGTGACGGCGCGGACGAGGTCGGGCTGCTGCCCGAAGACGCGCCATCTCACCTCGACGGGCTGTTCGCCACGACCGACGATCGTGACAAGTATCTCCATTCGATTCTTGGGATCACCCGGCTCAGCGGATACTGGGCACTGCGAGAAACGTTGCGCGCACGCGTCCTCGCGGCGCTGCGCCGGCTCGGACGCCCGGCGACAAAGGAGGAGATCGCTGAATTCGCGGGCCTTAATCCCGAGGAACAGGACATCGGTGGCACGCTGTCGAACATCGACAGCGTCGTGCGTGCTGACAAGACCCACTGGGGTCTGAGGGAGTGGGTCGACGAGGCATATGACGGCATTGTCGCCGCGATCGGTCGGAGGATTGATGCCAACCAGGGGTCGATCGCGGTCGCCACGCTCCTTGACGAACTTCCCCACCAGTTCGGCGTCAAAGCGAGCTCGATCATGGCGTACCTGGCGACCTCGGTCTTCGTCGTCGCGGACGGGGTCGTCCGGCGCGCGGAGGGCGACTCTTTCGTCCCGTCATCGCCAACCCGGTGGGCCGACACCTTCCGTATCGACGGGTTGTGGGGCCAGCGCATTCGCCTTGAGGAGCGACATTTCCGCGGCTACTCGATGAAAATCCGATTCGACGTTGCATACGCGAATGGCGTCCGGCCCAACGACGACCTGCGGGTCCCAGTCGAAGACACAGACCATGAGGCGAGTGTCATCTGGCGACCTCACGACGCCGGCGGCGCCGTCGACGTGGGTCGCGTGACGGCTGTACTCACCGAGGGCGGCTACACAGCCGGCGATCAGGTGGTCATCTGTCCGAGTCGAGAGCGCGTCCGGATCGCCAGAGCGGACTCGTCCTGCGTGGAGGACCCCCGGGTAGCTGTCGCGGAGCCGACCGCCCGCGGAGAAAACACCGACGGCGGCTATAATGACCCGCTGCTTGACCTGCTGGGGGGATCGTGACGGTGTCCGGCCTCTCGGGCCGAGAGTGGAAGAGACGTTACGAGTCGCCGCCCGACAACCTGCTCGAGATCTTCTACAAGCCGTCGTTTGCGAGGTCGGTACGCTACGACCGGGCGGTCGGGTTCTTCTCGTCGAGCCTTCTTGCCCAGATCGCGCCTTCGATAGACGACTTCGTGCTGCGTGGCGGGCGGATGAGCCTGATCACCTCGCCCGCGAACCTGAGCGATGCGGACCTGCTCGCTATGGGTAAGGGCGAGGTACTCCGGGAGCGGCTGCAGCAAGACCTCATGGCCGCGGCCGCTGCGGTCGTGCCCTCGCCGATCCTGCGGGATCGGCTCAGCCTGTTGACCTGGATGATTGCACATGGGCGGCTCGACGTACGGATTGCGCTGCGGGAGCACGCCGATCACTACTCGCTGTTCCACGAAAAGATCGGCGTCTTCACAGATTCCGACGGCAATTGGATGACCTTCACTGGGAGCCCGAACGAGACGACCGCGGCCATGCGGGAGCACTCCGAATCCTTCCCGCTGCACCGAAGTTGGCTGAGCGAAGACCAGCGTGGCTATGCTGATGACGAGCGGCGACGCTTCGACAACCTGTGGCGCGACGCGGTAGCCGGTATCCGTTTCTGGTCGGCTAACGAGTGGATTGAGGAGCCGTTGCGTCGTGCGGTCGGCATGCGCGAGCCGTCGGTGCGCATCGACCGTCCCAGATCCGCAGAGTCGCCCGACGACATCCCCGTCAATCGCATGAGCCTACTCCCCGTGTTTCCGGATGGCCTTCAGCTCCGCGACTACCAGAAGGATGCCGTCAACGCCTGGCTGACAGGACATGGCCGCGGTACCTTTGCCATGGCGACTGGCACTGGTAAAACCATCACTGCGCTGACCGCAGCCACACGAGTCGCGGGCCTRGCCAAGGAGACCAACCGGCCGCTGCTCGTCCTCGTCGTGGTGCCGCTCGTCGACTTGGTCCACCAATGGAAGCGGGACGCCGAGCGGTTTGGCTGGCGCCCGGCGCTCGCTCACGGCGACATGACCGCCGCAGAGGAAACGTATCTGCGCACCGTGCTCGCTGCCGCGCGGTCCTCGGTCGGCCGCCGCGCGGAGATGGTTATCACGACGGCGGGCAGCCTGACCCCGCGTGCGACGGACGTAGACCACTTCCTACAGCGCCAGCTCCAGCAGCATCCGGGAAGCCTACTCGTCATCGGGGACGAGATGCATTCGCTCGGGACTCCGGCTCGACTCGCGGCGTTGCCGGAGCATGCCACCTTTCGACTGGGTCTGTCGGCCACGCCGAAGCGTCACGGCGACGAGGAGGGCACAGCCGCGTTGCTCGACTACTTCGGGCCTCCTGTCGTGAGCATCGGCATTAAACAGGCGATCTACGACTACGGCGCCCTCGTTGAGTATGACTATTACCCGCTGCGCATCGATTTCGCCGACGACGAGCTTACCGAGTACCGTGCACTTTCTAGCAGAATCGCCGCCGCCTTCGCCCGGCCCGACAAAGCGGGGCTCGACGGCCTCATCCGCCGACGTAGCCGGCTTACCCAGCACGCGTCCGGAAAGCTCAGCCGACTGCGGGCGTTGATGACCGCCGGGCTAGCGACCTCCTCACGCCAGATCGTGTACGTCGCCGAAGGCAAGGATCCCTCGACGGAGCTTAACCAGCTCGCCGCCGTGGAGGAGATCCTGACCGAGGAGTACGGGATGCGGGTGGCCCGCTACTATGGCGCTACTGAAGCCGCGGAACGAATAGACTTGCAACGCAGACTGGCCGACGGCGAGCTTACCGCATTGATCGCGATGAAATGTCTAGACGAGGGCGTAGACATCCCGTCGGCGCGAGTGGGCATCATGATGGCCTCCACCCAAAACCCGCGGCAGTTTGTCCAGCGCCGAGGCCGTCTTCTCCGTAAGGACCTTGCGAGCGGCAAAACACATGCAGAGATCTACGACTTCGTCGTGCTGCCCCCTCCGGACCCAGAGGGTGTAAGCGAGTCCGAGAAGACTCTCGTCGGCGCCGAGCTGGGTCGCGCCGTCGAACTCGCTGACGCCGCGCGGAACTCCGAGATGCGTTATGACCTGATCGAGTGGGCCTACGAGTACGGGCTTGATCCCGACCGCTATACCTGGATGAACCTTGAGGGCAGCGACGAGATGGAAGTGTGGACCGGATGATTGAGTTCGAGCAGAAGATGGCCGAGCTGTCGAACAAGCTCTCGCCCGCGGCCAAGGCGCTCATGCGTGACGTGCTCAAACTCGAATGGGACCACCGGTTCGGCGCACGCACGAAGCTTCCCGAAGAGTTCGCGACCAAGGCGCTGAAGTCCGTCACGATAGGATCCGGGAGCGTCGCCTGATGCGCTTCGAACGGATGACCATCCGAAACTGGAGGTCCTTCTACGGCGACCACGAGATCGAGTTCAGTACCGACCCGAACCGCCCGGTCACGCTCCTCCTTGGCCCGAACGGTGCGGGCAAGACTGCGCTACTGAACACCTTCACCTGGGTGATCTACGGGAAGTTCACCAAGGGATTCCTCCGTGAAAATGACCTGATCAGCCACGAAGCCCTGGCTCTGGCGGAGGACGAAACCACTGAAGTCACGCTTGTCTTCACCGACGGCGGCCGCAGATTCACCGTTCGGCGAGTCGCGACCAAGACCCAACAGGATGCTGGGACCAGCAGCCTGTTCGTAACAGTCGACGGGAGAGCGGGAACGGAGGAGGAGGTACACCGGATCCTACCCGACGCGCTCAAAGATCTGTTCTTCTTCCCGGCAGAGACGTTCGGCACGGCAGAGGTGCTCCGCTCGTCCGATCCGAAGGAGCCGGGTGGCGATCTCCAGATCGATAGAGCAATTAGGACCTTGCTCGCCAGCGATGTATACGGCAATGCGGTCAGCGATCTGAAAGCGGCCACCAAGGTTGGGGCCCTTCGCAGCAAGGGCCGGGTCACCGACGCAGCGCTTGCCCAAGCAACCGTCGACTTTGAAGACGCCGACAAACGGCTCGTAGAGAAGGAGCGTGAACTCGGCGAGTTGCCGGCCCAGGTTGAGGCGGCGTTGGCCGCAGCGGTGAGGGCGGAGGCAGTGGCAGAGCAGTACGACCGCGAGAAGATCAGAAAGTGGGGTGAGGAACACCAGCGTAAGATCGACGCCGTCAACGCGGCGCAGAAGGACGTGGAGAAAGCCAACGAACTCTACGTTAAACTCGCGCGCCACGCCTACGCACACTTTGTCGAGAAGGCAGTGACCGCCGCGGTCGGGCGGCTCGACGCCGCCGAGCAGTGCGGCCTGATCCCGCCCAGGATCGACGGAGATATCCTGCGAAGGACTCTTGACGAAGGACGCTGCTTACTCTGCGGCGAGAAACTTAACGATCACGCTATGGGTCGGGTCCAGGAACTGGAGCGCAGCGTTGCCGACTCCCGAACGGCGATGCGTGGCTTGGAAGCGCGGACCTCGCTGAGAAATCACCTTAGTCAGAACAGGACGAATCTGGACGGGCTTCGCGGCGATGTGGCGGCGTTTGCCGCTCGTTTCGAGAATGTAGGAATGCCTGCTCCCGATGCCGACCTCGTCCACCTGCGCGCAACTGTGCATGAGTGTATTGAGCTCGCGGACCGTTACCTCGGCCGTGCGCACAATGCAAAGGCCAGCTTCGAGAAGCAGGAAGGTCCCGAGCAGCCGTCAGACGACCCGTTTAAAAAGGCTCGCATCAAGCGGCTCAAGGCCAGCGATCTCCAAGAGCGGCTTCAGGAGCTTCCGGGTATTGTCAAGGGCTATGAACGGACTCGTAATGACAAGCTTGACGCCATGCATCGCAAAGCCAAGGGCTCGAGAGCTGCGACTGATAGGGCAGCGGCGATCAAGCTGCTTGACGAGGCACGGATCTTCTTCGAATCAGCCCTCGATGGGTTGACCGAGTATGGCCGCACGGACTTCGAGAAAGCGATCAATCAGACGTATGTTGAGCTCGTCAGGAAGCCTTACGAGCTCAAAGTCGGCGATGACTTCCGAATCTCGATCTTCATGCGGAACACCTCCCAAGAGGTGGCTCCCTCCCAGGCGGAGAACGTCCTGCTGCTGATCGCTTTCCTTGGTGCCATCGCCCGGCTCGCTCCGGTGTACCTGCGGATCGCAAGCCAGAAGAAGCAGTTCACGGAGGTCGGCAAGGTGCAGACTTCCGCGGCGGAAGGCTTCCCTGTGGTCATCGACTCGCCAGTCACCCCGCTCGACGAAGAGTACGAACTTGAAGTGGTCAAGGCGCTGCCGCATCTTCTGCCACAGATTGTAGTCCCGGTGTCCGCGAAGTCGGTCGCAACCTGGGAGACCATTACAGGCCATGTCGGCAGCGTCTATATTCTCGAGCTAACTTCGAGCGAGCAGAGCGACCGCGTCGTCCGCTGGGGCGGGAAAGACTGGGTCTATAGCCGACGCGACGATTCCGTCATGACCCGCACCCGAATTGTCAGGGTGGGTTAAGAATAGCGATGGCGAATGTCCATATCTACCCTGAACACCAGGGCATCCTTAACGGCTTGGTTTCCACTCACAGGGTCGCCTCTCATGAGGGCAGGACGGAGACGGGCCCTTTCAACTCATACCGAGACGCCTACGTGTTCGCGGCGTCGCTTGGAGTGGCGCTTAACCAGCCGACCTCCGAGAGCGCTATGCCGACGTCGAAGAGGGGCTCCACCGACATCCACGACACGACCTTCCTTGACGCAGACGGCGCCCGTGAGCTGGTCTTTACGGTCATCTTGCTCCAGGGGCTCGACGACCACGACGTCGCTGAGAACGGGCTGCGGGTACAGCTTGAACGGATCGCAGACACGGACAAGGGCGAGTCGCTTGCGCTGCTCGACCGGTATGCCTATGCCGGCTTCGAGTGGTTGAAGAAGACCACGAAAGACGTCGGTACGACCCGTGAGCTCGTAATGGAGGCGATCGACAAGGTCGTAAGTGTCGACCACGCTCCGGTGGACTTTCTAAGCCAGAAAGATCCGCTCCTGAAGTTCTTGATGTAGTCGGGATTCTCTGATTGGTGTATTCTCTGGCCTGACCTCTGATCCAGTTTTAGATGACCAGAGAGGGTGGGATGGCGTCGCTGCGTAGAGTGGATGCAGCGCTCTAAACGCGCGCTGACGGTTGTGATTACTTGGCAAAGACGGGTCAAGCGGGTAGTGGCCTGGCCACTACCCGATTGAGAGCTGCGCCGGGCACCCGGGCCGTGCAGGTCATCCGGCAGCTGCGGCTGATGTGTCGGTGGCGGACGTACGGCAGCGTCGCCCTGCGTTTTCGCTGGTAGGAGGCCTGCTTGTGCGTTCGGGGATCCTGGTCACGGGCCCAACGATGGTGGGGTGGCGGTTCGGGTTGTCCTCGGTCCTGTCCACCGTCACCACCAGGCATACTGAATCCCCCCAAGGATCTTGGCGGGATTCGTGGTCTCAGTCTTGGTCTCAGACACCCCTCCACCCGGTCGGCGGCAGCGCGGTTGCTGGCGGGTCGTCCTCCTCGCAGGCCTTGTTCGGCGTCGGCGAGAGCAGTCCGCCGACTAGGCTAGGTCCGCGCTGCCGGTCCGAACCTCGGTGGGCACGTGCTGGATGTCCAGCTGTTCGGAACAGGGGGCTATCGATCGGGCCACGAGCGCCGCCGAGGGTGCGGACTGGCCCCGGCAAGCTCGCTCAACGGCTACTGGGTAGCGTCTCCTTGGTGGATGTCCACCTCATCAACGACATACCCGATGGCCTGACCYGGCGAGCTCGAACGTTTGTAGCCGCGCATGGTGTCAGGATCGACGTTCGGCCCGTTGAGAGGAACAGGCAGTGGTGGCTTGAGCGAGACATTCCCGCAGTAGTGATCGACCGAATGGCTGCCTACCAGAAGCGATGGGGCGGTCTGGTTTTGCCACCCGCATTGCAGTACGACGGTGGCCCCAAATACCTCGATCCGGACTCGCCCGAATCAGATTCCGCAGGTTGGTGGTTTGAAGCCGGGATGCAGCGGACCGCAGTCCCATACTCGTTCATGATTAGTCCGTCTGGTGAGTTTGGCATTCAAGCAGACAGATGGGCGCCTCTCCACACGACCGTCCAGGGCTGGGTGGAATCGCTCGCACTTGCGCATCACGTATCCATGTGCGCAAAACAGGTCACCAGGCTCGTCGGCGATGACGTCAATGGCATCGAGCTGGACGGCTACGAGCCGGTGCCCGAGGTGATGGGCCTGGCAGACACCTGGTGGAGGGGGACCGACTCGCTGGTGGCGCTCTATACAGGGGAGGCCATGTCACTCGAGTTTCCCAAGGGTCGTATCGCATTGATCTACTCCGGCCTTGATGAGTGGGGACTACGAGGAGGCGTCGAGGTAGGCGATGGCTGAACTCCTCGAGGGTCGAGTGCAAGTTCTGAGTGCTGTCGTGGGCCAGGTTTATCGAGCGAGCGATCTCTCCTTCAAAGACGGCTCCCCGGCTTGGGGATCTGACGGCAACGGGCGTGGACGCTGGTGAACGGGCATGGACGACCGGGCCGGGAGACACAGACCCAGGGACGACCGTGGACAGTGGCGGAACCAGCGGCCATTTGAAAAGCAAAGGTCGGTGGTTCGACCCGCCCCTGCCCACCGTCATATACAGGCAAGGCAGGAGCCACCGGCGCCGCCGGTGGCTCCTTGGTCTCATTTGCCCCCCGGCTACCCCGTTGGGGCCAGAACGCTGGCCGCGCAGTCGTCCCCCTCGTCGTCCGGGCTCGGCGTCTGCCAGAGCAGGCCGCCGACTAGATCGGCGATCCTGGTCAGGACTTCCGCAGGCACGTCCTGATAGCGGGTGGCCATGCTTGCCTGCGACCAGTCCATGACATCCGTGACGGCACGGGTCGGCACCTTGAGAACCAAGAGCATCGGTAGTCGACCCAGACATGGGCGCGCCGTGGACCCGGGACGTCGGGCCGTGGGCCGCGCCCGGCACCGGGCCCCGTACGGTCACCCGGCAGCGGCAGCGGCAGCGGCAGCGGCAGCGGCAGCGGCAGCGGCAGCGGCAGCGGCGATCGGTGTGTCGGTTGTGGACGTACGACGGCATCACCGTGCGTCTCCGCTGGTAGACGTCCTGTTCGTGTGGTCGGGGATATTGATCACGGGGCCGGGGATGGTGGGGTGGCGGTTCGGGTTGTGCCCGGTCCTGTCCACGCGATCGACCTTCCTCTGTTCGGCGGTCTTTGACCACCTTCCCGGGCTCTCGCGCCATGCTGGCCCAGGGGGGCTACCCCCTGGAACCCCCGCCTCAGGGGGCTTCGCCCCCCGAACCCCCCGGCCGCTGCGCTTCGCGCGAGCGGCTTTTCTTCTTTAATGTGCGGGCGGAGGCCGCCGGCAGCGCCAGTGGCCTCGTTGGTCTCAAATCTGGGCTCAGTTGCTCTTTGCTACCTTGCTACGGTCAGGGCCAAGTGCCGGCCGTGCCGTCGTGTCCCTCGTCGTCCGGGCTTGGCGTGTGCCGGAGCAGATCACCGACCAGATCGGCGATGCCGGTCCGGACCTCGCTGTGCACGGGCTGCTACCGGGTAGCCGTGCTCGGCGCACGCCGGCCTCGGTGCAGGCTGCGCCATTCGCCTTAGTCGGTCGCGTCGAAGGCGAACGGCTCGCGGCTTGGCGATGGCCGGAGGGTTCTTCACGATCCAGCGACGCCGCTCGGCCTCGTTCAGAGCGGTCCGCGAGGTTCGGTGAATCTGGTGGATCGTTGCGGGCTTCAGGTTGTTCATGGGTTAGTCCTCAGGGAAGCATGACCTGCGCACCAACTATCTGGGCACACTGCGGATCACCCGAGCGTTCGTGCCGGCGTTGAAGGCCAACGGCGGTGGGGCGATTGTCAAACTGCTCACCTGATCGGCGCTGGCACCGGTTGGCCCGATGGCCGGCTACAGCGCCTCCAAGGCCGCCGTGCACTCCATGACCCAGGCCCTGCGGGCCGAGCTGCGCGGTACGGGCATCACGGTTGTGGGGGCGTACCCCGGTGGCATCGRCACTGACATGCTCGCCGGGGTCGATGCCGACAGGGCCGCGCCCGAGGTTGTCGCCGCGCGCATCCTCGACGGCGTTGCCGACGGTGACAGCGTCGTGTGGCCCGACGACGCCTCGGCCGGCGCCGGTTCGGTGTACCTGGCCGACCCGGTCCGGCTGGAGGAGATGCTGGCTGGTTGACCTGGGCGCCGCCCTCGGAAGAGGGCGCAAACGCCACGGGGACCGCCCGGCTCGACCTGGCCGGGAGGTTCAGCCAGCCGCTTCGGAGGCGCGGTGGCGGACGCGGAACGACGCGCTCTTGGCGCGGTTCCCGCACGCGGCCATGTCGCACCAGCGCCGCGAGGTGTTGCGGGAACCGTCAACGAAGACCCATCGGCAGTCCGCCCCCCGGCAGGCCTTGAGCCGGGGCCAGCCGGGTCGCGCCGTGGCACGCAGAAGGGCCGTGACGGTGGCCGCGCAGACGTCGCGAACRAGCCCGTCGGGGCCGACCGCAAGCAGGGACGGGCTACCTCGCAGATCCGGACGCAGGGTGAGCCGGTCGAGCCCGGCAGGGTCGACCCGGATGTCGACGCCATTGTTACGCAGGGCGAGGCCGCGGACCACGGCGCGCAGAGCGCGAAGCGTCGTCAGGTCCTCAGGGGTGTCGGGCCGCACGGATCCCAGGTCGGCTGGCGCGTCCAGGGCTGCCCACCAGGCCCGCATCGCGGGCGGATCGGCGAGTTCGTCGTGCTCGCCGTGCCCGGTGTTGGCCACCGCTACCAGGAGCTCTTCGTCTGAAAGGCCTGGCCACCCCGGCTCCTGCATCACCTAACCACCGTACGAGATTAATCGGTTGACCATCTGGATAACCAGTGTGACCGTTACAGCGGTTACATCACCGGTGGGGTGGTGTCAGGACGGGAGGCTTCGGTGGCACCGCACGGCGGCACCACGACCGGCATCCAGGCCCGAGCCGGCGAGTTGTCGATCATCGTCGCCGCCGCCGTCGACGGGGTGGGCACCACCGTCTCGGTGGCCGCCCTGCAGGCCGTGCGCCCGGCCGACCTGCTGGCGGTCGAACTTGGCGGTGCCGCCGCGGTACTGCTCGGGACGGCGGCGGCGACCGGGCGGCTGCACCGGCGCGGAGCGGGGCGGCACCTGCTGCTCGGCGCGCTGGTGCCTGGCCTGGCGTTTCTGCTGGGCGACCTGGGGCTGGCCCGCACCAGCGCCTCGAACGGCAGCCTGCTTCTGGCGGCCGAACCCCTGCTGTCGGTGCTGCTGGCTGTCGCCGTCCTGAGGGAACGACTGCCCGGCCGGGGGGTAGTCGCGCTCGTCGTCGGCCTCGCGGGCGGCGCGCTCGTGGCGTTGGAGCCTGGCGTCGACCGACCGGGCGGGAACATGACGGCCGGCAATCTCCTCGTCCTCGGCGCGGTCGTCGCGGCGGCGGTGTTCCTCGTCGCCACCCGCCGTTACGGCGATGTCGGTGACGGCGTCAACGCCAGCGCCTGGCAGACGACCGGCGGAACGTTGAGCACGGCACCGTTTGCCGCCGTCGCCTGGACCGAGGGAGGCAGCCGGCTGGGTACTGCCGGCATCACAGCCTGGGTCGCGTGTGCCGCCGTCGCGCTCTGCGGCGTAGTGGCCGGGGTCGCGTTCAACCGGGGCATCGGCCGGGTGCCCGCCGCCCGTGCCGGTCAGCTGCTGAATCTGACACCGGTGGTCGGCACGGCCACGTCCGTCGCCTTCCTCGGAGAGCGCCCGACGGCGCTGCAGTGGGCAGGAGGCACAGCCATCCTCGTCGGTCTGGCAATGCTCCTGCTCAGGGGCTCGGCGTATGCCCGGCAACATCCGCTCGACGACCTGACCGGTCGCACCACCGGTGAACCCCCGGCCATGGTCGAGGTCCACTCCGGTTCGCGTGGACGTCACGAAAAGGAGCCGTGATCATGTTTCCCTGCGGCCTGGGCGTCATGCCGCCGCTGGCGTACCCGGTCGTGCTCGCTTCTCCAACCGCCGGCGAACCGCAGGCCTCAGCTCTGGGAGTCCCCATGCCACACCGTCCTGACGGGCAGCCGCTGTTCTGCGCCGTCGCCCTCGCCGAGCGCATCGAGCGGGCCGAAGCCCAACTCATCACTGAAAGCAGCGAGGCAGCCCGCCGCCGTCGACCGGGTGCCACCGGGTTCGCCACGCCCCTTGCCGGCGGCGTGGCGAGCTTCGCCGACGAGGGCTCACCGCTGAACAAGATTGTCGGACTCGGCTTCGCCGGAGCGCCCGAGGCAGCCGACCTCGACGAGGTCGAGCGGGCGTTCGCGGCCTGTGGCTCCCCGGTCCAGGTCGAACTGGCCCATCTCGCCGACCCGGCGGTCGGCGAGCTGCTGACCGGTCGCGGTTACCGGCTGATGTCATTCGAGAACGTGCTCGGCCGTGTCCTGGAAGGCTGCCCGGACCAGACGAGGCCACCAGGCGTCGAGGTCCGGCCGAGCGGCGACGACGAGTTCGAGCTGTGGCTCGACGTCGTCTTCGACGGCTTCGCCCACCCCGACACGCAGGGGGTGCCCTCGCACGAGGACTTCCCGCGCGAGGTGCTCGCGGACGCCGTGCGCGACATGGCGGCATCCGGTGTCCGACGCTACCTCGCTTTGTGCGACGGATCTGTCGCCGGTGGTGCCAGCATGCGTACGGCTGACGGCGTCGCGCAGCTCACCGGCGCGGCGACGGCGCCCGCGCACCGGCGCCGCGGTGTGCAGTCGGCGCTGCTGGCCGCCCGGCTCGCCGACGCGGTCACCGCCGGCTGCGACATCGCGGTCGTCACCACCCAGCCCGGCTCCACATCCCAGCAGAACGCGCAGCGCCAGGGATTCGACCTGCTCTACACCCGGGCCGTGCTCGTGAAACACGCCTGAACAGCCCACTGCCGGAAAGGCGAGTTCGCCGATGAGCGGGGAGACGGCCGGGCGTCGCCGAGCACGCCGACGACGCTGTCAGACCGGCGGTTACCGCCTCCGTCGCCGGCTGGGGCGGGGCGGCACGGGAGTCGGACGCGTCTAGATTCCCGGACTCGGCAGGGTTGGGGCTGCGGACCGCAGCCCCAACCCTGGGGTCAGCCGCCGGCGGCGGCCGGGATTCTGGGCGGCGCCGTATGCCTGCGTCGCCGTGTGTTTCCACTGGTAGGCGGCCTGCTTGTGCGATCGGGGACGGTGATCGTGGGGCCGGGGATGGTGGGGTGGAGGTTCGGGTTGTGCCCGGTTCTGTCCACTCTCCCCGTCTGACCAGCGCAAACGTCGACAGGCCGGTTAAACCGTCCGTCGCACAGCGCTGGAACAGAGGAAAACTTTCGATGACGGCTTCCCGGCCCCGGCAACCCAAGACCTTGATCGCTGGCCCGTTCCAGCCCGTGATCAACTCCTTCCGGCTCCACCTGAGCGCCGAAGGCAAGTCCCCCAAGATGATCCGCACGTACGTCGAAGCAGCGCAATGGTTCGCCGCCGCGCACCTGCTCGCGCACACCAAGCAACGACGACTGGACGGACGTCACCGCGGACAACGTCCGCGCGTGGCTGGTCTACCTCCTTGATCAGTACTCGGACAGCTACGCCAACAACCAGTACCGGGCCCTGCAGTAGTTTTCAATTGGCATGCGGACGAAGACAAGGTCGACAACCCGATGGGCCGGCTCAAGCCGCCCAAGGTCGCTGCCGGCGGGGCGAACATGATCGCATGGGATCGTCCTGGGCTGTGACCTCCGTGGGATCTCGCCGGCATCTGGGGGTCGTTCGGGTCGCGACCTGCGCGGAGCGCCGTATGCTGGTCTCGGTTCGTAGCGTGGCGGAGACACCAGCGAGGAGGTCTCGTCTATGGGCGCTCCAGAGATCGGCCATCCGCTGTACCCGCCGCTGCGCCCCACGGTCAGCGTCGAGGAGCTCTTGGCCGCGAGAGGCACCCAACCGATCCGGTCCCTCGACGACTTGGCCGCCGACACCTTCGATTCTGACGAGGAGCTCGACGAGTTCCTCGCGTTCACCTATGCCGAGCGTCGTCGCGACGTTGCCTGAGTCGTCGCCGTGCAGTCTGTCGTCCTTGACACCGACATCGTCTCCCTGAGCCACAAGCGCAGGTTCGGCGGACCCGTGGCAACTCGCCTGATCGGCCGCCGGCCACTGATCACGTTCGTGACCTTTGGTGAGCTCACCAAGTGGACAGACCTGTGAGACTGGGGCAGTCGCCGACGTCAGGAACTCGCAGACTGGCTTTCAGGAATCCCTGTACTGCCTGGCGACGAAGCAGTTGCCGCTACCTGGGGCATACTCTCCGCGGCCGCCACCCGGGCCGGACAGCCCCGGCCGGTCAACGACATGTGGATCGCTGCCTGCTGCCTTACCCACAATCTGCCGCTCGCCACCTTGAACCTGAAGGACTACATGTACTTCAGGGATCATCACGGTCTACGGATTCTCGGCGAGGAGTAACCGCTGTTCCCGACTTGGACAGTGGTGTGCGGGGCCGGACCGCGCCCGGCACCCGGCCGTACTGATCTCCGGCAGTCGTGGCCGATGGATCGGTGGCAGACGTATGGCGGCGTGGCAGTGTGTTTCTGCTGGTCGGCGGTCTGTTTATGCGATCGGGGATGGAGATCGCGGGGCCGGGGATCACGGGGTGGCGGTTGGGGTTGTGCCCGGTTCTGTCCACCATCAGTACTAGGTAAAATAAAGCCCGCCAAGAATCTTGGCGGGCTTTGTGGTCTCGATCCTGGTCTCGTTTGGGCTTGTTACCCGCCGGCACCAGCGCTCAGGTTGGCCCTGCCATCGTGCCGACGGGACGCTCTCGCTGCACTGCCTGCCAGAAACCGCCCGTCGACCTGATCGGCGACGCGATGAGAGTCTCGGATTCGGGTGAGAGCATCGGTGGGGCAGGTGCTGGAATCTCCTGGGGTGCCGGTCGGGCAGGCAAAGGTCGTTCAGCCGATAACGAGCCGTTCCCCTCCGAAGTCCGCGATGATCTCCAGCTGCCCGCCGAGTGCTTTGACGTAGGCGGCGAGGGTGCGTAGCTCGCTGGCGTCGATGTTGGCCCGCTCGATGGCGGAGACGCGCTCCTGCCGGACATGCATGCGGTCGGCGACTTCTGCCTGGGTGAGGCCCAGGCTTCGACGCATCTCGGCGAGCCGATGTGCGCGGTTCTCCGCCACGAGCCGCCCGGCCCCTGCTTCGACCTCGCGGCGGTCGTGCTCGGAATCAGCTTTGACGGGCGGGTCATCTTCGGCGCCGGTACCCAGGTCGGCACCCGCGTCCAGGCGCTCGCGGACGCGGGTGTCTCGCCCGAGAAACCGGTGCTCTATTTTGGTGATCTTGATGCCGGAGGGCTCAGAGCCGCCCGGCTCGCGGCCAGTGTGGCTCAGTCCGCCGGATGGCCGGCCGTTATGCCGTGCCGCGAGCTCTACGAGCTCGCCCTGGCCTCCGAACACCGGCTCACGCAGCCACCGGTGTCGGCCGAGCTAGCCGGGTGGTCGGAACAGTGGTTTGGTGGTCATCTTGGCGAGCGGGTGCGCACCGCCCTGGTGAGCGGCCTCACCGTTCGGCAGGAGGCTGTCGGGCTGGAGCAGCTGTCCGGCCGTTCTTCGGCGGCGGACGTTGGCTGGTCGTGGAGAACTGGTCCACCTTCGAATCACTGTGCTCGGTCGCCGCGATGTCGGTCGGCTCGCCGCGGTGCCGGCACCGCGGCGACGCCCGTACTGAGCGGCGCCCGTGCTCAGGACGAGGAGAGGGCCTCCGCTGGAGTGACCCGGCTGGCCCGCACCGCCGGGTAGAGCCCGGCCAGGACGCCGATGACCAGGGTGGCGGTGAAGCCGCCGACCGTCGCCCATCCGGGCACGACCGGCGGCCATCCCCGGGTGATGGCGTAGATGCCGGTCACGACGACACCCAGCGCCACACCACCGCCCCCGCCGAGGCCGGACAGCAGCAGCGATTCGCTCAGGAACTGCGCCCGCACATGCCCTCGGGTGGCACCCAGCGACCGGCGCAGGCCGATCTCGGCGCGTCGTTCCAGGACGGAGATGACCATCGTGTTGGCGACCCCTACGCCGCCGACGAGCAGCGCCACTGCGCCGAGTCCGAGGAGCAGCGCGGTGAGGGTGTCGTCGGTGGCCTCCTTGGCCTTCAGCGCGTCGGAGGGGCGTGAGACGGCCACCTCCTCGGGGTTCGCCGGGTTGGCCGTCCGCCCCAGCACTGATCGGGTGGCTGCGATCTCGCTTTCCACCGTCCGGACGTAGACCGTGGTCGGATGGCCGTCGAAGCCGGCGTAGGTCTTCGCCGCCGTCCAGCCGATGAGGGCGGCGCTGTCGAGTTCCGGCGCGAGGGGCACCGGCGCGAGGACTCCGACGACGGCGTACCACTGCCGGCCGAGCCACACCCGGGTGCCCGGGCCGTTCAGGTCCAGCCGCTGGGCCGCCTGGGCGCCGAGGACGACGGCGGGGTAGGTCGCCGTCGCCGGGGTCAGCCACGAGCCGGCGCTCAGCTCGGCGTGCACGGTGCCCGGCAGGTCACGATCGACGGCGAGGACTTCGATGCTGCCGGTTTCTCCCGGTGGGATGTGGTCGTTGCGGTAGATGTACGCGGGGACCTTCCCGGTGGCGGCGGCCGTCTCGACCGGCCCGATCCGGTCGATCATCTGTACGGCCTCGGCCGGCAGTTTCGTGCTCTCACCGAAGACGGTGTTGCCCGGCGCGACGGTGAGCAGATTCGTGCCCAGCCGGCTGAGCGTCTGGTCGAGTTCCGCGTGGCTGGATGCCGAGATGCCGACGACCGCGAGCATCGCCCCGATGCCGATCGCGATTCCGAGGGCTGACAGCGAGACGCGCAGCGGCCGTGAACGCAGCCCGACCGCGCCGAGCCGGGCGATGTCGGCCGGGCTGAGGCGCCCGACGCGGGGCGCGCTCACGGCATTCCCGCAGCATTCGTCGCAGCGGCTGCATCGGCCGTCCCGGCTGCATCGCCGGTGATGGCTGCATCGGCCGTCCCGGCTGCATCGGCGGTGACGGCCGAATCGTGGACGATGCGGCCGTCACGAAGTTCGATGCGGCGCGGCAGCCGCGCCGCGATCTGCTGGTCATGTGTGATGACGAGGACGGTGGTGCCCGCCGCGTTCAGCTCGACGAGCAGTTCCAGAACCGATTCACCGGAGACGCTGTCGAGGTTGCCGGTGGGCTCGTCGGCCAGGAGCAGCACGGGCTCCCCGACGACGGCTCGGGCGATCGCTACCCGCTGGCGCTCACCGCCGGACAGCGCGTTGGGTAGATGGCCGGTGCGGTGGCCCAGCCCGACCCGGTCCAGCGCGGACCGCGCCCGGCGCAGCCGGTCACGCAGATGCACGCCCGAATACAGCAGACCGTCGGCCACGATCTCCACCGCCGGCACCCCGGGCGGCAGGTGGAACTGCTGGAAGACGAAGCCGATCGCGGTGGCGCGCAGGGCGGACAGCGCCCGGTCGGACAAGGCGGCGACCTCATGCCCGTCGATGCGCACGCTGCCGGCCGTCGGCCGGTCCAGCGTGCCCAGCACATGCAGCATCGTGGACTTGCCCGAGCCCGACGGGCCGACGATCCCGGCCAGTTCGCCGCGCCGGACGACGAGGTTGACGCCGCTCAGCGCCGTCACACCGCCGGGATAGACCTTCGAGACGTCCGTCAGTTCCACCGCGGGGGTCACGRCCTGGGTCGCAGCACGGGCCGCCGCGCGGGTCACTGCGGCAGCTCCACGGTGAGCCCGACGCGGAGATCCGGTCCGGAGACCTCGACCCGCCCCTCGGCGAACATGCCCACCTGCGCGGCGACGACCCGGGTGGAATCGCCCTCCACGAGTTCCAGGCCGTAACCCCCCTCGGCGAGGGCCAGGAGGGCCGCGACGGGGACGGTGAGCGCACCCTTCTTCTCACGGACCACGTGCCGGATGGTCACGGCGCCGTCGACGCCGTTCAGGGCCTGTTGGTCCTGCACCGCGACGGTCAGGTGGACCTTGGAGTCGCCGCCTTCCGAACCGGTGGACGAGGACGGCTGCGCGGCGGAGGAGACCGTGCCCGCGGCGGTCTTCCCCGCGGGGAGGGTGACCGTCACCGGGGCGCCGGGTACCGCCCAGGCGGCCTCGGACTCGTCGACGGACGCGGTCACCACCTTGGTCGTCGTGGTCGCGGACAGCACGTCGGCCGGAGCGGCGGCAMCGACGCCCACCAGCCGCTCGGACACGCGCAGGCGGTCCGCCGCATAGATCACCTGCCCGGGCTCGACCGTCCCGGTGTCGGGCAGCCCGAGATCGCGCTGCCAGCGTTTCACGGCGGTCCCGGTGGAGGCGGTGAACTCCTGGTCCGCGGTGAAACCCTGATAGCCCAGGGCTTGGAGGTTCTGTTCGAACTGGGCGACGTCGTTGCCCTTGACCCCCACGTTCAGCGACCGGTACATGGGCAGCTGCCCGTAGAGCAGCACGACCGGAAGGTCGTTCACCCTCAGCAAAGCCTGTCCGCGCTCAACGGTGGACCCTTCGTCGGGCAGCCAGGTGACGGTTCCGTCCGCCTTGCTCGCCACCTTCAGGCCCGCGCCGTACCCGGTGCTGCCGTCCACGGTGACGTAGTCGACGAGGGTGCCCAGCTTGATCGTGGTGGTGGTGCTCCGGTCGGGCGCCGTCCGCGCGCTGGTCCCGCCGCCCCGCCAGCCGAAGCCGACCGAGGCCGCGACGGCCAGGACGATCAGCGCAGCGGCGGCGGTGATGACGCTCGTCCGCAGCCGGCGTCCGCGCATCAGCCCACTCCGCCGCTGGTTGCCGACGGATCTCCGATGAGCGACGCGCAGGCCTGGGTGGCGCGGCGCGCGCCCTCCGACGTCTGGTCCCACCCCTGCTCACCCGGGGCCGATGCCGGGTAGTAGCCGTCGGGCCCGGGGTCAGGAAAGTCCGCCGCGCCGTTCTCCCGCATGCACTTCGCATAGTCGCGGGCCATTTTTATCTCCTCCTGCGTCCGGGCGGGCCTGCTCTGCAGAACCGACGGGACCGCGGGCAGGAGCTTCTTGCACTTCTGCTGGGCGGTGGTGAATTTCGGGTCACTCTTCAGGAGCTGGAGGTCGCCTTCGAAGGTGAATTTCCCCTGAGCGTTCGGGTCGGTCACCTTGAGCCCTTCGGCGCGTAGGCACGCCACGTAGGCGCGGACGCCTTCGACATACGCCGTCACCGGGTCGCCGGTGGCGGTGGCGGCCGCCGTCGGCCTGCCGCCCGCGGTGGCGACCCGCGGTTCGTCTTTCCCCCCTCCGCAGCCGGCCAGGGCGGCGCCCGTCACGACGATCACCAACAGTCCCAGGGGTACTCGGCTCCACCGCATGAGGGCACGATAGGCGGCGGCTGTGAAGAACCCGTCAAGAATCTGTCCGTACCTCATGTGGGTTCCGGGCCCGGCCGCACCGTCCCCGCGGTCGGCCCCGTGCCGGCCTCCGCGAGTGCCTCACGGATATCTTCTGTGCAGACGGAACGGGGAGGAGCCGCCGGTGGGGGCTCGTATTCTGGTAGCCGAGGACGACGTCAAGCAGGCGAATCTGGTGCGGATCTACCTGGAACGCGAAGGTCACAGCGTGCAGGTCGCCGATGATGGGCTCACCGCACTGGATCGGTGCCGGGCGGACCGGCCCGATCTCGTCGTTCTCGACATCATGATGCCCGGCATGGACGGCCTGGAAATCTGCCGTGTTCTTCGCGGCGAGTCCGACGTGCCGATCCTGCTGCTCACGGCCCGCGCCACCGAGAATGACCTGCTGGTCGGGCTGCACATGGGTGCCGACGACTACCTGACCAAGCCATACAGTCCGCGCGAGCTGACCGCGCGGGTCCGTGCGCTGCTGCGCCGCTCCGGCCGCCTGGCCGCGGACGACACCGTCGTCCTGACCGTCGGCGACCTGCAGGTCGACGTCGGGCGTTTCGAGGTGCGCGTCGGCGAGCGCGTCGTGAACCTCACGGCGAAGGAGTTCGGCATCCTTCAGGTGCTCGCCGCCGAGCCCGGGCGGGTCTTCACCAGGGCACAGATCATCGACCGCGCCTTCGGTTTCGATCACCATGTCGAGGAACGAACCGTGGACGCCCATGTCATGAACCTGCGCCGCAAGGTCGAGAGCGACCCCCGCCGGCCGCGGTACGTGCAGACCGTCTACGGCCGCGGGTACCGGATGGGGCAGTCCGGATGAGCTTCCGGCTGCGGGTGGTGCTGCTCATCGTCCTGCTGGTGGCCACCTCCACCGGCGCCACAGCATGGCTGACCTTACGGCAGGCATCCCGGGAACTCAGCGACAGCGTGGCCGCGAGCCGGCACGACGCCGCCGTCGCCGTCGACGCGCTGTCCGCCTACGGGCGGCTCCACGGGTCGTGGCGGGGAGTCGCGGGCACGGTGCGCGACCTCGCCGACCAGCTGCATCAACGCATTCGCCTGGAGACCGCAGGCGGGGAGCCGATCGCCGATTCGGACCTGCTCGCGGGGCGCCGCGCCCGGGCCGTCACCGGCGCGCCGACCACGGTCAACCCGCAGCCGGCCCTGCCGCCGCTAGCCGCCGCCAACCCCGACGCCCGCAGTCGGACGGTGATCACCCTCGTCGACGCGTACCGCCGCGGCTGGCTCTTCGCCGCCTGCCTCACCGAATCCGGCATCGGCGTTCAGCAGGTCTTCTACATGAAGGTGTCCGACGGGCGGGGTCAGCCGATCTTCCCGCTTTTCGAAGCGATCGACGATCAGGGCCCGGCCGTCGACGCCTGCCGGCAGCGGGCCGACAGTGAGCCCTTCGACAGCGAGACCGTCACCACCCGCGGCCGGGCCTGCGTCCAGCGGCCCGACGAGAGGACCTGCCTGCAGAACCTGCTCACGGAACAGATCGGCCAGGTCGCGCCGCCTTCCCTGCGGCTCTACATCGGCGCACAGGATGAGAACCCCCACGGGCTGTCCAGCGGGTCGATTGTCACGGCGGCCTCGGCCGTCATGCTGGCCGCGATCCTCAGCGCGCTGCTGCTCAGCAGGCGCGTGCTGCGCCCCATCGGTACGCTGATCGCCGCGTCGCGCCGCGTCGGCGCGGGTGACCTGGCCGAGCGGGTGACGGTCACCGGCCATGACGAACTCGCCGAGCTGGGCCATGCCTTCAACCGGATGGCCCAGTCCCTGGCCCAGAGCGAGGAGCGTCAGCGCCGCCTCATCGCCGACGTGGCCCACGAACTGCGGACGCCGCTGGCGAACCTGCGCGGCTACCTGGAGGCCCTCGCCGACGGGGTGATCGCGCCGAGCCCGGAACTGTTCCACTCGTTGCACGACGAGGCCCTGCTGCACCAGCGCATCGTCGACGACCTGCAGGATCTCGCGCTGGCCGAGGCGGGCCGGTTGGCCTACCACAGGGCGACCGTCGATCTGTGCGAACTCGCGGAGACCTGTCATACCGCCCACAGCGTCGCCGCCGAAGCCGCGGGCATCGCACTGCGCATCGACACGGCTGAGCCGGTCGGCGTGCAGGCCGATCCCGACCGCCTCCGGCAGGTGCTGAGCAACCTGATCCGCAACGCGGTCGCCGCCACCCCGCCCGGCGGGACCATCACGCTGCGGGTCCGCGGAACGGGCGGGCGGGCATCGATCGAGGTCGGCGACACCGGCAAGGGCATCGCCGCGCCGGATCTGCCGCATGTCTTCGACCGTTTCTGGCGGGCGGACACGGCCCGCGGGCGCGGCGGCAGCGGCCTGGGCCTGGCGATCGCCCGCCAGATCGTGACCGACCACGGCGGCACGATCGCCGTGACCAGCCGTCTCGGCGCCGGAACCACCTTCACGATCGATCTGCCGGCGACGCCGGCAGACGCTGAACAGCGCCCCCGGTGACGAGATCACCGGGGGCGCCGCAGCGCGGCCCGAAACGGCCGCCGGCCGAGTGGTTTCAGTCCGGCCGAGCGGTCTCAGTGTGAGACGTCAGCAGTGGTAGTTGGAGCCGTAGCCGACGAGCAGGTCGTCCCGGACCCAACCCTGCTTGCCCGTGGTGCTGTCATAGAGGTGCGTCCAGGTGTAGCCGCCGTCCCCCAGCTTGTAGCAGTCGTACTGGACGTAGTGGGACGTCTGCCCCTGCCCGACCGCGGTGCAGCCGGTACCCGGGCCGGTACGGATGTTGACGGCGTTGGTGTTGAAGAAGTAGCCGGTGCTCCCGTCGTAGATGCCCCAGCCGTTGTCCGGGCAGGAGGCAGCCAGCGCGGGGCTGGCGGGCAGCAACACCGTCGAGACACTGGTGGCCGCGGCGAGACCGAAGGCCGCGATGAGGGACCTTATTCGCATTTCTGCTCCTTGACTTGGACAGCTCAACAAATGCCGTCGGGCGGGATGCGCCGGGCGCGCGGAATCCGCACCTCATGAATCACGCCCGACTGTCGCGGAGGGATTTCGCGTACGATTTGCAGGCGAGCAAATGAGTCGGCTGGAATGGAGTCGAGCCGGGAGCGGATTGTCGCTGAACCGCATCGAGACCGCCTGCGCCGTCACAGGGGCGCCACCGGGCGGGGTGTCGGGGACGGGTTTGCTTCAACGACGCCGAACCGAAGCGCTCAGGGCGCTGAGAAGACCGGGATCGTCGAAGAATCCCGGTCTGGCCGCCTGCAGATCTGTTCTACTTGTGTACCTGTCCTGCGTGTGTGGTGAAGAGGTTTCGAACAGGCCTCCCGGAAGAGTGGGCTCTGCGGGGTTCGCTCGACTCCGAAATGGAATATAGGGCAGCTCTCACCGTGACGCAAGCCGGATTTAATAATTCATCTCGCGGCTTGATAACCCGCCAACTTCAATGTCACGTTCAGTATTGGATTCGGGTTCGACTTCCCGCTCGCCGGCGCGGCGCTCCGGGTGGGGAGCGGCTGCGCCGATTGCCGCGTCGGCGCAGCTCGGATCCCTCCTCGGTGAAGGCTGGACTCGTTGGAGGTGCTGGTTTCGGCGCCACGCCGCGATTCTCTTTGCGTTTGGACTGTGACTGTGCGTCAGTCCGGGTGAGCTGGTGCTTCGCGGACCGGGCCGGCGTCGAAACAATGCGACAGTTGGCGGTATTCGCTGGCCGCACATAGTTAGGCGAGCGGTTCCAGCTTCTAGCTTGACCGTGCCGAGAGCGCGTCACCGCCCGGCCTGTCACCTGCGTCGGGTGGCGCGGCCCCCGTCCACGATCAGCGATGACGTCGCGGCGCGTCGATTCGCGTCGCCTGCGCATCGCGGATCGGGCCAGCGGCGCCCGTCGCGGCACCGGAAGCCCTTTCATCCCCGCCATTCATGTGATCAGGCTCACGATTCGCGCGACCCATGGTCGCTGAACCCTCGGACATGCAGGCGACGTGTCAGATGCGTGGGCCCCGCAGGGCCGAGATCGATGTAAGGGAGACTGACGAAGAATGCGAAGGCTGTTTTCGGCGCGCCGTGTCGTGGTTCTGGCGGTGCTGGCCCTGTTGGCCGCGCTGGCTGGACCTGCGACAGCGGCGTCGGCCGCCGCCCCCGGCCAGCTCATTCTGTGCTCCAACGGGGGCTACGATTCTTTTGTGAGCTTCCCCGGCCGGGGTGGCCTGTCCACTTTCATCATCCCGAACGGCAGCTGCCACTCCACCTCGCTGGGCGGGAACTACAACGAGCAGATCGACGTCTACCGGTGGGACGGTGGTGAGCACTACCTCGGCTCGACCATCTACAACGGTTCGGTCGGCCTGGTTGTCGTGACCATCGGCGGGCCCAGTTACTACGCCTACGTTCCCTGACGGCGGATCCTGCCGCTGGAACGTCCCGGCGGCAGGCTGAGTCAGCCGGCCGGCTGTTTCCGTAGGCGTCGGCGTTCGGCAGGTGGCGACCTGCCCGTGAGCACCGCGGCGCTCTTGTCCGCCGCGGCGGCACGGGCGGTGGTCACACATCCGAACGCTTTCCGGCTCCGGGTGCACTGAAGACCGCGATGGCGCGTAACTGGCTCAGGAGCCGAACAGGCCGGCGAGCTGTGTGCGCTGGCCAGGACCCGGTGGACGAGGGCCTGCTCGTCTGTGGTCAGGGCGTCGACGAGGGCGGGTCCGCCTCGGGCAGGTCGGCGGTCTGCTCTGGGGCGGTCTGCTCCAGGGCGGCCTGGCTGCGTGCGTCCAAAGCCGCGAAGGCCGCGGTGGCGGCGTCGTCACGTGCCATCTGGGCGACGGCCGCCGCGATCATGTAGGCGGAGACGTCTAAACCCGCCGCCAAACCTGCCGCCTCCGCAATGCACCCGAAGCGGACGAATCATCTGTTTCCGTCAAATCGTGACCACGCAAGAGTCTCAAGCCCTCACGCCGAGACATGTTGGTTGAACGTTGACAGTGTTAATTGATTATTAATTGTTGGAGTGTTCGTGTGGGCGTCGCCTGCGCGGATGCCGGCGGAACAAGTGACCCGGAAGACTCCGCCCATGACCTGGCGCCCCCGCGGCTTTGCCGCCCTAGTCGCCTGCTCGACCGTTGTAGGCGCCGCGGCCGCTGTGCTGCCCGCGACCGCCGCTTCGGCCGCAGCGTCGGCGAAGATCGTGTTCACGGAGTTCGAATATCAGGATGCCCAGGAGGCTGGCGGCGTCTCGGGAGCGAAGTACGAGTTCTTCGAGCTCACCAACGTCGGTGATGCCGCCGCCGACCTGACCGGTTGGTCCTTCTCGGACAGCCACAAGAGCACGAGCGGAGCCTTCAACTTCAGCCTCACCGGCCTGGGTAGCGTCGCTCCCGGCCAGTCCGTGATCGTCACCGAGGCCACCGCGGCGGCGTTCCGCACCAAGTGGGGCCTCGCGGAGTCGATCGTCGTGCTCGGCGGTGAGAACGTCGGCCTCGGCAACGGCGACGAGCTCCACGTCTACGACACGTCCGGCACGGCGGTCGACAACCTTGTCTACGGAACCAGCCCGCGTACGCAGGGCACGACGGGTGTGCCGATCTCGGCGGCGGCTCTCGGCGCCAACGACATCACCCAGTGGCAGCTCTCCACTCTCACCAACGACCCGAAGTCGTGGGCGGCGCCGAACGGCGGTGACACCGGCTCGCCCGGCACCAGCCAGTTCGGCAGCGGCATCGACCCGCGTGCCACCTCCGGCGGCGGCACCGGCACCGGCGGCGGGACAGGGACGGGCGGCGGCACCTTCACGCCCGACCCCAACTGGGCGAAGATCAAGGTCAACGAGGTCTCCTCGGACAACGCCCCCGCGCCGATCCGCGACACGGTCGAGCTCGTCAACACCGGCGGCACGGCCGTGGACATCACCGGCTGGCTGCAGGGCGACAGCGGCGGCCCGACCTCCGCGACGGTCTTCTCCGACCGCGTCCACCTCGCCGACGGCACGCTGACTACGTCCGTCCCCGCGCGCGGTTTCGTGTGGTTCCAGTCGCTGCCTGGCCTGTCGAGCAGCGGTGACGCGGTGCACGTCTACCTGCCGGACGCCGCGGCGGGCGCCGCCGGGACCGAGGTCGACGGTGTCACCTACACCGCCGGCGCCGCGGGCACGGAAGACCCGGCGAGCTTCGGCGCCGCGTCGGTCGCACGCTGCCCGGACGGCACCGGCGTCTTCGCCTCGGTCGCCTCGCGCAGCTTCGGTGCGTCGAACGCGACGGCCTGCCAGCAGCAGGTCGTGAACCCGAACGGGCCGACCCCGAACGACCTGCCCGCCCCCTGCGCGCCCGAAGGGCCGAGCCTCAGCGACCGGTACCTGCCGGCGAGCCCGCTGCCCTGGCCGGGCAGCTCCGTGGTCACCACCGCGGACAACCAGTGCTACTTCGAGACCAGCACCGGCCCCGAGGGGCGTGACGTCTCCGGCCTCGTCTTCTCCAGGACCGAGCCGGGCGTCCTCTGGGCGGTCAAGAACAAGAGCTGGCTGTTCAAGCTCGTCAAGCAGGGCGGCGTCTACGTCGCGGCGCCCGGCTGGACGGGCGGCAAGCAGATCTTCTTCCCGGGCGGCACCGGCCAGCCGGACTCCGAGGGGATCACCGAAGGCCCCGACGGCGCGATCTATGTGACGACCGAGCGGGACAACGCCTCGAACAAGATCGCGCTCAACTCGATCCTGCGGATCGACCCGTCGGCCGCTGGCAGCACCCTCACGGCCACCGCGCAGTGGGATCTCACCAGCGAGTACCCGTGGCTTTCGACCGGTAACTCCACCGAGGCGAATCTCGGCTTCGAGGGCGTCACCTACGTCCCGGACAGCTACCTGACCGCGAACGGGTTCGTCGACCAGCGCACCGGTGCGGCCTACGACCCGGCGAACTACCCGGGCCACGGCGCCGGTCTCTTCTTCGGCGCACTGGAAAGCAACGGCAACCTCTACGCCTACGCCCTCGGCGACAACGGCTCGTTCACCCGGATCGCCATCGTGTCCACCGGCCTGCCGAAGGTGCAGGACGTCCAGTACGACCCCGACCTGGGCCGGATCTGGGCGCTCTGTGACAACGACTGCGCGGTGACCTCGACGCTGCTGAAGATCGACTCGACCGGGTCGATCGTCTCGGAGAAGGTCTTCTCGCGTCCCGCGGGCCTGCCGGACAACAACATCGAGGGCTTCGCGGTGGCACCGGTGGGCTCCGCCGGCGGCCAGACCCGTGAGGTCGTCTGGGGCGACGACGGCATCTACGGTGCCGGCGTCGGCAGCGCCACCAACGGCCATGCTCTCTACGCCGGCACGCTGAACGTCGACCTCGGCCTCGGTGCGCAGGGCGTCCCGACTGCCGGTGTGTCGCCTTCGAGCGCGCCGGTCGGCAGCCAGATCACGGTGACCGGCAAGGGCTTCGCGCCGGGCGAGACGGTGGACGTCGCCCTGACGACCACGCCGGGTTCCCTCGGCACGGCCGTCGCGAACTCGACCGGTGGCCTGAGCACGACGGTGACGGTGCCGGCGGGCGCCGTCCTCGGTGCGGACGAGATCGTCCTCACCGGGCAGACGTCGGGGATCACCGCCAAGGCGGCCCTCGTGGTGCTGCCGGCCACCTGGATGAAGACGAAGGCGTACAACGCCGGGGACAAGGTCAGCTACAACGGCCGGACGTACCAGGCGCTCTACTACACCAGCGGTGAGACGCCCGGTTCGAGGGCCGCCGGCGCCTGGGCGGAGTACGCCACCGACGCGGCCGGCAACGTGCTGTGGACGGCGACCGGGGTCTTCAAGGCCGGCGACGTCGTTCTTTACGACGGCATCCGATGGGTCGCGCAGTACTACAGCCGCGGCCAGGTGCCCGGGTCCAGCCCGAACATCTCGTGGAAGGTGGTTGTCGACAACGCCAACCCCGCCCCCTGGATCGCCAACTCCGTCTACGTGGCCGGGGACAAGGTGACCTACGAGGGCCACATCTACCAGGCCCAGTGGTACAACGCGGCCCAGGTGCCCACGAACTCCAAGGGCGCCTGGAAGCTCGTCGGCTAGGTAGACCAGCGAGGTGACTGTGGGGCCGGGCGCGTGACAAGCCCGGCCCCACAGCCGTTTCCGCCCGCTCCCGAACATCCGCTCCCGAACATCCGCTCGCCGGTCCGCTCCAGGAGCTCGGCGGTCCGGTCCAGGAGGTCGAGTCGAGAACGCGGCCGTGGGAACGATCGCAGCCCCTGAGGGCTGATCCGGATCCCGGGGTCCGACCGCTGGTCGGGCAGCGTTGCTGCCGGGGTGGATGCGGGGTGGCGGACGCGGGGTAGGTAGTTGACGGCGGAGCGTTCTGGACCGGCTGTACCTTTCCTGTCACACCGCGTCCTGCCACACCGCGTCCTGCCACACCGCGTCCTGCCACACCGTGGCGAGGCCGAGGAAAGGCACGGGGGAGAGGTACGGGGGGAGGCTGGGCACGGGAGCCATGGCACAGCGGCGGGCGGCCCGAACTCGGCGACCACGGCCGTGGCGGGTCGAGTGGCTGGTGGCCGTGTGTGTCGTGTTCCTGGCTGCGCTGGCAGTGATCGCCGTCGTGGGCCCCGAGGCGCGGGCAGCTCGTGCTGTCCACAGCGGCGCCGCGCTGGCCGCCGGTCTGGCTGCGGTGGCCGGGGGGTGGACATGGTGGCAGGCCAGGGATGACGGTCGTGCCCGTGCCTGGCGTCTCCTGCTCGGTCTGGCTGCTTTGACTGCTGTTCCCGGCATCGTGCAGATCGCCGTGGTCGCCGGGTCCAGTCCGCGGACGGCACTGGCGCCGCCGCCGCTGGCCGCCTATCTGACCACGTACGGACTCGCGCTCGCCAGCCTGTTGTCCGTACCGACGCGACCGGTGGCGGCCGACAGCGGCACGCCTCGAGACACCCGCGGTGGCGGCCGCCGATGGCTCACCGCGGTGCTGGACAGCGTGATCGTGGTCGGGGCCTTCGCGATCGGCGCCTGGTCGACCGTGCTGGAGCCGGCCCTGCGGGCCGGCACGCCGCACGTCGCGTCCCTGTCGCTCATCCTCGCCGTGAACCTGCTCGTCGCGGTGGCGGTGGTACTGCTGGCGACCTTTCGCCGCCCGATCGATGGCCCGCGCCCCGTCCTCCTGGGCGGCGGACTCTTCGCCCTCGCGATCTCGACCTGCGTCGGCCTGGCCTCCCAGCTCGGCGACCACGGGTCAACGACGCCCGCTCAGCTGCTCGGCTTCCCTTTCGGATGGACGCTGGTCCTCCTCGCCCTGGTAGTCCCGGCGGCGCACGTCCAGCCGCCTGTTCCCGGGCGGGCGAACTCCGTTCTGATGTGGGGCCACGCTGTCTTCCCTTATCTCCCGCTGGTGGCTGTGGGAGCCTTCCTGGCCGGTGAGGCGCTTGCAGGCACCAGGCTCGGCCAGGTGGAGATCGTCGCCGTCATCAGCCTGCTCGCGATCACCCTGGTCCGCCAGATGATCACCGTGGTTGACAACACCACGCTGCTCTCCGAGCTCCGCGAAAGCCAGCGCGACCTCCAGTACCTGGCGTTTCACGACCCACTGACCGGCCTCGCGAACCGCGCGCTGTTCCTCGACAGGGCCTCGTGGGCGCTCGAACGCCAGGCCCGCGGCGACTCCCCGGTGGGCCTGCTCTACTGCGACCTTGACGGTTTCAAGACCATCAACGACCGATACGGGCACGCTGCCGGCGACGCCCTTCTACGGCATGTCGCTGAACGGCTGTGCATCGCCACCCGGGCCTGCGACACCGTAGCCCGACTCGGCGGTGACGAGTTCGCGGTACTGCTCGATGGCGGCGGCGAAGACCTGGCCGGCCTGGCCGGCTTGGCCGACCGGGTCGCGGACGCCATCCACGCACCGCTCGCACTGGGCGACAGGTTCTACCGCCCGGAGGCAAGTTTCGGCCTCGTCCTCGCGGACAGCCCAGCCCTGAGTACCGGTTCCGCGCCACCCGCCTTACCGGGAACCCGCACCACCGAACGAGTCGACTCCCTCCTCGAGCAGGCCGACCACGCTATGTACGACGCAAAGCGGGACCATCGGCGCGGAATGGTCACCCACCGGCTGGTTGGCTGACGACGGCGTCGGCTATTGGGAGCTGCCGGGTTGTCTGCCGGCTCGTTTTCCTCCTCGGTGGGCCGTGCTGCTTTGGAGGCGGGTCACTTCCAACGTCACGGCGAAACGCCGGCCTACCCCGAACCACCAGCAGTTATCACGCAGGGTCATGCGTGGAGGTGAAGGGACAAGCTCCGCCCGTCATGCTGAGCATCCCGGGTAGAGTCGCTCTGCGCGGAGGCGCTGACTCCTCGATGTATGGTCCATTCCGTTTGCTTACGACGAGTTACCCGAAAACTCGGGGTCGCGGGGGCACGGGACCCGAAGGGGGCGGGGGTTGACAGGCACGGGCAGCGCGCCAGGTGGGAATCGGATCTGCGGCGAGGCGCATGGCGACCGGTGGTTGTGGCGGGAACTGTGCTCCGCTGGCCGGACCCGCGGTCGAATCGGACCTGGGCGGTAGCGGCCGAATGCTTGCTGTCTCGCAAGAAATGGTGAGTGCTGAGCGTGAGCGGATACAGGCGGCGCTGCCGGCCTATGAGGTGGGCGAGGCCTTAGGCCAGGGGGCGTACGGGCTGGTTTTCGCCGCGAGGCATCGCCTGCTGGGCCGCGATGTCGCGATCAAGCATCTGCTGCCTTTGCAGGGTGACCTGCCGGCCCGCCCCTCGGAGGCGCGGGTGCTCGCCAGCATGAACCACCCGCACATCGTGAAGATCCATGACTACGTCGAGGCCGTGGACGAAGGCGGGCAGCTGCGCCTGATTGTCATGGAGCTGCTGGAGAAGGAAACCCTTCATTCCCGCCTGAGGGGGCAGCGCAGCCGGGGGGAATTCGCCTGCGCTGTGGGCGTCGCCGTCGCCGAGGCGCTGGCGTACGCGCACGCGCACGATGTGATCCACCGTGATATCAAGCCGCACAACATCCTCTTCGACGAGCGTAACCAGGTAAAGGTCGCCGATTTCGGCATCGCGAAGATCATCCCCGCGTCGGGGGGCACCGTGCGGGGACTCACGGGTACTCCGATCTACATGGCGCCGGAGCAGATGTTCGGCGGCAGACTCGGGCCCTACACCGACGTCTACGCGCTCGGCGTCGTCATGCGCGAGATGCTCACGGGAGCGCCGCCCTCTGCGACCATGCCGCCACCTGRCCAGCAGCAACCTGACCCCGACCCCGACGCGGCGCTGACGCAACCTGCCGGGGCCGCCGGATCCGTGCCGGACGTAGTCAGGCGTGCGCTTGCTCAGGACCCGGCTGCGCGTCCCTCCGCGGTCGAGTTCGCGCGAGACCTCGCTGCCGCCGCCGCGCACACCTACGGTCCGGATTGGATCTCCAGTTCCGGTGTCCGACTGCATCTTGATCCCGAGGTTCGGCGGAGAGTGCGAGCGGTGCCGCGCCCTCCGACCTCCGGGTGGCGACCGAGGCCGCTCGCGGCGATGGCCGCCCTGCTCGTGGCGGTGTTGGTCGTCGTGGTCGGGCTCAGCTCCTGGCTGGTGACAGCGCGGTCGGACGCGCGGAAGGAACGCGCAGGCAGGCAGGCGGCGGTGGTGGGCGGACTGTTGGCCCACGCCGACCGCCTGGTGGACTCCGACCCGGAGCTGGCCATCCGGCTCGCACTGGCCGCGAACAGTGTCGTGGACAATGACGAAACGCGGGCCGCCCTGCAGAGAACGTTGACCAGTACCGGGTATCGGGGCTACATCGAGCACGAGGGCGTACTGCGCGCCGTGGCGTTCTCCCCGAAAAGCGAGCGGATCGCCTTCGCTGGCGACAACGGGGAGGTCATCGTCGAGGGCCTGCCGCGGGGCCGGTCCGGCGGAGATCCGATAACACTCTCACACGGAGCCCGGGTCAACGCGATCGCCTTCGCGGACAGCAGGACCCTGGTGACCGCCGGCGAGGACGGACGGGTTCTTCTCTGGAACGTCGAAAGCGCCGGCGGCAAGCCAACCGAGCTTCTCGGCCATGACAGGAATCCGGTCAGGGCGATCGCTTTCGCGGAAGACAGGCGGACCCTCGCGACCGCCGATGCCGCCGGGCGGGTGCTCCTTCGGGACATCCTGCGCCCTGACAGTCGGCCGACCGAGCTTCCCGGCCATCGAGGGTCGGTCAACGCGGTCGCCTTCGGAAAGAACCTGACCCTCGCCACCGGCGGCGAGGACGGGGTGCTCCTCTGGGACCTCTCCCTCCCTGACAGTCAGCCGACCATCCTTCCCGGCCATGAAAAACCGGTGAGCGCCGTCGCGTTCTCGGCAGGCGGCGACAGCCTCGCGACGGCGGACCGCGGTGGCACCACCAGGGTCTGGAAAATCGCCGGCAGCGGTCAGTCCGGCGCACCCGTCGTGCTGCCGCCGCGCAACACCGAGTACTCGGGCCCGATCACCGGCCTCGCCTATGCGCCTGACGGTCGGCTGATCACCGTCAATGAGGGAGACTGGGTTGACGTGCGGGACGCCGCCAACCCGAACTGGATCCTTTCCTCGTTCACATACGACCAYGGTGCCCCGGCGCTCGCCGCCGCCGTCGCCCTGGATGGGAAGACACTGGCTGTTGCCGGCGAGCACGGCGGTGTCCTGCTGTGGAGCCTGGCTCCGGACGGCCAGCCGCACATCCTCGGCGGGCTCATTCCGGGCCTGTATGCGGCCGACATGACCTTCGCTCCCGACGGCACCACTCTGTTCGCCGCCGTGCAGAACACCATCAGGGTTCTGAACGTCGCGGATCCGACCAGCCCGCAGAACATCGGCGAAACCATTCCGCTGAACGGTTTCGGGACGGCGCTGGAGACGACGGTCGCCGGTTGTGGCGCGGGTGCCACCTTCACCTGCCGGCTGGCCGTATCCAGTGACACCGGACGCTTCGCGATCTTCGATATCACCGACCGTGGGAACTCCGAGCTTTTCGTGGATCAGCCTGCTCACCCGGGTAAAGCCATACATGACATGCAGTTCAGCGACGACGGGAAGCTCCTCGTCACCGGCGCCCAGGACGGTCAGGTGGCGCTCTGGAACGTGACCAACCCGCGTCAGCCGGTCCAGGTCGGCGGCATCCCCACCGCCCACAAGGGGGCAGTGCGCGACGTGGAGTTCGGTCGCGCTGGCCAAGGTCTTCTCGCCACCGCCGGTGACGACAACGCGGTCAGGCTCTGGGACGTCAACGACCCGGCGAAGCCACAGGAACTGTCCGAACTGCGCAGCCCCCCGCTGGGGCCGGTCAACGACATCACCTTCAGCATGGACGGGAAGACACTGTTCGCCGGCGGCGACGACGGAAATGTCTGGATCTGGAATATCGAGAGTGGCGGTAAAAATGCCACACTCATGGGCCGCCTCGACCGGGAAACCCGCAGTCCGGTCTACGACCTGACATTTCTCGGCGAGGACATCCTCATCGTCGCGGGTGAGGGTCAGGCGGTCAGCTTCTGGGATGTCCGGGACCGGCACCGACCGCGCCAGCTTGGGCCGGGCGTCGCTGGCCATTTCGGCGCTGTCGTCGACACGAACGTGGCCCGTGACAAGCCTCTGATGGCGACCGCGGGCGCAGACGGGACCATTCGTCTCTGGGGCACCGAGTCGCTGCGGACGGCGGTGCCGGACGACGTCGCGGCCACGGCCTGCAGCTGGGTCGGCAGTGGACCCGGCAGGGACGACTGGGCGCTGTATATCCCCAACCTGCCCTACCGGGAGACCTGCAGGTCATGAACCTGGAACGCAATCCCCCGAATGACCAGTCCGGTCGGGCTGAGCCTGCTGAGGCTGATGACGGGCCACTGCGGGCCCAGCTCGAGAACCTCCGCCGGGACGCGGCCGAGCGGGTCCAGGCCTGGAGCAGACTTGCGGACCGCCGCCGCAGGCTCCACTACGGCGTTGGCGTCCCCGCCGCGATTCTGGCGTCCCTGGCCGGGGCCGCCACCCTCGCCGAGCTGTATCCGGTGCTCGCCGGCTTCGGCGCTCTCATCTCCGGAGTCCTCGCAACCATCCAGACATTCCTGCAGCCCGACGTGGGCGCCGTTCGGGCTCGAGAGCAGGCCATCGGCTGGCGTGAGATCCGAGAGGATGTATCGGTACTGCTGGAGGTCGACTTTTCGCTCCTGAGCAGCACTGATCGCCGGGATCAGTTCGAACAGCTGCGGGAACGCGCTCAGCTGCTTGCGCGGACCACGGCCGCGAGCCCGGCCGGGACCAGCCCCCCGACGCCTGAGCGCGGTGGCCGGCCGCTTCGTCGGCTTCCTCGGCCGTAGGGGCCATTGGTCATCGCCGCGGGTTCGTCGGTTGTGCGGCGAGGTCGGTCATTTGTTCAGGCTGGCGGTGAAGTAGTCGGTGAGCCTGCCGACGGCGAGGTCGATGTACTCGCGCCTGTCGTAGAGGTCGACGTGGCTGGCACCCCTGATCCAGTGGATCTCCGCGGGGCCGGTGGCCCGCCGGTGGGCTTCCAGGCCCATCCAGGCGGTGACGGCGTGCTCACCGAGGATCTGCAGGATAGGGCGGGGGCCGATCAGCGGGACGGCGTGGAAGACGTCGCTGGACGCCATCCTGTCGATGCTCTCCCAGGCGAGGAACTTCGCCGAGCGCTCGTGGTGGCCACGGGGGCCGCAGTAGTACTCCCAGCCTTCGACGCCGTGCTGGCCGCCGAGAGCGCCGGCCTGTTCGGCGGTCTCGGGGAACATGGTCATCGCACCGGGGTCCTCGCCGCGGGCGGCGGCCGTGCGGGCCTGGGCGGCGGCGTCCAGCAGGGACTGGAAGACGGCCGGGTCCTGGGTGCCGTCGGCGCCGTAGCGGAACTGGCGCGCGGGTTCGGCGGTGCACACGGTCGCCACGGCCCTGACCCGGTGGTCGCCACCGGTGGCGGCGAGCGAGTATCCGCCGGAGGCGCACACGCCCAGCAGGCCGATCCGGTCGGCGTCGACCTCGGGCCGGGTCGTGAGGTAGGAGACGGCGGCCTTGAAGTCCTCGACTCGCTGGGCGGGGTCCTCCAGACCACGCGGCAGACCACCGGACTCACCCTGGTAGGCGGCGTCGAAGGCCAGGGCCACAAAACCCCGCTCGGCCATCAGCCGCGCGTAGGTACCGGACGTCTGCTCCTTCACCCCGGTACCGGGGTGACCGACCACCAGCGCCGGGAGCGGGGCGCCGTCAGCCGGGCGGTCTGGAACGTAGAGGTGCGCGGCGATCTCGATGCCGGCACTGTCGAACGTGACGCTGGTCCTGGCCATGAGGACGGCTCTCCCTTGTCGATCAGTCGCTGGGTGCCCGCCGTCTGGTGCGTCCGGTGAGGGTTCGTCCCGGCTGAGCGCACCCTGTCGGGCGGTGTCCTCACCATCGACCTCGGCCCGCAGGTGGCAAAGAGGAAGGTCTCTGCCTGGGAAGGAACCTGGCCCCTCACACCGGTGCCGTTCCCGCGGCGGAAACCGCAGACTGGAGACCATGAGCTCGGCATCGGCCTCCCACCTCGGCGCCTTCCTGAAGGCCCGCCGGGCTCAGCTGGATCCGCGGGAATGCGGCCTGCCCGGGACGGACTCCACCCGCCGGGTCGCGGGGCTGCGCCGCGAGGAGGTGGCTCAGCTCGCCGCGATCAGCGTTGACTACTACACCCGGCTCGAACAGGGGCGCGTCCGGGCCTCCGCCTCCGTGCTCGCCACCCTCGTCCGCGCCCTGCGCCTCGACGGCGACCAGGAGAGCTATCTGTACGAGCTCGCGGGCAGGAGCGACGCCCTGCCGCCTCGGCGCCGGCCGGCCCAGCGGGTACGGCCTGCCATGCGCCGCCTGCTGGACCAGCTCACCCAGACGCCCGCGCTGGTCCTCGGCAGACGCCTGGACGTCCTCGACTGGAATCCGGCAGCAGCCGCTCTCTATCTCGACTTCTCGGCGCTCTCACCGGCTCGCCGCAACTATGTGAACCTGCTGTTCACCAACCCGGTGATCCGCGAGATGCACCACGACTGGAAACACGACGCCCGTGAGGCGGTCGCCGCGCTGCGCACGGAGGCCGCCGCGGATCCCGACGACCCGGAGCTCGCCCGCCTCGTCGGGGAACTGTCCGTCCAGGACCTCGATTTCCGCACCTGGTGGGCCGAGCACCGCGTCAGTAACGCCAGCTACGGGACGAAGCGTTACCGGCACCGCCTCGTGGGTGACCTCACCCTCGACTGCGACACCTGGGCCAGCCCCGACGGCTCCGGACAACGCCTGATGGTCCTCACCGCCGAAGCCGGCAGCCCGTCCCACGACGCCCTGCGCATTCTCACCTCATGGAACGCGGAGCAGTCCGGCCCCGAACGAGCAGAGGACCTGAGGCGATGAGCAAGCGGATGGGCAAGCCGATGGGTACATTCCGCTAGTCGAAGATGTCGGCGGCAGTGACGGTGAGACATTCCGGCGGTGCGTCGCGGATCTCCACGCGAGCGCACAGAGCGAGGCGCACCGTGGCGGAGCCGTCGATCCCGTTGCTGCCAGGGCTGGCGGCCGGGTCGGCCGGGTCCGCAGTCCAGTCGCCTGGCGGGCGACCCGAGGCCGCTGGAACGTCTGTCACGGATGGAGCGGCTGCTGTGACGGCACGAGCCTTCTCCGAAAGTCGGCCGGCGATCCGCCGGCCGTCAACAGAGCGAGCCCACTTCGCCTCGCCGAAGAGGACCGGGTGTCGGTCTCTGCCCGCGAGCACGACCGCATCGATCTCGTTCTGCCCGCCAGTGTTCCAGTAGGGCCCGACCGCGACGATGTCACTGCCCAGTGCGCCGGTGACCGCGAGTCGGCGTAGGTGTTCGCGAAACGCTTCCTCCCACGGTTTGCCGAGATGATCGTCCAGGCTCTCGATCAGTACGGGCAGGATCGCTTTTCCCAGTCCACGCTCGATCTCCGCGCGGTATCGAGAAAGCAGCCCGAGGTAGAAGGCCAGGAAGTTGTCGGCGATTCGGTAGACCCGACGCCGGCTGCGCGCTGTTTCGGTGACCGGCATCTGTCGTTCGACCAGCCGCAGCTCGACGAGCCGATCCAGAGTGCGGGCCGGTTCGGCGCGAATGTGGTCTTTGATCTCGTTGTACTGGGTGCGGCCCTCAGCTATCGCGTGGAGTACGGCCGCCGGGTATTCACCGTGCTCCACCTCGGTGGCGAGGACCAGCTGCCCCTCGGTGAGCAGTGGCGCCCCGGGCCGGCAGGCGAGCCGTAGCAGGTTGTCGGCGAGGTCGGCGTTCTGGTCCCACCACGACAGATACAGCGGAACCCCGCCGACCAGCCCGTACACGAGCGCACGGTCGGACGGTGTCAGCCCGGGCAGCATGAGCGCGGCCTCGTGCGGACGGAACGGATGCAGTGACAGTGACAGGTCGAACCTGCCGTACAGGGGCGCCCGCTGCTCCTGCAGCGCGGTCATGTGCCGCACGGCCGACCCACACAGCAGCAGCCGTAGCCTGGTCCGCCCGGCTGTCCGGTCGAGGAAGGCCCGCAGGACGCCGGGCAGTTCGGGTGAGGTGGCGACCATCTCGGGGAACTCGTCCAGGATGACGAGGAGCGGCTCCTGCTCAGCCGCCGCGGCTAGGTCGTCGAGCGCGTCGTCCCAGTCGAGGTAGGGCCGAGCGGCGAGATCACGGATTCGCCCCGGCAGCGCGATGGCCGCCTGACGGGACAACTGCGCCAGTTCCCCGGCGGCCGCCCGGCCGGCTCCGGTATGGGACACCGACCGACGGTCCTGGGCGAAGCGCTGCAACAGCGCGGTTTTGCCGACCCGTCGCCGCCCCCACACCACCGCCGGTCGAGGGTCCGTCGATCGCCACCACGCCTCAAGGGCGGCGAGTTCGTCGGTGCGATGCACAAAGGCCATCGCCGCCCCGCCTCTCCCACCTACTCGCACCGCCTGTAACTCACCTGTCCTGTAAGTTACAGGCGCCGTGAGTAAATAGTGGCCGGTGGCCCGTGGTCCGCGACGTCGGTGAGCTCAGGGAGCAGGCGCCTCAGGCTGCTCCCAGGCCCTCGGCGACCCGGTCGAGGACCCGGGCGGCCGGCGGCGGCGGCACGAGCTGGAGGACGACGTGATCGGCGCCGGCGGCGCGCTGGTCGTCGAGGCGTGCGCGCAGCGCGGCCGGCTCGTCGGGGACGGCGAGGGCGTCGACAAGGGCGTCGCTGGCCGTCGCGAAATCGGCGTCAGTGAAGCCGTACCGCGCGAGGTTCGCCCGGTAGTTGGGCATCCCGAGGCACAGCCCGAGGTAGCGGCGCAGCTCGTCGGTCGTCTCGGTGGCGCCGAGCGCGACCATCTGCGAGGGCGCGATCCACGGGCCGGCGCCGACGGCGGCGCGCGCGGCGGCGGTGTGGGCGACGGGGCAGAAGTAGGTGTGCAGACCATCGGTGGCGGCCCCGGCGAGCTCGATCATCTTCGGGCCGAGCGCGCCGAGGAACCGTGGCGGCAGAGGATTCCGGTGCCCAGCGGCCGTGTCCATCGCCGCGAGGTAGTCGCGCAGGGCGGTCAGGGGCTTGGCGTAGGTGGAGCCGCGAGCTTCGGCGAGATGACGATGGCTGGTGCCGAGACCGAGCGCGAACCGCCCCGGGAACGCCTCGTGCAGCGTCGCCGCCGCACCGACCATCGCGCGCGGGTCCCGGGCGTGGATCGTCGCCACTCCGAGCGCGACGGTGAGCCGTTCGGTGGCCTGCAGGTAGAGCGCGGCGCGGACGAACGGGTCCAGGCTGCTGTATTCCTGCAGCCAGATCGTCGTGATGCCGGCCTTTTCCAGGTCGCGCACGGCGGCGATTGCCTCGGCGGCCGGCAGCTGGTCGAGGAAGCCCGCCCACAGGCCGATTCCGGTCGGCAGAGTGCCGGTCATACGACGTCTCCTTACTCAGCAAGGCGCCGCGTAACCGCACGGGAGCCTCGGCCGGATGCCGTCGTCGGACGGTACATCGTCGAGCCCGCGAGTTCCTCCGATGCCGTGCTGACCCCCGGGCGAAGCCTCGGGTGAGGCCTGGGGAGACGTCCGGGTGCGGGTGACAGCCGCCGGGAATGCGGCTGCTGGTCGCGCATCGTGGGCGGTGGCGACCCTGGCCACTTTTCCCGGGGTCACCACGGCCACGAGAACCGTCGTCAGAAGACCGGATGGGTCTCCACGTACAGCAGGCAGCTGTTCCCGAAGGTCTTCGTCCAGTGGACGGCCCTGCCTCCCCAACGGCCGTCGGCCGTGGCCGTCACCGGGGCGTAGATGGCCGGGCAGAGCACCGCGGGGTCCACGGGGAGCTGGTTGAAGTCGCCGCCCGCCGCGGCGATGGCCGCGCACGCCCCCGCCGGGTCCGGATGGGTTGCCAGGGGGCTCGGCGGACAGGTCAGCAGAACAGGTTCGCCCAGATAGGGGATGGTTCCTTCGGAGACGGTGAGGATGAACGCGCCCCGCGGGACGCCGGGTGACGCCTGCGCCGCGGCCGGCGCGAAGCCGACGGCCGCGGTCGCGATCGCCAGGGCGACGACCACTTTCCGGAAAATGGATCTCGACATTGCCACAAGAACCTCCAGTGCTGATTTTCTTCACCGCAAGATAACGGGTCCGGTCACGTGGCCGAAGGATGGCGAGTACGTGAACAGTGAAGAAAGCTGGGCGGCGAGGGGATGGCTCGGGTCGAATACGAATGAAGCGCCACACAAGCTAGAGGCCCACTGTAATGGGGTCAAGTGGCGTATGTGCGCGGTGCTGGCGATGGATCCGGCCGTCTTTCATCGCCGCAGCTCAACGGGTCGGGGCAAAATTCGTTTACGCACCTGACCGGTGGCGGACACCGAGAAGCTCCGCTGCCGTTCGCCGGGCTCGACAGTGTGGAACTGAAACGGAGGAGAATCCGAACCGGAGGAGCATTCATGACCCGTCTCCCGACCCGCTGGGTGATCCGAACCGCGGGACCAGCCGGAACCCGGCCCCGGACCCACCCCCGACCGCGGTGGGTCCGCGCTGGGCTGGCCGCCGCAGCGCTGGCGGGCCTCACCGTCGCGACCGTGGGCACCGCCGCGAGCGCGGCGTCGTCGACGGCGGCCGACGGACGTCCCGTGCCCGGTTTCGGCGGGCCGGAAGCTGAATGCCCTCCGCGCGGCACCGCGATCGGTTTCAGCGACGCCCTGAACAAGGTCGTCGTCGACGGTGAGACGGTCGGCGGCCTCTCCGGGCTCGCCTACGACGCACGCAGGCACGCGTACGCGGCGGTCGTGGATCGCTCCGGCACCCGGCCCGCGCGGATCTGGTTCCTCTCCGAGACCGCCCGGCCGACGGTGGTGGGCAGCATCGTGCTGCGGACGTCCACCGGCGTCGGCTACGACGGCGGCAACTTCGACGGCGAAGGCCTCGCGGTCCTGCCCGACGGGCGGTATGTCGTCAGCTCGGAGACGGAGCCCTCGATCAGGATCTTCGACCGGACCGGGACCGAGCAGAGTGCCCTGCCGGTACCGGGTCGTTTCCGGGTGGCGCCCGCGGGTGAGGCGACCGACAACGCCACGCTCGAAGGCCTCTCCATCTCCCCGTCGGGGCGTTTCATCTACGCGGCGATGGAAGGCACCCTGGCCGGCGACGTCTCCGCGGCCGGTGAGGCCCAGACCCGGCGGATCCTCGTCTACCGGCGTACCGCCACCGGCTCGTACGAGCTGAGCCGGCAGCTGGGCTACCGGGCCGAACCCGGGCAGCGGATCTCCGAGATCGCCGCCTACGGCGAGGACGGGCTGCTCGTCCTGGAGGCCTCGTTCACCGCCGGGGTGGGTAACCGCAACGCCCTGTGGGCGGTACCGGACACCGGACGTACCGCGGATGTCACCGCGGTACCCAACCTCTCGGCGCTCCCAGCACGTGCCCTCGCCGGCAAGCAGCTCGTCGCGGACCTCACCGCCTGCCCGACGCTGGGTGCGACCAACCCCGGAACCCAGATCAACCCGCTGATGGACAACTACGAGGCTCTCGCGATCGATCCCCGAGGGCGCTTCGGACGCGGGCTGACGACCGTCAGCGTGCTCAGCGACGACAACTTCGGTGCCACCCAGGTGACCCGCCTGCTCCGGGTCGCGGTGCGGCTGCCCTGATCGACGTCCACTCCGAAGGCCGGTGGCGCCTCGGCGGTGGCGCCTCGGCGGTGGCGGCTCGGTGGCGGCGCTGAGGCGGGCGCCGCCACCGACCCTGTCAGCGGCTGCGGCTGCGGGGGGCGACGCGGCGGGTCGGTGGGGCTGTGGTCGGGTCGTCCGGCCAGGGGTGTCGGGGGTAGCGGCCGCGCAGCTCCGCGCGGACCTGCGGGTAGCCGGTGCGCCAGAACGACGCCAGGTCGCTCGTCACCGCCACCGGGCGCCCCGCCGGCGACAGCAGGTGAAGCACCAGCGGTGCGCGGCCGTCAGCGACGACGGGAACCCGTTCCCACCCGAACACCTCGGCGATCTTCACGGCCAGCACGGGGCCGGCCGCGCCGCTGCTGCCGCTGTAGTCGAGACGCACCCGGGAGCCGCTCGGCACCGTCACCCGTTCGGGTGCCAGTTCGTCCAGCCGGCCGGCCTGTGGCCAGGGCAGCAGCCGGCGCAGCGCGTGGCCGGCGTCGATACGCCCGAGGTCGGCGCGGCGTCGCACGCCGTCGAGGTCCGGCCCGAGCCAGTCGGGGGCGCAGTCCAGCAGCGCGGCGTCGGTGACGTCGGGCCAGGGGGCGCCGAGCAGCCGGTGGCAGAACGCGAGCCGGTCGCGCAGGGCGAGCGCGTCGGTGCTCCATCGCAGCACCGGCAGGCCCGCGGCCCGCAGCCCGTCGAGCACCGCGGCCCGCAGCAGGTACGGATCGGGCCTGCCCACCGGGCGTTCGGCGAGGATGATCGCGCCGAGGCGCTCGAGCTGGCGGGCGACGATGTCGCCGCCGGACCAGGCGACCTCGTCCTCGGTGCGCAGCAGCGCCGCGCCCGCCTCCCGCGCGGTCGCCGCGTCGAGGGCGACGGCCAGGCGCACTCGGGCGGACGTCCGGCCTGGCCCGCGGTCGGCGACCGCGATGGCGAGCCAGCCCGCCCCGGTCAACGCCGAGCCCGCGGCGAGCTCGGCACCGGTCCCGCCGGCCATCAGGTAGTTCGTGCTGCCGGCGTCGCGGGCCCGCGCGAGCCGTTCGGGGAAGGCGAGGCCGACCACGAGCCCCGCCGCGAGATCGTCGGTGATCCCACCCGCATCCCGCCCCGCGGGCCCGGCAAGCTCACCGGGTCCAACGGGTTTCCCGGGTCTATCGGGCTCCCCGGTGCCGGTGGGTGGGGATTGCGCGGCTGAGCGCAGCCGGCGGGTCTCCTCCCGCCAGCGGGCGGACGCGGCCCGGTCCGTGTCGCCCCGCAGGCGGCGCCACGCGGCGACGAGGTCGTCGGACGGGCCGCCGACCGATCCGCCGACCGATCCGCCGACCGGGCCGTCCCCGGAGAGCATCGCGACGACCTCCGCCGCGCGGCGGGCGCCGACGGACCGGGTGCCGTCGAGCAGCGCCCGCGCGAGCCGCGGATGGGTCCCGACCTGGGAGATCGAACGTCCTCGCGGGGTGACCCGGCCGGTCTCGTCGACGGCTCCGAGGGCCCGCAACGTCGCCCCGGCAGCTTCCATCGCGCCGGCCGGCGGCTCGCTGAGCAGGGGCAGGCCCGCCCCACCGGGATTGCCCCAGACCGCCAGTTCCAGCGCGAAGGCGGTGAGGTCGGCGACGGCGATCTCCGGTTCCGGCTGGGCGGGCAGCCGGTCATGTTCCGCGGCGGACCAGCAGCGGTACACCCGGCCCGGGGCCTCCCGCCCGGCCCGGCCCGCGCGCTGCCCGGCGGACGACCGGGACACCCGCACGGTGACCAGCGAGCCCAGCCCGCGGGCATGGTCCATCCGCGGGGAGCGGGCCAGGCCGGCGTCGACGACGACCCGCACACCGGGCACCGTGAGGCTGCTCTCCGCGACCGCGGTGGCCAGGACGACCCGGCGACGCGGGCCGGCGCGCAGCACCGCGTCCTGCGCGCCGCCGGTCTGCCGGCCGTGCAGGGTGAGGACGTCGACGGCGTCCCGGTGTCCGGCCTCCCGTCGCCCGGTGAGCCGCCCGGCGACGGCGGCGATCTCACCGGCCCCTGGCAGGAAGACGAGCACATCCCCGGATGTCTCCCGCAGCGCGCGCCCGACCGTCGCGGCGACGTGGTCGAGCAGCCTCGGGTCGACCCGCAGCCCGTGCGCCGGCGTGATCACACCTGGTGGGGGTGCCCAGACGACCTCGACGTCGTGCATCGAGGCGTCGGTCCCGATGACCGGCGCGGGCTGGTCGGGCGTGCCGAGCATCGCGGCCAGCCGCCGGGTGTCGGCGGTAGCGGAAGCGGCGACCAGGCGCAGGTCGGGACGCAGCACGGCCCGGACGTCGAGCAGGAGCGCGAGCGCCAGGTCGGCGTCGAGGTGGCGCTCGTGGCACTCGTCGAGGACGACCGCGTCGGTCCCGGGCAGTTCGGGGTCGCGTTGCAGCCGCCGGACCAGGACGCCGGTCGTGACCACCTCGACCCTGGTCGACGGCCCGGCCCGGCGCTCCCCGCGGATCGTGTAACCGACCGCGCCCCCCACCTCGCCACCGCCCCCCGCGCCACCGCCCACCTCGCGGCCACGTATCTCGCCACCGCCGGTGAGGCTGGCCATCCGCCGGGCCGCGGCGCGGACGGCGATTCGCCGCGGCTCGACGACCAGCACGCGGCCGGGGACGTGGTCGGCGAGCGCGAGGGGGACGAGCGTCGTCTTGCCGGTGCCTGGCGGCGCCACCAGCACCGCGGCCCCACCGGCGTGGCCCGGCCCGCGCTGGTCGCGGGCGGTCAGCGCGCCGAGGAGCGCCGGCAGGGCGGCCCGGATGGGAAGGTTCGCCCCGGCGACCGTGGCGTCGGGCAGCATTCACGGAGCCTAGTAGCTGCCATTCCAGGTGTTTTCGACCTTGCGAACCGGGGACATCCCCGGTTATCGTCGAGGCGGAAACGGGGATATCCCCGGATCGCTTTGCTCTGGAGGTCGCTCATGGCTTCGTCAGTGGTAACGCCTGCCGTCGGGATCGTTGAGCGGATGGCGGACGCAGTGCTCCGAGGAGACTTCGACGGTGCGTTGGCGCTGATCGCGCCCGATGCCGTCGACCATTCCGCACTGCCCGGGGCGCCCACCGGCCACGAGGGCTGGCGGCAGAAGTGGGCGGCCCTGGGCGCCCAGGCCGCGCAGGTCCGGACGACCGTCGAGCAGCGGGTGACGACCGGCGAYACGGTGGCCACCCGGTACGCCCTGCGCGACGCTGCGACGGGCGAGCCGGTCGGGTTCGCCCTCGACATGCTGCGGGTCCAGGGCGGCCAGATCGTCGAGCACTGGGGCCTGCCGCTGCCGCTGCCGCTGCCCCTGCCGGCCGCGGCGGGTTCGACTAACTGAGCGCCTGAGCTCCCCGCGGCCCGATGCCCTGGTAGAGCAGACGCAGCAGGCGGTCGGCGTGCTGGGCGCCGGTGGACTCGGTGGTGAGGGCGATCGCGTTGACCAGCGCCAGCAGGTCGGCCACCTCGAGGTCGTCGCGGACAGTGCCGGCCCGCTGGGCGGCGGCGAGCAGGGCCGCCGCGGTTTCGCCGATCGCCCCCTGGCAGGCAGCGATCACCGCGGAGTCCTCGCTACGCCCGGTCATCAGCGCCTCCGCGAGGCCTTTCCTGGACGTCACGTGCTCGATGAAGGCGTGCAGCCAGCCGAGCAGCGCCGGGCCCGGGGCCTGATCGACGGCAAGCTGCTCGCCCTGCGCGCACAGCGCCTCGACCTCTTCGACGCACACGCCGACGAGCAGGTCGCGGCGGGTCGGGAAGTGGCGGTAGAGCGTCGCGTTGCCCACCCCGGCCGTCCGGGCGATCTTGTCCAGTGAGGCCTGCGGGCCGTCGGCCCCGAAGACCGCCGCCGCGGCGGCGAGCAGGGCCTCGTAGTTGCGCCGGGCGTCCGCCCGATGAGGTGGCCGCAGCAGCGCGCCCAGCCCAGGGCGGTGGATCTCCGCCGGTACCGCTCCGATCGGACTCCCCGGACCGCTGCCGTGAGGGTGGTCCATGTCCTCACCGGTGGCCACTGTCACCGCCCCAGCCTTGCACCGTCCCAGCCTTGCACCTGCAGGGCCTGACCACCCGGGTTCCTGCGGGGCCAGACCACCCGGGTTTTAGAGCGGATGGCTCGTCGGCGGGCTGGAACCGGTGGGGCCTCGATGTCCTCCTGCGCGCGAACCGGAGGAGGGGCCGGCATGGTCCGCAGCCGACGTCGGCTGCGGACCACGACTCGCTCGTCGGCTGGCCTGAACCGGCGCGATCAGCCGCGGCTGTACTGGCGCGCGGTTGGTCCCTCGTACAGCGATCTGACCGTTGTCAGGCCGCCGCCGGTGTCCGCGGCCCGGAGGATGAAGTTCTGCCGGCTCGGGCTGACGCCGGGCCTGCTGTAGTCGATCTTGCCGAGGAGTCCGCCGGTGTCGATGTCAGTAAGGCTCTGCTTGGCGTGGACGACTCCCTCGCGGGTGAGATCGCCGGCCTGGCAGGCCTTCTCCAGGATCTCCGACATCACGTGCGCGGAGGCGAATCCGGAGAGCATCGTGACGCTGGGCGCGGAACCGGGGAACTTCTTCTGGTAGTCGGCGAGAGGTTCCTGGGTGACATCCTCGTCATAGGCTGGATAGGGGCTGATGTTGTAGTAGTTGGYGATGAGGGCATCCCGGGCGGGTGTCTTGAGCAGCCCGGGAGAGAAGGTCGGGTTGTTGCCGACCAGCGGGACGTTCAGTCCCTGCGTCGCGGCGACCGTGGCCGCCGAGGCGGTCTGGCCCGGGGAGCTTGCCAGGAGAATGGTCTTTACCCCCGCCGCCTTCAGTGCGGTGATCTGGGCGGTCATGTCCTGATCGCCTGGGGTCACCTTCTGCTCGACGACGCTCATGTCGTGCTGCTTGGCGAAGAAGGAGGCACCCGCGAGCGTGGTCGCTCCCCAGTCGCCCTCCAGGTAGATCACACCGATCGCGTCCCCGGGAGCGATTTTCTTTTCCTCGAGGAGATAGTCGAGGCCGTTGATGACCTCGACGTCGTAGGTCGGGCCCAGAACGGCCATGTCCGGGTTGTCGGTGAGGCTTGCCGCCCAGGTGAGCGGAACGGTGACGATGGAGTCCTGCTCGATCCGGTCGGACAGCGCCGCGGTCATCGCCGAGCCGAGCAGCTGCTGGATGCCCAGGACGTCGCCGCGCAGGCCCGAATACAACGAGGTGGCGTTCTGGACGTTGTACCCGTGGTCCTTGATCTCAAGCTTCACCTGGTAGGTGCCGCACACGCCGCCTTCGGCGTTGCGCGCGTCCCAGAAGATCTGCTGACCCGAGGTCAGCTCCTTTCCGAGAGCGGCGAAGACGCCGGTGGCGTCGGTCAGCACCCCGAGGGTGATCGTGTCACCCTCGATGCCGGCCCCGACCCGTTCGGAACCGCTGCTGGAATCCGGCGTGGAGTCCTGGCTCTTGCTGCTGCAGGCCGCCAGCACAAGCGTCGCGGCGGTGACGCATATCCCCGCGCCCCGCAGGTGACGTCGCCGCGGGCCCGGCGTCAGCCGTCCCCCTGACTGCCGCGCGACCGGTAAATCGATGGGTGCGTGCCCGGTTTCGGTCATGGAAGTTTCTGCCTCTCGGTGTGGATGACGGGTCCAGCTATCGCAAGGAATTCGGGTCGGGATGGGCCTGGGCTGAAATCTCAGGATTCGGGCGCGCTGTCATGCGCTGTCGCGAGTACCGTCGAGGCCTTCGCGGAGGCATTTGTTCTCGCCTGATCAGGCTGGGTCGGTTCAGGCTGATCAGCTGGTGGGCCGCCGCGCCACAGCCGTCGGGTGGGGATGGCATGTGCACGGACTTTCAGGTGTGACTGCGCGCGCCGGGCCAGGCCGGCGGCCCCGCTCGGTTCCAGCAGCACTATGAGCACCACCGCGGCGCCGTAGAGATAACGCGCCGCGTCGGCATAGCTCACCCCGCCGCTACCTGGCGCGGAAAGGAAGGGAAGGGAGTCGCTGTACTGCTGGAGAACGAGCGGGAGCGCGGTCACGAGAACGGCGCCGGCGGCGGCTCCACCGACGGATCCGAGCCCGCCCAGGACTATCATCATCAGATACTGGACGGAGATCTCGATGGTGAAGGACTCGGGTGCCACACTGCCGACGGAAAGCGCGTAGAGAACGCCCGAGAGACCCGCGTACATCGAGGACAGCAGAAATGCGCGTGACCGGTAGGCGGCGACGTCCACCCCGTTGACCGCGGCTGCGAGCTGATTGTCCCGTACCGCCTCGAGCGCGACTCCGCTGCGGCCGCGGATGATGTTTCCCGCGAAGACCATGGCCAGGATGGCGAGCAGCAGACCGAGATACCAGAGCCGCTCGGCCTGGCCGAAGGGGACGCCGAGCAGGACGAGATCCGGATCGGAGTCGCTGAAGGAGAAACCGGGCAGTGCGAAGTCCTCGACGGGCCGGCCGTTGAAACCGCCGGTGAGCGGTGTGGCGGTGTTGAGGATGTGCTGGCCGGCGACGACGAGACCCAGCGAGGCGACGGCGAGGTAAAGTCCGCGGACGCGGGCCGCCACCGGGCTGAACAGCAGCCCCGCCAGCCCCGAGACGACCACCGCCGCGATCATCGCGAGCATCGGGTGAAGGCCCAGCCCGATGACGCGATCCGAGCCCTTTCCGGTGGATTCCCCCGCGAGCAGTGAGTAGGAGATGGCGCCGACCGCGAGGAAGAACGCGTGTCCCAGGGAGAGCTGTCCGGTTGTTCCGCAGAGCAGGTTCAGCCCGACCGCGCCGATGACCGCCGCGAAGACCGCGAATCCGGTGCGCAGCCAGAACTCGTCGGCGTAGAAGGGGATCACGGCCGCGACGACGGCCAGGGCCGCAAGCAGTGACCGCCTGACATTCCCGGCGCTGGTGACGGGGCGCATGATGATCGCCCTAGACACGGTTCAGCTCCTTTGTTCCCGCGAGTCCGGTCGGCCGTACCAACAGGACGACGATCATGACGAAGTAGGGGACGACCTCTCCGATCCCGCGTCCCAGGAACAGCAGGTCATCCTGGTATCCCGCCGCCAGTGACTCGGATACGCCGATCAGCAGCCCGGCGACGAGCGCGCCGCCGGGCGAGTCCAGGCCGCCCAGGACGGCGACGGGGAAGGCGGCGAACGCCACCCACCGAATGCCCGGTTCGAGCCCTGGGGTCGGGCTGCCGGTGAGGAAGATTCCGGCGACGGCGGCCAGTGCTCCGCCGAGCAGCCAGGAGGCCAGCGCCACCCGCCCCAGCCTGATGCCCATGAGCTGGGCTGCCTCCGGATCCTCGGCGGCGGCCCGCATGGCGACTCCCCAGGAGGTGAGCCGGAACGCGGTGAACAGGCCGGCGATCACCACGGCGGCCACGGCGAAGGCGATGAGCCGGTTCGCGGAGATGCTCACCTCGGCGGCCTCGACGACGTCCGCGCCCCAGGGATGGCCGAGGCCGAGAATGTCGGAGCCGATCCGGCGGGTGAGGTCGGTCGCGATCAGGATGTCGACGCCGAGGAGCATGATGGTGAGGCTGATCGTCGGCGCGTTGCGCAGCCGGCGGACGAGAACTCGCTCGATCAGGGCGGACATTCCGGCCGCGGCGGCGATACCGAGGGCCACGGCGGCGGTGAAGCCCAGGGCCTCGTGCGTCCGGGCGATGACATACGCACCGAGGAGAACAACCGCGCCATGCGCGAAGTTCAGCACCTCACTGCACCGGAAGATGATGACGAACCCGAGGGCGAGAAGGGCGTAGACCGCGCCCACCGCGAGACCGTTGGACAGCAGCGAGAGAAAGGTCGTCAAGGCTGTTCCCTCCGGGGAAGGTCGGTGGCCGTGGGCGCGGCTTCGGAGATCCCGTCCGACGAGCCCAGGTAGGCGCGGATGACCTCGGGGTCGCGCTGGATCTCGGCRGGGGTCCCGCTAGCGATGACCGTGCCGAAGTCGAGCACCGTCACCCGGTCGGCGATCGCCATGACCATGGCCATGTCGTGCTCGACGAGCAGGATCGTGATCCCCAGTCCCGCCCTGATCGAGCGCAGCTGTTCGGCCATCAGGGCTGATTCGGTGGCATTCATTCCCGCCACCGGCTCGTCCAGCAGGAGAACGCGCGGCTCGGTGGCCAGGGCGCGGCCGACCTCGACCCGTTTGCGATCGCCGTAGGAAAGACCACTGACCTCGGCGTCGAAAAGGTCGCCGAGCTCCAGGAAATCTGCGATCTCCCTGACGCGGGCGCCGTGGAGCCGCTGTTCCCGGACAGCGGAGGGGAGCCGTAGGCCGGTCCGGACGAATCCGGCGCTCATCAGGTGGTGGCGGCCCAGCATAATGCTTCGCTCAACGGTCGCATACGGCGGGAGAACGATGTTCTGAAATGCCCGGCCGAGGCCGAGGCGAGTGATCTGGTGGGGTCGCAGCGAGGTGAGCTCGTCATCGCCGAGCCAGACCTCTCCCGCGGTGGTCCGGTACAGGCCTGAAATGACGTTGAACAGCGTCGACTTACCAGCCCCGTTCGGTCCGATGATCGCATGGATATGGCCGGGCTCGACGGACAGTGATACGTTCGAGAGCGCTTTGAGGGCACCGAAGGTGACGGACACGCCCTGGACGCGCAGCCATGGCGGCGCGTCGTCGGTCGTGGCCGTGAGCGTCCCTGCTGCCGTGGCGTTGGTACCGGTCATGACCGCCACCTCGTGAGAGTCCTGGCCTCGGATGGCCGAGCCCCGTGGCCGGCGCCGGTGGGTCTGGACTCGGCCACGGGGGTCGCCGGTGCCCCGTGGCCGAGGTAGAGCTGCCGTACCTGTTCGGATGCGGCAAGCTCGGCGGCGCTGCCGGCGAGGCTGACCTGGCCGACGTCGAGGACCACCGCGGTGTCCGCGAGCGCGAGGGCCATGGTGGCGTTCTGCTCGACCAGGACGACGCAGACGCCGTGGCGGTGGATCTCCGCCACGATCTCGCCCACCCGCTGGATCATCAGCGGCGCGAGCCCCAGCGACGGCTCGTCGAGCAGCAGCAGGCGCGGATCCGACATCAGCGCCCGACCGATCGCGAGCATCTGCTGCTCGCCGCCGGACAGCAGCGCGGCCCGCTGCCGCGAACGGGTGACCAGGATCGGGAAGAGCTCTTCGACCCGGCCTCGGGCGCGGGCCGCGGCAGCGCGGCTGCGGGCCCCGGCGGCACCGGCGCGCAGATTGTCGTCGACGGTCAGGTGGCCGAACACCCGGCGGCCTTCGGGCACCTGAACCACCCCGGCCCGCACGATGGACGCCGCGTCCCGTCGGTGGATGGCTGTGCCGTCGACGGTGATGGTGCCGGTGTCCCGCTGGCCGCCGTGGCGATCGAGGGTTCCCGAGACCGCGCGTAACAGTGTGCTTTTTCCCGCGCCGTTACTTCCCAACACCGTGAGAACGCCGCGTTCGGGGACCCGCAGCGAGACATCCCGCAGTGCCTGGACGGCGCCGCCATAAGTTACTGAAAGGCCGGCGACTTCCAACACGTGAAACCTCTTCGGAGTATTGACGGACGGTGTCTTGAAGGTAGGGAAACCGGAGGGCGGCGAGGTTTTCGGCATGCCTCGGGCAATGGTGGATTCAGGGTGCGGGGGATGGGCTGCAGGATTTGTCGTTCTCGCCGGGGAGGTGGACGGCCGTCATCTCGCTGTCCAGTCGAGGTGATGGCCGAGCCTTTTCTCCGCCGACTCGGGCCGGCGGGATCCCTGGCCGTGCATCGTGAGGCGGAAAAGGCTCGCCAGACGTCCTCGGTCCGTACAAATTGCGCGGCTATGGAAAGGTGAACTGGGTCAGGTGGAGGCTCCGGACGGGATCTGGTTCTGCTCGGCCCATTCCCGCAGCGGGCCCTTCAGCAGCTTTCCGCTGGGGTTCCGGGGAATCTGGTCGAGCCGGCGCAGCTGGGTCGGGAGCTTGTAGCGGGCGAGGTGGAGTGCGGCGAAGTCCCGTATCTCCTCGATCGTCGGCTCGGCGCCCGGGCGGCAGCTCAGGATCGCGACCACGGTCTCTCCCCAGCGGGCGTCGGGCACACCGACGACGGCCACGTCGATGACGTCGGGGTGCTCGATGAGGACCCGTTCCACCTCGGCCGGGTACACGTTCTCACCACCGCTGATGATCATGTCTTTCAGGCGGTCGACGACGTAGTAGAAGCCGTCCTGGTCGCGGTAGGCGATGTCCCCGGTGTGGAACCAGCCGCCGTGGTCGAACGCCGCGGCGGTGGCCGTCGGGTTCCGCCAGTAGCCCGGAGTCACGTTCGGGCCCTGGACACAGAGCTCGCCGCGGACGTCCGCCTCCTCAACGAGAACGCTTGTGCCCGGCCTGACCAGGCAGACCCTGGTGAAGGGCATCGGCACCCCGGCCGAGCCGAGCTTGTCCCGGGTCAGGCCGGCCGGCAGGTAGGTGGCGAACGGGGCTGTCTCGGTCAGGCCCCAGGCCTGCTGTAACAGAACGCCCCGGTCGGCGTACTCGCGGATCAGGCCGGGCGGTACCGGGGCACCGGCGACGATCGCGGATCTCAGGGCGGTGAGGTCCGCGGCGGCGAACCCGGGCAGCCTGGCGACCGCGCCGAACATGGCGGGTACCGCGAACAGGACCGTCACCTGGAAGCCGACGAGATCGTCCAGGAACTGCTGTGGATCGAAGGAACGGCGGATGATGACGAGGCCGCCACGCAGCAGGGTCCGCAGCGTGAGCGCGTTCAGCCCGCCGATGTGGAACAGCGGAGCGACGGCCAGCGTCACGTCGTCGTGGCGGGTGTCGACCACGTTGTCGACGTTGACGGCGTTCCACCAGATGTTGCCGTGGGTGAGGATGACGCCCTTGGGCAGGCCGGTGGTTCCCGAGGTGTACAGCAGGGCCGCGATGTCGTCGTCGTGGCGGGCCACCGGCTCCGCGACGTCGTCGGGGCCGGTGAGCAGCACCGACAGTGGTATCCATCCCGCGACCTGCTGGTCGGGCGCGGGGCAGGCCGGGTCGGTGTCGACGAGAACGTAGTGCCTGATCGACAGTGCGGCGCGCACGGACTCCACCACCTCGCGGTGGCCTTCCTCGACGATCAGGACCTCGGCGTCGCAGTTGGTCAGGACCTGGCGGATCTCGGCCGCGGCCAGCCGGAAGTTCAGCGGCGCGAAGACGGCGCCGAGATGCGCGGCGGCGAGCATGGTCTCCAGCAGGACCGGGCTGTTGAAACCGAGATAGGCCACCCGGCCGCCCTGCGGCACACCGTGGCGGGCGAGCCCGGCGGCGAGCTGACGAATCGTCCGAGCGAGATCGCCCGCGCTCGTCGTACGGCCTTCGTAGTGGAGGGCGGCGGCGCCCGGGGCGTATCGCGCTCGACGGTAGAGCGCAGCCGCCGGGCTGATGTCGACGGAGTTCATGGCAGGGCTCCTTGAACGGCGGTCGGGCAATGCGAGAGAACGGAAGGGTGAATGGTGAGCGAGCCTTCTCGGCCGTGCAAGGTGCGACGGCGAAGGCTCGGTGTTCTCGACACGATGTCCGGGCCCGCCGCCTCCCCCCTGTCTCCGACGTTCAGTCGTCCCCGTGGCTGACGACTGCCGTGCCCCCGCCGCAGTGCAGCGTGCGGACATAAGACGCTGGCTGCGGGGTGTGCTTCCAGCGGCTGTGCCGCGATGCGGAACATTTCCGCGGACCCTTCCGCGGGCCCTCCCGGCCAGGCTTCTCAGGGCTTCGGCGGGAGACCGCCGGGCCGAGCAGTGAGCCCCTCGTCCCGCTGGCCCGAAGGGAGCGCGGTGGCGACGGCGAAGCCGGCGATCCACTCCGGGATCGGCCGGTAGAAGCGGGATGTCATGGAGTACGCGCCGGTGGCGGCCAGGGACGCGAAGGCGGCGATCCAGGCGCGGGTCTCATGCCCGGACCCGCCGCCCTCGGCGCCCATCCATTCGACGGTCCAGGCGTCGACGTCCTCAAGCCGGCCGCCGGCGAAGGTGTCGAGGACCAGCTCGTCCCAGGCCGGGTTGATCGCAATCATGCTGGTCGATCCGCCGGCGTAGGCGCGGCCGGCCTGCACGACCCGCTCCTCGCCGCGGGCGCGCTGCTCGGGGGTGGGTGGATGGCCCTCGATCAGGGCGTCGGCGACCCGCGGTGGCGCGCCGGCGAGGATGGGCACCGGCGGGTCGTGGGAGAGGCCACCGGAGCCGATGAACAGGACCCGGCGGTCAAGGTCGGCCGCCGCCAGGCCGATGGCGGTCCCCAGGGCGCGGATCCGGCTGACCGGCCCGAACGGTGCTGCGACGCCGTTGACGAAGATCGGGACGACGGGCACCTGGTCGATGCCGCCGAAGAGCACCTGCAGCGGCTGGACGAACCCGTGGTCCACGGTCATCCGCGCGGAGACCGTCAGGTCGACGCCCCGGGCGAGCGCTCCGTCCGCGAGTGCTCGCGCGGCCTCGCCGTCGACGGAGAGGGGCCCCGCCGCGGAGCCGAAGTCCCCGACGGCGCCCGCCTCGGTGGCCAGGCAGAACGGCGGCATCTCGCGGTAGAAGAAGCCGTTGTAGTGGTCCGGCGCGTAGAGGACCACCAGGTCGGGCGCGAAGGCCCCGATGAAGGCGCGGGCGCCCGTCACCGCCTCGTCGACGGCGGCGAGGACGTCGGGCGCCGGGTCGTTCTTCCCGATCAGCGGGGAGTGGGATATCCCCACGAGCGCGGCAGGCATCAGGGCATCAGGTTCCCTTCACTCGTGCGTGTTCGTTCGTGGCTGCAGGTGCGGCGCGGGTGGGTGAATGACGATCTTTCCGGTGAGCTCGCCGTCGAGCATGAGCTGGAAGCCCTTGTCGATCTCGTCAAGGGGCAGGACCCGGTCGATGACCGGCCGCACGCCGGTGGCGTCCATCATCCGCAGCATGGCGACGAGTTCCGGACGGGTGCAGCCGGTGGAGCCCAGAATGCGTTGTTGCAGGTAGAACACCCGGGCCAGGTCGGCCGGTGGGTTCGTGCCGCTGGTGGCGCCGGCGACGACGAGCGTCCCGCCGGGGCGCAGCGACCGGAGTGAGTGCGACCAGGTGGCCTCGCCGACCGTCTCGATGACGACGTCGACCTTCTCCGGCAGCTTCGCGCCGGTGGGGAACGTCCCGCGGGCTCCCCAGGACAGCGCCTTGTCTCGTTTGTCCTCGCTGCGGCTGGTCGCGTAGACGACCGCTCCGGCCGCGGCGGCGAGGCTGATCGCGGCGGACGCCACCCCACCGCCGGCGCCCTGGACCAGCACCCGGTCGCCGGCGGTGATCCTGGCCTGGGTGAACAGCATCCGGTACGCGGTGGTCCAGGCGACCGGCAGGCACGCCGCCTGCTCGAAGGTCAGCCACCCGGGTTTCGGGACGAGGTTGCGGGTAGGCACCGTCAGGTACTGCGCGAACGCGCCGTCGTGGCGCTCGGAGAGCAGCGCCCGGTCCGGATCGAGGGTCTCGTCGCCGCCGCCGGCATCCGGATCGGCGATCACCGGGTAGACGATGACCTCGTTCCCGTCCTCGTCGATGCCGGCCGCGTCGCAGCCCAGGATGATCGGTAGCCGTTCGGCGGGATGGCCCACCCCGCGCAGGGTCCAGACGTCGTGCATGTTGAGGGACGAGGCGACCACCCGGACGACCGACCAGCCAGGTCGGGCCGCGGGCCTGGGAACATCACCGACCTTCAGCCCCGACAGCGGGTCGGTGGCGCTTTGCGCGACGGCGCGTGCTGCGAGCATGCCGTCACGATGCATCGGCCGATGTCAGGCCGGATACCACCCGTGCCGTCCTGCGGCACGGGTGCTGGCCGAAGCGGGCGTCGGCTCGTTTCCTGGTTGCTGTGACCGCACCCGCAGGGCCTCCGGGGGCGCGGTCCGGCCTCGTCCAGCCTCGTGGATCACGCCGATGCCCCGCCCCCGGGCGGCGGGGCTGGACGAGGAGGAGGCCTGCGAACACGGTGGCGGCCCCACCGGACACGGGAGAGGAGCTCCTATGACGTCGAGCCCTGAGCTGGCCGGCCGCTCGGGTCGGCCCACCCCGACTCCGTTCGGCCCCCTGAGCCGCCCGCCCGAACTGGCCTCGACCATCGACACGTCCGGGCTGGTGGACGCCGACGGCGGCCTCGTCGACCGGGCCATCTTCACGGATCACCAGATCTACCAGCAGGAGCTGCGCCGGGTCTTCGCACCCAGCTGGCTGTTTCTCGCGCACACGGACCAGTTCCGCAGGCCCGGTGATTTCTTCGGCACCTACATGGGCGAGGACCCGGTCATCGTCACGATGGACAGGAACCGGAAGATCCGGGCCTACCTCAACTCCTGCCGGCATCGGGGCGCCCGGGTGTGCCGCGCCGACGCCGGCACCACCCGGAACTTCACCTGCACCTATCACGGATGGTCGTTCGATCTCGACGGCCGCCTGGTCAGCGTCCCGAACAAGGCCGGGTACCCGGAGAGTTTCGACACCGCCGACTGGGGCCTGGTCGAGGTCCCGCTCATCGACAGCCACCGCGGCCTGATCTTCGGCACCTGGAATCCGCGGGCGCCGTCGCTGAGCGAGGCGCTGGGCACGATGGCCTGGTACATGGACGCGATGCTCGACCACGACGGCTCGGGCACCGAGGTCGTCGGCGGCGTCCACAAATGGGTTCTGGACGGCAACTGGAAACTGGCGGCCGAGCAGTTCGCGACCGACTGGTACCACGTGAACATGAGCCACGCGTCGGCGTTGATGCTTCTGTCGCCGGAGGGAAAAGGCCCCCGGGACGAGATCGTCCATCGCAGCGGCCGCCAGTACGCCGACCCGAACGGTCACGGCGCGGGATTCCCGGTCCATCCGAGGAACCGTTTCGACGCCCAGCCGGTGCACCAGTGGTTCGACTACGACGCGGCCCGGGCCCGCCTCGGGGACGCGCGGGTCGAGGGCCCGCTGACCAACGGCCATGCCACGGTCTTCCCCAACTTCTCGTACCTGCCGGTCAACGGCAGTGTCCGGGTCTGGCATCCGAAGGGCCCCGACCGGATGGAGGTGTGGGCCTGGACGCTGGTGGACCGTTCGATGCCCGACGACGTCAAGGAAGCCCAGCGCCTCTACAACCTGCGCACCTTCGGGCCCAGCGGCGTCTTCGAGCAGGACGACGGCGAGAACTGGAGCGAGGTGCAGGCCATCTCGCGCGGGTTCGTCACCAACAGCGTCCCGCTCAACTACCAGATGGGCCTGGGCTCGGAACGCGAGGACGGGCGATATCCCGGCCTGACCAGTGAGCTCTACAGCGATTCCGCCGGCCGCGCGTTCTACCGCCGCTGGCAGCGACTGATGAACACCCCGGCCTGGTACGAGGGGGACATATGAGCACGACGGGCATCCGGGTCGCGGCCCTCGACGACATTCCCGAGGGCGAGGGCATCGCGATCGACCGTGCCGTCACCGGCACCGACGACGACATCGCGTTGCTGCGTGACGACGACGGCACCGTGTGGGCGCTCAACGACACCTGCACCCATGAGACGGCCTCCCTCGCCGAGGGCTGGGTGGAGAAGGGGTACGTCGAGTGCCCGCTGCACGCCAGCCGGTTCTGCCTGCGTGACGGGAAGGTGGAAGGGCTGCCCGCGACCCGCGATGCCGTCGCCCACCGCACGGAGGTCCGCGACGGAGAGGTGTACCTTTTCCCGAACGAGCCCCCGAACGGGGCGCCGGCGTCGTGAGCGGTGTGGCGCACAAGGTCGTGGTCGTCGGTGGCGGCATCGCCGGCGTCAGCACGGTGGCCGCCCTGCGTGCCGGCGGCTACGACGGTTCGCTGACCCTCGTCGACGCGGGCGGGCTTCCCTACGACCGGCCGCCACTGAGCAAGGACTACCTGGCCGGCAAGCGAGGCCTCGAACAGATCGCCCTGCAGCGGCCCGAATGGTACGACACGCAGTCGATCCGGCTGATCACCCGAGCCCGGGTCGCGGCGCTGCGGCCCGCGTCGGGGCGGGTCGAGCTCGCCGACGGCACCGAACTGCCCGCGGACCGGGTCGTCCTGGCCACCGGCGGCTCGGCTGCGCGCCCGCCGATCCCCGGTGCCCTGCCGATCTCTGGTGCCCTGCCGATCTCTGGCGCGCGCGGCAGCGCCGTCCATGTGCTGCGCACCGTCGACGACGCGGATCGGCTCCGGGACGCCCTGCCCTCGGCACGGCGGGTCCTGGTGGTCGGCGCCGGTCTGATCGGCGCGGAGGTCGCCTCCACGCTGGCCGGGCTGGGATGCGAGGTCGTGCTGGCCGACCCGGTGACGAGACCGCTTTCCGCCGTGGTCGGACCAGACCTCGCGGCCTGGCTGCACGACCAGCACCGGGCCCGCGGCATCCACACCGTCGCCGCCGGCCTCGCCACGCTCACGCATACGTCCAGCGGTGTCGAGGCCGCGCTGGTCGGCGAGGGGCGGGCGCGGGTGGTCGACCTCGTCGTGCTCGGGGTCGGCATGGTCTCGGACACCGGGCTTGCCGAGGCCGCCGGCCTCGACGTCGACCGAGGGGTGCTGGTGGATACCGGCCAGCGCACGTCCAACCCCGCGGTGCTGGCCGTCGGTGACGCGACCCGCGCTCGCGCGGACGGTACCCGGGCCGAGCACTGGGATGCGGCCCGGTCTGACGGGGAGTGCGCGGCGGCGACACTGCTCGGCCGGCCCGCGCCGGCCCGGCCGACCCCCTGGTTCTGGAGCGACCGCCACGGCCGGCATGTCGAGGTGGTCGGCCGGATGGCGGACGCGGACCACACCGTCGTGCGCGGGTGCTTCGGCGACGAGCCGTTCGCGGTGTTCGGCCTGCGCGGGAACCTGGTGGTCGGTGCCGCGTCCGTCGACGACGGCCACGCCACGCGCACCGCGCGCCGGCTGGTGGCTGGCGCCATCCCCGTCGACGCCGCCCAGCTGGCCGACCCGTCGACGAATCTTCGCCGGCTGCTGCGCGGCGGCTGAATCGCGGGCAGCCGTGCCGCTGGGCGGCACGACACCTGGCCGGCCCCGCTCCTGAAAGGATCGAATGAGGCGTGAGCACCACGTCCGACCGTGTCGCGACACCGGATGCGGCCGTCGCTGACCGCCGAGCCGACCTCGGTACCCATTTCGAGGTCGAACAGCTCTACTACCGCGAAGCCGAACTGCTCGACGAACACCGGTTCGTGGAATGGCTGGACCTGCTCGCGGACGACCTCGTGTACTGGATGCCAACCCGGACGGACCGGCTGCGCAGGCAGCAGGCGCTCTCCGTCGCCGCCCGTGGCGAGGCCGCCTACTACGACGAGACGAAGGCCAGCCTGCAGTGGCGGATCCGCCGGTTCGAATCCGGCTCGGCCTGGTCCGAGGACCCGCCGTCACGGACCCGGCATCTGATCACGAACGTTCGGGTACGTCACGCCGTCGTGGGCGGCGACCTGGCCCAGCCGGATCTGGCCGAGCCGGGCTTGGCCGAGCCGGGCCTGGGACCCGCGGAGGCGGTGTTGGTCGCCCGCTCGAACTTTCTCGTCTACCGCAACCGGCTCCAGCGCGAGGAGAACGTGTTCGCCGGTGAGCGCACCGATCTGCYGCGACGGACCGAGGACGGGCTGGTCATCGTGCGCCGCGCGGTCCTGCTCGATCAGAACGTGCTGCTCGCGAAGAACATCAGCACATTCTTCTGATTTCCGCGCGCATGCGGATCTCCGCTTCCTCGATCTCTGATCCCACCGCCGACCTGTTGAAGGAACCATCGTGACAACCGCCAGTGAAGTCGCGCTGAGGACGCATCGGGTGCCCACCGCACTCGGCGAGATCGCCGTTGCCGAGGCAGGCGACGGCCCGGTGCTGGTCATGCTGCACGGCGGCGGGCCCGGTGCCTCCGGCGTGAGCAACTACCATCAGAACCTCCCCGCACTGACGGACCATTTCCGGGTGGTGCTGCCCGACCAGCCTGGGTTCGGCGGCAGCTATCGGCCCACCGAGAGTGATCTCGCTGCCCGGTCCATCACCGCCATCACGGCGGTCGCGCTGCTCCAGGCACTCGACGCGCTGGGTGTCGACCGGTTCCACCTGCTCGGCAACAGCCTTGGCGGAGCCGCTGCCCTCGCGCTCGCGCAGCAGCACCCCGACCGGGTCGAGAAGCTGGTGCTGATGGCACCCGGCGGCGGCTGGCTCCCGTTCGGGCCCACGCCCACCGAGGGCCAGAAGGAGATGTTCCGCTACTACCAGGGCGGCGGCCCCAGCGAAAAGAAGATGGCCGCGTTCATCCGGACAATGGTCTTCGACCACCGTCAATTCGGCGAGGATGTCGTCCGGGCACGTTACGAGGCTTCGCTGGACGAAAGCCACATCGCCTTCTACCACTTTTACAACGCGGCGTTCGCCAGGCGCGGCGGCATGGATCCGCTGTGGCGTGACCTGCACCGGATCACCGCGCCGACGCTGCTGCTGTGGGGGCGCGACGACCGGACGATCACCCTGGAGGGGGCCCAGATCATGCTGAAGCAGATCCGGGACGTCCAGCTGCATGTGTTCGGCCGCTGCGGTCACTGGGTGCAGCTGGAGCGGGCGCGGGAGTTCGAGCGCCTGGTCACCGATTTCCTGCGGGCCGCCACATGAGTGGATGGCTTTCGGGGGACGTCGCCCTGATCACCGGCGGTGCCTCCGGGATCGGCGCGGCCGTTGCCGAGCGTTTCGTCGCCGAGGGCGCCGCTGTCGTGATCTTCGATCGCGATGCCTCCCGGCTCGACGTCGTCCGCGGGAAGTCGGCCGACCCGGATCGCGTCCACACCGTGACCGGCGACGTCCGGTCCAGCGCCGACCTGCACCGCGCGGTCGCCGAGACCGTCGACCGGTTCGGCCGGCTCGACATCCTCGTCGCCAACGCGGGAGTCTGGGACTACCAGCGCCAGCTCACCCGCCTGTCAGCCGGCGAGCTCGACGTGGCCTTCGACGAGATCTTCGCGATCAACGTGAAGGGATACCTGCTCGCCGCCGAAGCCGCCTGGCGGGAGCTTGTCAAAGCACACGGCTGCATCGTCATGACGCTGTCCAACGCCTCGTTCTACGTCAACGGCGGCGGCCCGCTCTACACGGCGAGCAAACACGCCTGCCTTGGCCTGATGCGCGAGCTGGCCTATGAACTCGCGCCGAAGGTGCGGGTCAATGGGGTGGCGTGCGGGGCCATGCGCACCGACCTGCGCGGCCCCGAAACGCTCGCGCTCGCGGACCGCTCGCTCGCGGCCTCCTTCGACCGCAGGCCCGCCGACGCGCCCGCACCACCCATCCCGCTCCACAGCGCCAGCGTCGAGCCGGCGGACCTGACCGGTCCGTATGTGCTGCTGGCGGCTCGCGCGCAGAGCAGCGCCATCACCGGTCAGGCGATCCAGGCGGACGGCGGCATCGGCGTCCGCGGATTCACCTCCGGCGCGGGCGGCGACCGGCTCTGAGAGCCGGCTGGCTCTGAGAGTGGGCTGGCGCTGCTGGAGGGCTCGATCAACCGGAAGCCCAGGGGGGGCATTGCCGGGTGGCGGGTGCCATGCCGGGCGGAACACAGGGAGAAAAATGAAGAAATCGGGACAACGCCTGTTAGCGCTGCTCGCCGCGGTCGGTACCGCGGCGGCGATGGCGGTGCAGGGAGCGGTGCTGGCCAGCCCGGCATCGGCCGCCACCGGGACGGCGTGCGGCAACGTCACGCAGCCCACCGTCTCCGGCGCGACGATTCAGTCGATGTCGACAGCGGACAAGGGAGCCGACCTTCTGCTGAATGTACCGGCGCACTGTGAGGTCACGCTCTACCTGACCCACCCCGGCGACGGCGACAAGGTCCAGGTCGCGGTCTGGCTGCCGACCAACGGGTGGAACGGGCGGTTCCAGGGGACCGGCGGCGGTGGTTACGCGGCGAGCTTGCAGCTCGGTGACCTCAGCCTGGGCCCGAATGTCTCCACCCTTCCCTCGGCTGTGCAGGAGGGGTATGCCGCCGCGGCGACGGATGCCGGTATCGGCTTCAACCCGCTGAGCCCCACGGCGTGGGCGCTCAAGGCCGACGGCACCGTCAACACCGGACTGCTCACCAACTTCGCCCACCGGTCGATCCACGACATGACGGTCGCCGCGAAGCAGATTGTCGCGAGCTTCTACGGCCAGCAGGCGTCCTATTCGTACTGGAACGGCTGCTCGACCGGGGGCCGTCAGGGAATGATGGAAGCCCAGCGGTACCCGGACGACTACGACGGCATCATGGCCTCGGCCTCGGCGATCAACTGGGACACGTTCGTCCCGTCCGAGCTGTGGCCGCAGGTCGTGATGAACGACCTGAAGACCTACCCGAGTGCCTGCAAGTTCAAGGTCTTCACCGATGCGGCGATCGCTGCCTGCAACGGGGGGGACACGGTGGCCGGCGGCCTCATCAGCCAGCCGGAGACCTGCGCATTCGACCCGAAGAGTCTGATCGGCAAAGTAATCTTCTGTGATCTCACGTTCCAGACGATCACCGCCAAGGACGCCGAGGTCGTGCGACGCATCTGGGCAGGGCCGACGTCGGCGGACGGCCAGCAGGTCTGGTACGGGCTTCCGAAGGGTGCCGCGATTGACATGGTCGCCGGAACCACCTCGGACCTGCTCGGGCGGCGGAGCGGTTCACCGAACTCGCTGATCGCGGACTGGGTCAAGTACTTCCTTCTGAAACAGCCGTCGGCCGACATCGCGGCTGTCACACCCACCCAGCTGGTGTCGCTCATCGGGCAGTCCCAGGCCGAGTACAAGGAGATCATCGGGACCGGTGACCCGGATCTGACCGCGTTCAGGAACCGGGGCGGCAAGATTCTCAGCTGGCACGGTCTCGCGGATCAGCTGATCTTCCCGCAGGGAACCGTCGACTACTACAAGCGGGTGCAGAACACCATGGGCGGGGCGGCCAGCACCAACGACTTCTACCGCCTTTTCCTCGCTCCGGGCGTCGGGCACTGCGGCATCGGCGGGAACGGGCCCGTTCCGACCAACGTTCTTGCCTCGCTCGTGAACTGGGTCGAGAACGGCCAGGCTCCGGCCACGCTGACCTCCTCGACCACCAGCCTCACGGAGGGCACGATCACCCGCAACATCTGCCTCTACCCCCAGGTCGCTCGCTACAACGGCCAGGGCGACCGAAAGGTGGCGAGCAGCTACCACTGCGCTGCCTGACCAGCGCCGCGGCCGGTTCCGTGGTCGGCACGACGTCGTGCCGACCACGGAACCGGCCCGTGCGGCCCGACGTTCTTCGGCGCGCCTACCGGGACCGGCGGAAACCAGGCGTCACAGCGCGTGGTTTCCGTCACCGCCAGTCCGAAGGTGCAAACGGTGACGCCGCAATACAGTGAAGGCGTGGAGTCGGGTCATGCTGTTGTCGCGCGCAACATCCGCCTCCTCAGGCAGCAGCGGGGGCTCTCGCTGGCCGAGCTCGCCCGCCAGTCCGGGCTGGCCAAGCAGACGCTGTCGAAGCTGGAGCAGAGCAACGGCAACCCGACCGTCGACACCCTGTTCTCGATCGCTACCGCGCTCGGCGTCCCGGTTACCCGGCTGGTTGCCGAACGCGAGCAGATCGTCGCCGTGCAGCGGGCGAACGACGTCGTCTGGCAGCGGCACGACAGCCACGAGGTCCGCCTGTTGGACCACGTCTACGGGTCCGGGGTCATCGAGAACTACCTGATGCGCATCCACCCGGTGCCGGAAGGCCAAGGCGGCGAGCCCGAGCTCCATCCGGCGGGCACACTCGAACACCTCTACGTCATTGTTGGAAGTGTCCGCGTCGGTCCGGTGGACAGCCCCATCGAGCTGCGCGAGGGAGATTTCGCGCGATACGCCGGTGACCGGCCGCACAGGTATCAGTCGCTGTCCGGTGAGAGCCTGGTACACATCGTGGTAAGTGTTCCCCGCGTCCAGCCCGGCACGGGCGCCATGGGAACCCAGCGCCAGCACGGGGGCGGCGTTCGGAGCCGGATGGGGGAGTCCTGGGCCCCGGCTGAGGAACACGGGCAGGCCGAGGAATCCTGAAAAGCATTGTTCCCGGCCGCCGGTCGGGTGAGCGGTGAAGAATGTATTTGTAAGGAGCTGGACCTAGGTCCTAGGGCCGACTCCGGTTTCAGCGCCTCTGCGCACCGTCGCCGCCGCGATGGTACGAGATGCCTCATATCCCACCCGGCGTAATATCGGCGCATATCTCGCGGGATCGAACCGCTGATGCGGGCCGGCAACCGACAGCGCCGCGAGCGGCTGCCGCGCCAGGCCCATGACCGGCACGGCGACGCAGGAGAGCCCGAGCGCCGCCTCCTGGCGGTCGTAGGCGATCCCGTCCTCGCGGATGCGCCCCAGCTCGGCGCGGAGCAGCCCGCTGTCGGAGATGGAATATTCGGTACGGGCCGGCAGCGTGGCTGTCCTGGAGATGATTTCGGCGGTGGCGGGAGTGAAGGCGAGCATCGCCTTGCCGACGCCGGTGCAGTGGGCAGGCAGCCGAGTGCCGATCCTGGATGGTGAGCGGGCTGCCCGATGGCCATGGATCTTGTTGATGTACGCGACCTCGTCGCCGTGCAACACGGCGAGATGCACCGTCTCGTGGGTGTGCTCGTAGAGATCGACGAGATAGGGGAGCAGCTTGTCGTGGACCAGTGACGTGGTCGGGCCGTAGACGCAGGATCCCAGGTCGGACACGTGCGGGCTCAGCCGGTAGTCGCTGCCGACACGCTCGACGAACTCGTTGCGCTGCAGGATCGCCAGCAGGCGAAAGGCCGTCGACTTGGTCATCTGGGTGCGTCGGGCCAGTTCGCTCACACCGATCTCGCGGCCCTCGCCCGCGAGGGAACGGACGAGAAGCAACGCCTTGTCCACCGCTGTCTGCTGGCTGGCCGCGGCGGACTCGATGACGTCACCGTTCTCCATGGGGTCCTCCGGCGCATCCGCGGACAACTGTAGTAGACGCTCATCCACTTTAGATGACCCCCGTCGGCGCTGTAAACCGGACCGATGGGTCCTGGAGGCATGAGTCGACGGGTTCCCCTACTGGTCGCCCGGTACATTCGGGGCGACTGGTGCTGAGGGGGCTGGGTGCCGTTCACTGCGAGCCATCCCGCGGCGGTCCTGCCGCTGCGCGGGCTCGGTCTGCCGATGAGTGCGATGGTCGTGGGCTCGATGGTTCCCGATGTGCCGGTCTTCGGCCGCTGGGCGGACCTGTACCGGCTTACCCACAGCCTGCTCGGGATCGTCACCGTCGTCCCGGCGCTGACCATCGCGGTGCTGCTGGTGTGGAGTCACCTCGTGCGTGACGCCCTGGTCGACCTGGCGCCGGATGCCGTCCGGCTGCGGCTCGCTCCCCGAGCGCGGCTGAGCCGGCGCCAGTGGATGCTGGCTCCCGCGGCCGCGATGGTCGGCGGGCTGACGCATGTGGGCTGGGACCTGTTCACCCACCGCGACCGGTGGGGTTTTCATCAGTTCGCCTGGTTGCGTGCCGAGCACGGGGGCCTGCCCGGGTATGGCTGGCTGCAGTACGCCAGCAGCGTGGCAGGGCTGGCCATCGTCGCGCTGGCGGCCGTCGCCCACCTGCGGGCCCTGCCGCGGGGGCCACGCCGGCCGCGGCGGCATCCGTCCCAGGCCGTCATCCTGCCCATGGGCGTGCTGGTGGCGGTGGTGCCGTGCGTCGCAGCCGCCGCGGCGGCGACCCAGGACCCCCGTGGACTGCGCGCCGTCGCCTTCGAGGCCGCCGTCGCCGGCGTGCTGGCCCTGATCGGCACACTCCTGATCATCGTGGCCGGCTGGTGGGCCGTACGCCCGCGCTGAGCCCCGTGTCGACGAGCAGCTTCTCCGCTGCTGGTGCTGCTGGTGCTGCGGGGAGGGCCGGTCCTGTGGACGACGCGGCGAACTCGTCGTGGCCGAACCGGCGGCTTGCGGCCGCGATCTGCTCGGCCGAGCCACCGGAGAGATCTTCGAGAGCGCACAGGACCAGGACACCGCTCGGATCGAGGTAAGGCGGCTCGGACCGATCCTGGCAGCGCCGGAGCCACGCGGAACCGGGCGAGTCTGACGGGCAGGGCGGGTCGGAAAGCAGGACCTCGAGGTGCCCGGCGCGGACGCGGACGCCGTCGATCTGGCCGCGGGTCAGCACGTGCTCCACGCCGTCACGCCGGTAGCGCAGCATCGTCCCGCTGATGAGGAGCAGGTCGGGCCGGCAGAAGAGGTAGCCGAAGATGACAGCCCAGGACCCGAAGAAGCACGACCACACGGCCGCCGGCGCACCGATCCAGGCCGGGAGATCTCCAAGGAGGGCAACACTCCACGGTGCGGCGGCCGCGGCCAGGGCCACGACCGCGAGCACGCCCCCCAGTACCCGCCGCAGCCCCGATTCGCGCAGCTCGACGGGTTCTGTGCCGATGGCGAGGCCATCCTGAAGATCATCACCGCTGAGCGGCCGAGGATCGGCTTCATGCTTTGGCTGTTCGTCCACGTGCTCCGGCTGCCCACCCGCATGCTCCGACCGCTCGCGGTGTGGTGCGGCCAGCGCGCCGCGAAGGGCCGCCAGCGCCGCGCTGCCTGTCAGGCGGCCCGCTGGATCCTTGACGAGGAATCCCTCGATCACGGCCGCCAGCGACCCGGGCGTCCGGATGAACTGGGGACGGTCGTGGAGGACGGCCTGGATCGTCGCGGCCTGGGTCGTCCGGGAGAAGGCCGATGTTCCCTCGGCCGCGTGGTACATCGTGGCGCCGAGCGAGAACAGGTCGCCCGCCGTGGACTGGCGGATGCCCGCGAACTGTTCCGGGGCGATATACGCCAGGGTGCCGATCGGACCGTCAGTGATCGTCGGATCCGACCAGTGGGCGGCGACGCCGAAATCGACAAGCACGATGCGGCCGTCGTGGCCGATCAGAATGTTCGCAGGCTTGACGTCCCGATGGCTGATCCCGCGCTGGTGCGCCGCGACGAGTGCGTCCAGCACGGCGGCGCCGATCCGGATGACCTCGTCGGCCGAAAGCGGGCCACGGGTGCGGATCGCCTCGGCCAACGACACCGATGGCACGTACTCCATGATGATCCAGGGGAGATTGTTCTCCTCGACCACGTCGAGCACGGTGACGACATGGGGATGGTCGCGAAGCTTCGCCACCATTCGCGCCTCACGCATGACCCGGGTGACCAGCAACGAGGTGTGGCCCGCCGATGCCGCCACGGGAATCCGTAGCTGCTTGGCCGCCACGGTGACGTTGAGGACCTCGTCGACGGCCCGCCAGACCGTTCCATAGCCGCCGGCACCGATCTGCTCGATCAGCTGGTATCGCCCGACGATCCTGGTGCCTACAGCGTGATCGGCTTCCGCTGCCACCGAATCCCCTTTTGCGCTTTGGCCCTGGAAAGCACAACCCTAGTGTCGATCGAGGGTCAGTGCGCCCGGCTTTGCGTGAAACGGGGTTTGGTTCTCCCCGCTCCGGCCATCTCGGTCGGAACCGGGATCAGTCGGAGATCAACGGTGTTAGGGTCGCACGGTCAGATGTGCCATGGTCCGTCGGCCCGAGAAACGAGACCGGTATGGGTGTCGATGCCCCGCAGRCCAGCCCGAACCAGGCCGCATCGAAGGAGACTGCCTCGGGCCCGGCTGCGCCACCTGCTTCGATTCGGGTGTCACGCCAGGTCAGATCCCGGATTCGCGGTGGTGCGCGGCTGCTGCGGGCCACCGTGGACACCGGTCTTCGGGCCGGCCTCACCGTCCTGGCCGTGGCCCTCGTCGCGGTGGCGGCGGGGTTCTGGACGGCACGGGACGGCGCGACCACGCAGGCGCGGGACGTTGCTTCCACGCAGTCCGGGCCCGAGGTGGGGGCATCGGCGTCGACCGGGCTGAGCTCCGGGCCCGCAGGCGATCCGGGGGCGTCCAGCGGACCGGCATCGGTCGAGGTGCCCACGGCTCCGACCGGCCTGCGAGCCCAACCCGGCAACGCGACGGCGGATCTGTGCTGGGTGGCCTCGCCGGATGTTGACAACTACACGCTTTTCCACCGTGATGTGACGGCCGGGCAGGGCTGGATGCGGATGCCTTTTCCGATCGAGAAGCCCTGCTATCCCGCGAAGGAGCTGGTCAACGGTCATACCTATGAATTTCGGTTGACCGGCAGCAACCGTGCCGGCGAGTCGGATCCGTCCAACACGGTCACGGTCGAGCCGATGGCTCCGGCCCCGTCCACGGCGCCGGATCGGTCGACGAGCGGGCCTGAGCGCACGACGCTGTCGGCCCCGCCGGCCCCCTCGGGTCTGCGAGCCGAACCCGGCGATGCGACCGTGCAGCTGCGCTGGGCGGCGACGTCAGGTGTTGACAACTACACCCTTTTCCACCGTGATGTGACGGCCGGGCAGGACTGGATTCGAATGCCCTTTCCGATCCCGAAGCCCTCTTACACCGCGGATCAGCTGGTCAACGGCCACACCTATGAATTTCGGTTGACTGGAAGTAATCGTGCCGGCGAGTCGGGATTTTCGTCGACGATCGCCGCCACGCCGAGGAAACCGGTGCCAGCGGCGCCGTCAGGGGTGGCGGCCACGCCGCGGAACGCTGAGGCGAATCTGTGCTGGATGGCGTCGCCCGGTGCTGACGCGTATACGCTTTACTACCGTGATGTGACGGCCGGGCAGGTCCGACAGCGGATGCCGTTTGCGGTCAACGGAACCTGCTACCTGGCGAAGCAGCTGGTCAACGGGCACACGTACGAGTTCTGGTTGACCGCGAGCAACAGCTCTGGCGAGTCGGGGCTCTCCACTCCGGTCACCGTCACCCCTCGCAGTTGAGCTGAGAAGCTCAGGGGTTGTGGAGGCCGGGGGCTTCACCGGTACGGATTCACCCGACCAGGATCACCTTGACGCCGACCGCGTCATAGGTGCCGCGGGCACGTGCGTCCCTGGTCGCAAGGSCCAGGCCGTGCTCTTTGGCGGTGAGTGCCACCAGACCGTCATACACGGCGCCCCCGACGATGCCGAGTCGGCTCAAGGTCGTGTGGATCTGCTGGGCGGGTGGCCCGCTCAGCACCAGCGGTGCCGTGAATCTCGCGTCAAGCAGGCGTGCGGCGTCCGGCCCGGACAGGCGGGCGTCACCCGGGAGTCTGGTGAGCACCGAGTAGGTCTCGGCCAGGGCGTGCCCACTCAGCGTGAGCTGTTGTCCGCCCCACCACCGCGCCACGTCCGTGTGGTGCTGATGGGAGCGGACAAGCAGTGGGACGGCGACACTGGTGTCGACGGCGATGGTCACCTGCGGGTGGCGTCGATGAGGCCGAACAGGACGTCGTCGTCGACAGGCGTGTCGCCGGCGGACACGAGCACCCCGTTCTCCTCGACGAGGCGGGCGGTTCTGCCGGCTGGCACGACCTGCACGCCGGCCCCGTAAGGCGAGATGTCCACCTTCGTGCCGGGGAGCAGGCCCAGTGCGTCGCGGATGGACTTGGGCAGCACGATGCGGCCCGCCTGATCCACAACAGCTTCCATGGGAACACGATACCAATCTGATCCCACTATGCTGCCCGTGTGATCAACTTGGTGTGGCGAAATGCTGGGGCGCGACCCGGCACGCCGCGCCGACGACCGCGCTTGAGCTGCGGGACGTGAAGGTGCGCGAACCAGCTCCGGGCGAGGTTCGCATCAGAACGGAGGCGTTCTGCCTCGACTTCAACGACATCGACTCGATATACGGGCGCTCGTGTTCAGAGCCCCGTTGTCGGCCGGACGATCGAGCTCCCCGAGCTCCCCGAGGTCCCCGAGTGGCTGGACGCGATGGAGAACCGGCGCACCACAGGTCGCACCGTAGTAGCACTGTAGAGAACGGGCATCGCCATGCGTCCGGCGAACCACCAGCGGGAGGGAACATCGATGAAGGTTGACGCGATCACCCAGTGCGATCTGGCTGATGCCGCCAGGACCGCGCTGCGCGCGGAGGAATGCGGATTCGACCGGATGATCTCCGCCGAGGTGGCGCACGACCCGTTCCTGCCCATGACGCTGGCGGCCGCGGCGACCACGAGGATCTCGCTGGGAACCGGTATCGCGGTGGCATTCGCACGGAGCCCGATGACCGTCGCGGTCACGGCGGCGGACCTGCACCGCCAGTCCCACGGCCGGTTCGTGCTCGGGCTCGGCAGCCAGATCCGGCCGCACATCGTCCGGCGGTTCTCGATGCCCTGGTCCAGCCCGGCGGCGCGGATGAGGGAGTACGTACAGGCTCTTCGGGCGATCTGGGCCTCCTGGCAGACCGGCGGCCCACTGCGGTTCGAAGGCGAGTTCTACCAGCACACGCTGATGACCCCGATGTTCAACCATGGCCCCAGCGAGCACGGCGACCCGGAGATCTATCTCGCCGGCGTGGGACCGGCGATGACGGCGGTCGCCGGCGAGGTCGCCGACGGCTACCTCGCGCACGGGTTCACCACGCCGGCCTACCTGCGTGACGTCACGCTCGCCAACCTCCAGCGTGGGCTTGACCGGGCCGGGCGCTCCCGTGGCGGGATGGAGGTCAGCGTCCCGATCTTCACGGCGCTCGGGCATGATGACGCCGAGGTCGCGGCCAGCTCCCGGGGCGCCCGCGCCACCATCGCCTTCTACGCCTCGACGCCTGCCTACCGGCCCGTGCTGGACCATCACGGCTGGGGCGAACTCGGTGAGGAGCTCACCCGGCTGTCCAAGCTCGGCGCGTGGGACAAGATGGGCGACGCCATCGACGACGAGGTCCTGGCCGCGTTCGCCATCGTCGGCGCGCCCGAGGATCTTCCGGGTGAGGTGGCCCGCCGCTACGGCGGGCTGGTCGACCGGGTGCAGATCGGTCTGTCCGGCACCGTGCGCGACGACGAGCTCGGGGCGCTGGTGGACGCACTGCGCGGCTGACCTGCGCAACGGCCGGACACCGGTCTGCATACCAGCTCGGATACCAGTTCGGTCCCGGTGCTCCGCGGGCGTCGGGAAGGGTGCCCGGCGCCTCGCCGCCGGTGGCGTCTGCGGTGGCGGATGGCGGGCCACCCCGCCGGCCAGGTGGCTGGGTGCCGTCCCGGCCGGCCGGGTGGTGTGCGCGGAGCCTGCGCGGACCGCGCCGCGTCAGACCGAGGTGATCTGCTTGGCGGCGGTGTAGCGGGCGGCGACGTCGGCCCAGTTGACGATGTCCCACAGGGCGGTGACGTAGTCGGCCTTGACGTTCTTGTACTGCAGGTACCAGGCGTGCTCCCAGGCGTCGAAGGCGAGCAGCGTGGTGTTGCCGATGCCGATGTTGCTCTGGTGGTCGTAGACCTGCTCGACGAGGAGACGTCCGGAGAGCTGGTCGTAGGCGAGGATGCCCCAGCCGGAGCCCTGGACGGTGGTGGTGACGGCGGTGAGCTGGGCCTTGAAGCTGTCGAAGGAGCCGAAGGACTCGGTGATCGCGTCGCCGAGGGCGCCGTCGGGCTTGTCGCCGCCGTCGGGGGAGAGGTTCTGCCAGTAGATCGAGTGCAGGATGTGGCCGGAGACGTTGAACGCGAGGGTCTTCTCCAGGCCGACGATGGCGCCGAAGTCGCCGAAGTCGCCGAAGTCGCCGGAGTCGCGGGCTTCGGCGAGCTTGTCGAGGGTGGTGTTCGCGCCGGCGACGTAGGTCGCGTGGTGCTTGTCGTGGTGCAGCTCGATGATCTGGCCGCTGATCGTCGGCTCCAGCGCGGCGTAGTCGTACTGCAGATCGGGCAGGGTGTAGACGCTCACCTGGTCGTCCTTCACTGGTTGGTGGTGGGTGTGTGGTTGGCGGCCCGCTGTGCGCGGACCGCGCCGAGGTGCGGTTCGTGGGCGAGCAGTCGCCTCGCCGTCTCAGCTGCTCTCAGCCGTTTTCAGCTGCTCTCGGCCGTTCTCAGCTGCTCTCGGCCGGGCCGGCTGGCCGGGCGGGACCGGCGGCGCCGGAGACGTACGTGCGCTGGATCGCGCGCAGGACGTCGCGGGTGGCCACGTCCGATCCGGAGCGGTCGGCGAGGTCGTTCAGGGCGATGCCGCACAGCGTCGCCAGCCCGAGCACGAGCTCGGCCATGGCCGCTGCCGGGTTGGTGCGCTGCGCGCCGTCGGCCATCACCCGCTGGACGCTCTCCCAGAAGAAGGCGGGGTCGTCGGCTGAGTCGGTGTACGCGGTCATGATCTCGATCGCCACCGGCAGGCACGCGGCCATCGGGTCGGTAGGGACGCTTCCCACGGATCCTGCTCCCCTCGGTCGACCTGCAACTGAACAGTAGTTGCCTATGATTCGCAGCTGCAAACTAGAGGACTCAGTTGCGGGGTGTTGAGTTGGTCGCGCCCCGTGGAAGCCGCCACTCAGGGCATATGATCGCAAACTCCCGGTTACCATCATGGCTCGCCGCGTGACCGGGATGTCTCACCGTGCAGCCGGCAGGATCAGCTCCGGCGAGAGCCGGAACCGGCGAACTCCGAACCGGGCGGGGTGACAGCACGCGTGCGGCCCACCGGCCTCAGCGTCCGTCCCGCACGCCGCCTACGCCGGACAGGTCGCCCGTTACCGGGAAATCGACATTGAGAAGGTCCGTCCGGCCGAGGCCTCGCGTCGCAGCACGCCGGATGCCGGTGGAAAGCCCAGCTGTGGTGCTGGTGGCCGCCGGTGGAACCCTGGGCGACGAGATTCTCGGATTCCAGACGAACCCGGCGTGCGCGCATTTCGGCCATCCCACCCGGCTGTCACACTCACGGCACGCCGAGCTTCGTGGAGCCCGTCTCCTCGACGGCCGGGGTCGCAAAGGGGCGTGTCGATGTCCACGTTCATCGAGATCAGACCGGTGGGCACCCTCGCGGCGCCACCGGACCGGGCCCGCGGCTCCGAGCTGCTGACCCTCGTGCGGGACGCGGGGTATCTACAGCGCGACCCGAGGTACTACGCCGGGCGCATCGCCGCCGACCTGACGCTGCTCGTCGGAGGGTGGGCCGCCTTCGTGCTGGTCGGCCGTTCGTGGTGGCAGGTGCTCGTCGCCGCCTGGCTGGGGATCGCGTTCACGCACATCGGTTTCCTCGGGCATGACGCGGGGCACCGCCAGGTGTTCCGCTCCCGGCGTGGGAACGACGCCCTCGGCATTCTGGCCGCGAATCTCGCGATCGGGCTGAGTTTCGGCTGGTGGGTCGACAAGCATCGGCGCCACCACCTCAACCCGAATCATGTGGGGCTCGACCCGGATATCGACAACAAGATGGTCTCGTTCTATCCGAAGCCGGCGCGGCGGCGCGGCCGGATCGCCCGACTGGTCGTCCGCCACCAGGTGGCGGTCATCTGCATCGCCCTTCCCCTGCAGGCATTCGTGCTGCATGTGAAAAGCGTGCAGTTCCTGGTGCGGGGCGGCGGTCGTCATCGCGGGCCCGAGTGCCTCGCGCTGGCGCTGTTCGCGCTGGGGTACGCCGGACTCGTGGCGGCCGTGCTCGACCCGGTACACGCGGTCGTCTTCGTCCTGGTGCAGCAGGGTGTGTTCGGCACCTATTTCGCGCTGGTGGTCGCGCCGAACCACAAGGGCATGCCGATCGTCCACGGCAGCCCGCGGACGGACTTCGTGTGGCGGCAGGCGGCCACGGCGCGCAACGTCGACGGTGGGCGCGTGGTCGACTATCTGTTCGGCGGCCTCAACCACCAGATCGAGCACCACCTCTTCCCGAGCATGCCCCGCAGGTCGCTGCGCCGGGTGCGGCCGCTGGTGCGGGACTTCTGCCGGGCCAACGAGATTCCGTACACGCACACGTCCCTGCTGAGCACCTATCGGCAGGCCTTCGGCTACCTGCACCAGGTCGCCCGGCTGGAGAACGCCGCCCGGCCGGAGAACGGCGTGCCCGCCGATCAGCGGGGCGTGGCGGCGACGAGCCCGGCGAGGTCGAGTGCGTCTCCGCTCACCTCGGTCAGCCACTCGTCGCGGACGTAGGTGAAGCCGCCGGTCTCGGTGTCGAACAGACCGATGCTGCCGGCCGTCACCCGCTGCTCGGGGTTGACCGGGTTCGGATCCCATCGGGTGGCCTTGGGCCGCACCAGCTGGTGGAGCACGTAGGAGGTCGTCGGGCCGTAGTGCCGCGGCTCGCCGGAATGGTGGTAGTGGCCGCCGACATGCAGCCGTGGCCGCAGGTGCTCGATGAGCCGGGAGAGCTTCGGCGAGCCCTGCACGCTCCCGCGCCGGTCGCGTGACATCCCGTACGGGCCGTCGTGGGTGACCAGGACGTCCACGGTGCCCGGCGCAGTGTCGACGAGCCGGGCGTAGGCGACTTCGTCCAGATCCATCTTCCCGGCGGACTCGATCAGCCCGAGGAACGCCACTCTTGCTCCGGCGACCGTCACCACGCTCCCGCAGGCCACGTGGTGGTAGGCGCCCAGCGGGTCCACCGGCACGACCGCCGCGCCCGCGGCCGCCTCGTGCAGCGAGGCCAGCCAGTCGTGGTCCTCGTGGTTGCCGCTGACGAACAGCACCGAGGGGATGCGTTCGAGCGCGAGCCGCACGCCTTCGGCGAGCGACGGCGATGGATCCAGCAGCCGGAGGAAGTCGCCCTGGGCGGGATGATCCCGCCCGAAACGGCGGCTGGGCTCGTCGAGCCGGTCCGCCGACGGATAGGCGCCCAGATCCCCGACCTGGATCACGGCGCCGAGCCTGATTCCGCGCCGTTCCTGGAGAAGCACCGCCGCACCCAGCGCATGCAGCACACAACCGTGGACGTCGCCCACGAATGCAATGTTCATTTTCTGTCGACCTTCCGCAGGGAGCCAGGTTGAAGATGGCTCCGCGCCGGTCGGGCGGTACAACGTTGTGGTGTCAACCACCGGCACGGTAACGCGCGGATCCTGCGACGCCGGCCCGGTGACTCACATCCCAGCGTTCTACCGCTGTCTCGACGGCCGAGCCCTTTTCATCATCGACACGGACTCGCGGAATCCCTGACCGTGGACCGTGAGATGGCGAAGGCTCGCTGAGCCGGGTCAAGCGTCGCAGCCGTCTGCGGAGTCGTCAACAAGCCGTCGTCCAGGCGACTCCCGGCAGGGCGAGTCGGAAGCGTCGGGGATTTTGGTCGTTCTGGAACATGCAACAAAATCGCGAGCTTCGGACTTTGGCTGTGCCGGATCCCCGGGGGATGGCCAGGCGGCGAGTGGACACGGGCCGCGAGGCCGATGCCGGGCGCGGGCAGGCTACCCGGCTGCGCGGTTCTCGGCGACGGCCTCGCGCACCGGGGCACCGGTGACATCCTGCGCGGCGACGTCAGGAACAGCGGACCCACCCAGCGGCTCGCCGTGCCACTGAACCAGGTTCCAGCCAGCCGCGGGATCGCCTTCGATCGTGACCATCCCGGTGTTCGAGAGCCACCGATCCTCGACGGAACCGACGCCACCGACCCGTATACCGACCCAGGCCCGGATCGCGGCACCATGGCTGACGAGCAGGACGGTGTCGTGATCGTCATGCGCGGCCGCGATGTTCGTGACCGCGGTGTCGTATCCGGCGACGAACCGGCGACCGTCGTGCCCACCCGGCATCGTGCGGTCCAGATCGCCGTGGATCCAGTCACTGATGACGTCGAGGTAGGTCGTGACGGCTTCCTTGTCGCTGCGCAGCTCAAGGTCGCCGGCGGCGATCTCCTCGATGCCCTGCTCGACCTTGGCCAGCAGGCCGCATGCGTTGGCAAGAGGGGCCGCTGTGAGCTGGGTGCGGACCAGGAGCGAGGTGTAGATCGCCGAGATCGGCTTCCCGCTGAGCGCATCGGGCAGTGCCCGTGCCTGCGCGTGACCGAGCGCGGTCAGCCCGGCACCCGGCAGCCCTGTATCGAGGGCACCGGCGACGTTGGAAGGGGTTTGGCCGTGTCGGAGCAGCATCAGGCGCATCGTGACCGAGTCTAGCCAGCGGCTGACGTCGCGGTACCGGCCATCGCGAGATCAGGTCTGCCCGGACTCCCCGGATCCGACCAGGGTAGGTCCTCTCTCCACGGTCAGGCATGGAGAGAGGACCTACGGGTTTGGACCTGCTCGTTTCTAGCTGTTCACCGGCTTGGTGAGGTCGTAGACGGTCTGGCCGCCCACGGTCAGCGCGGTGAAGTTCTCGGTGACCCACGTCGAGATCTCACTGTTGCCGCCGAAGCCGCCGCCCCCGCCCCCGCCGCCGAAGTCGGGCAGACCGCCGGTGCCCGTCGCCGCGTCGCCGCCGGTGTTCTGGTCACCAGCCCCGGACTGCGTGCCGCCGTTGGTCCCGGACTGGGTGCCTCCGGTGCCTCCGGTGCCTACGGACTGCGCGGTTTCGCCGGTGCCGCTGGTCGCGGTGTTGGTGAACATGCCGCCACCCATGCCACCGGCGATGAAGTAGTGGATCTCGCCGTCGTTGACGTACTGCTTGAACTGCTCCAGCGTGATCGCCGGATCGCTGCCGGACCAGCCGCCCATCGCCACCACCGGGCTGCCCCCGCTGGCGAGCTCCATCGACGCGGCCGACTGCGAGGTGCTCGTCGCGGCGACCCAGYGGTAGCCCTCGGCGCCCTCGGAGAGGAGTTTGCCCAGCTCGTCGCTGACGTCCTCGCCCATGCCCCCGCCGCGCATGCCGCCGTCCGCGCCCGTTCCGCCGTTCCCGGTCGTGCCGCCGTTCCCGGTCGTGCCGCCGCCCGGGAAGCCCTGACCGCCTCCGGGGAAGCCCTGACCGCCGCCTGGGAAGCCCTGACCGCCGTTCGCCTCCACGATGCCCGGCCCGCCGCCCGTGCGTCCGAAGCCACCCATGCCGCCGCCGGAGGGGCCTGCCAGGGGGATCGAACCGGTATGCGGCTGTGAGGCGGTCTCCAGCGCGTAGCCCGCCGGGGCGGCCAGCGCGCCGAACGCGACGACCACGGCGAGCGCGACCACCGTCCTGCGGATCACGCGCTGGCTTGCGACCGCGGCGACCGCCCCGACCCGGACCAGATGCGGGCCCGCGAGTACCGCGACCGCCCCCACCAGGCCGGCGACGAGCACCGGCAGCCGCAGCCAGCCCTGCCAGTCGTCGTTCCGCCCGAGCAGGACGTACGGCCAGATCGAGGCGGCCGCGATGCCCGCCGCCAGGAACACCCGGGAGATGATCTCGCCGCGGGCGCGCCAGAGCTCATGCAGCCCGATCGCGATGGTGCCGGCGATGGCGGGGGCAAGCGCCACCGAGTAGTACTCGTGGACGATGCCCTCCATATAGCTGAAGGTCAGGCCGGTCACCAGCATCCAGACGCCCCACAGCACCAGCCCGGCGCGGGCGCGGTCGGTGCGCGGCGCCCGCCGGGTCGCCCACAGACCGCCGACCAGCAGGACGAGCGCGGCCGGCAGCAGCCAGGAGATCTGGTCGCCGAAGTTGTCGCCGAACATCCGGTCGAGGCCGGTGGCGCCGCCGAAGCCGCCACCCCCACCGGGGCCGTTCATCGTGAACTCGCCGCCTCCCGGCGGGCCGCCGTTCGCGCTGAAGTACTGCTCGATCTCGGTAAGCGCGGCCTGGCCACCGGGGAGGTTGCCTCGGCCGCCGCCACCGCCGCCCGGGCCGTTGCTCTCACCGAAGATCCGGCCCAGGCCGTTGTAGCCGAACGCCAGGCCGAGCACGCTGTTGTCCTCGGAGCCGCCGATGTAGGGTCGCGAGCTCTTCGGCCACAGGTCGGTGGCGAGCACCCACCAGCCGGCCCCGACCAGGATGCCGCCGACGCCGGCGAGCACCCCGCCGACGCGGCGCCACCAGCCGGTCGGCGCGGCGATCAGGTACGCCAGCCCGAAGGCGGGAACCACCAGGAACGCCTGCATCATCTTGGTCAGGAAGGCGAAGCCGACGGCCACACCGGCGGCGACCAGCCACCGCCAGGACGCGGCCTCCAGCGCGCGGGTGACCGCGTAGGCGCCGACGACCAGCAGCAGCACGAGCAGGGCGTCCGGGTTGTTGAAGCGGAACATCAGCACCGCGACCGGGGTGAGCGCGCACAGCACCCCGGCCAGCAGGCCGGCCACCGGACCGGCGACCCGGCGGACGGTGGCGTACAGGAGCCCGACCGTCGCGACCCCGCACAGCGCGTTCGGGACGAGCATGCTCCAGCTGGAGAAACCGAAGATGCGTCCGGACAGCGCCATCATCCACAGCGAGGCCGGAGGTTTGTCCACGGTGATGAAGTTCGACGAGTCCAGCGACCCGAAGAACATCGCCTTCCAGCTCAGCGTGCCGGCCTGGACGGCCGCCGCGTAGAAGCTGTTCGCGTTGCCCGAGGCGCCCAGGTCCCACAGGTAGAGCACAGCGGTGGCGGCGAGCAGCGCCAGCAGCGCCGGGCGCACCCAGCGTGGGTCGTCCGGCCGGCCGCGGACCAGCCGGGCGAACCGCCCACCCGCGGCCGCACCACCCGCCCGGTGCCCCGCACCCGAGGGCCGGGCACCGGGCTGGGTCGGTTGCTCCGCCTCCCGGACGTCCTCGTCCTCCGGACCGCGCTGCACCGGCGGCGGGATGACCTCGGCCTGCTCACCGGAACGCTGCTCACCGGAAAACGGCGCGTCGGAATGCGGCGCGTCGGAGCGCGGCGCCTCGGCATCTCTGTTGACTTTCATCGATCCTTTTCCGGGTTCCGGTTACGGGCCTGGGGCTGGGGCTGGGCGGCAGCGGACGCCGGAGGCGTTCGCGGCGACGTGGGCGGAGACGGAGCGGGCACGACGGCGGGCCTGGGCGAGGACACGACCTTTCCGGGCGTCCCGTCGCGGCGCGGGTGGAAGACCCAGACGCGGAAGGCGACGAAGCGCAGCACCGTGACCACCAGGTTCGCGATGACGAGCACCGCGAGCTCGACCCCGCGGCCCGGTTCGTCGGCGAGGGTGTGCAGGCCGGCGAGCGCGCCGCTGGTCAGGGCCAGCCCGACCGCGAAGATCACCAGGCCCTCGACGTGGCTCCGGGCGCCGACACCGCGGACGCCGAACGTCAGCCGGCGGTTGGCGGCGGTGTTGGCGACCGCGGTGAGGAGCAGCGCGAGAAGGTTCGCGGCCTGCGGGCCGAGCCACCCGCGCAGCAGGACGAACACGATCAGGTAGGCGACCGTGCTCGCGACGCCGATGGCCACGAACCGGACGAGCTGCCGGACCAGCCGGGGCGGAACCTCCGGCAGATCAGACGTCAGCGGCGCGCGGCCGAGCTGGGCGCGCAGCTGACCGATGGGTAGCCGGCCGGTTGCCAGGGCCCGGCCCACCCGCGCCACGCCGCGCAGGTCGGCGAGCGCGGTCGCGACGATGTCGACCCTGCTGTCGGGGTCGTCCACCCAGTCCACCGGGACCTCGTGGATCCGCAGGCCGCAGCGTTCGGCCAGCACCAGCAGCTCGGTGTCGAAGAACCAGGCGGTGTCCAGCACCAGGGGCAGCAGACGGTGGGCGGCCTCGGTCCGCATCGCCTTGAAGCCGCACTGCGCGTCCGAGAAGCTGGCGCGCAGTGTCGTGCGTAGCAGCAGGTTGTAGCACCGGGAGATCACCTCACGCTTGGGCCCGCGCACCACCCGCGACCCGCGCGCCAGCCGGGACCCGATCGCCAGGTCCGAATGCCCGGAGATCAGCGGCGCCACCAGCGGCAGCAGCCCGCCGAGATCGGTCGACAGGTCGACGTCCATGTAGGCGACGACGCGGGCGGTGCTGGCCAGCCAGACCTGCCGCAGCGCCCGACCGCGGCCCTTCTGCTCCAGGTGGACGGCCCGGACGTCGGTCAGCTCCTGGGCGAGCCTGGACGCGCACGCCCAGGTCCCGTCGGTGCTGGCGTTGTCCGCGATCGTGATGACGGTGCTGAACGGGAAGGACTGCCCCAGAAAGGCGTGCAGCCTGCGGACGCTGGGTCCAAGATCGTTCTCTTCGTTGTAGACCGGAATGACGATCTCGACATCCGGGCCTGTCGCGTCGGTGCCTGCGGTCGCAGGCCCTGAGGTCACGCCCGAAAGTGGCCGCGACTCGACATCGTCCAGCATCATGGCGCCAGCGTTGCCGAGGAGGCTGGCGCTAGCCTTTGGCTCGCCTGTGAGTCAGCTATGAAACACGCCAATACAGGCCGATCCATTTGTTACGAGTCGGGGTCCTTTTCGCTTCCTGCCTCCCGAGAGAAAGCGCGCCCAAGTTCACCGGGAGGTCTCCAGCCAGATAACTCCAGGTGAACGCCACGAAACGGGCGATGGGTGACTGTTGGGGTCAGGGGCAAACCAGGACGGGGCCAGGACCGAGCCAGCCAGGTCAGCCAGGCACGACGGCGGATGCACAAGCTCACCGGGCTGCGCGCGGCGGCCGCCCGTGGCGCGGTAGCCACCGCCCTCGGCCGGCCTTTCCAGCCTCAGGCAGGAACCGCATGAGCCCGAAGCGTCGCTCCGTCATCGGCGTCGGTCGCCGTCGTCGCAGCAGTCGGCGGCTCCGCCATCGCCATCGTCACCGCCGCCGCTGGCATCGGTGCATCCGGCGGGCGCTGTGCTACGTGCCACCGCCATCCGCACCACCCGCGAACTCCGCACCGCCCAGTTCCCCCACCCCGACCGGTAACCCTGAGGGGGTTCGACCGTCCCATGACGATCGAACCCGTACCCCCGTCGCCCCTATAAGGAGTTCCGGACAGAGGAGGCTTCGGTGCCCCCACCATGCTGACCGGGCTACGCGAGGTCATCCAGTCGATCGCCGGCGCACTCCCCACGTTCGCTCTTCGCCGGCACCTTCGCCCTCGTTGGTCCGCCCTGGGCCCGGCGGTCGTATCTACGCTCTCGACTACGCCGACCGCCTCACCGATCTCGGCGCCGTTCTCATCGGCCGCAACCGCAGCGTGCCCAAGTCCTGCCACTGACAGCGCGACTTGACGCCGTAATCCGTCGGATGTCCTGCTCGACATGATTTTTGTCCGCCCCCGCAACATCGGCAAGCGGGGGTAGACTTGGCTCGCTTAATCCTGACTGACCGGTCCGCTACGACGTGGCCGATGCCGCCTGGCGGCTTGTCGGGAGCGAGTGTCGTCGGCGCATCGGGGGAAACGGGGATGGAAGGGCTCAGCTACGCAGAGGTGCAGGAGCTCGCCCGCGTGTTCTACGAGGGGCGCCAGGCCCGCTCGTTGCTCACCAGCGCCGGGCTGAGCTTCGCCGTCATGCCGCCGATCGGCTCTACTGCGGAGACATTCTGGGTCGAGGTCGATCGGCTCCTGCGACACGGTGCTTTTCCAGACGGCCGGCGTCGGATTCTCGAGACAGCTGCGGCGAACTTTCCGGCGAATGAGATCTTCATCCGCGGAGCGGCCAATACGGTCGCTGTCGACACCTCGCCCATAGCGGACCGGAGCGAGCCTCGTTGGGTCGAGCGGGGCGAGCCCTCCACCGCAGGGGCCGGCCGGCAGGATTCATCCGGCCCGCAGGGCTCCCACGGTAACCCGCCGGCCGGCTCCCAGCCGGGAACGGCTCGCACTCCACCAGGTGCTTCAGCCGATGTTGCCGAGTATGTGCCGAGAGTAGGGCAACGTGCAATAGTTGTCTGCCTGGATGCGGTCGGATACAGCAATCATCCGGACTGGGCACAACTCGAAATGCATGCCGGTCAACGGTCGCTTGTCGACAAAGTCATCGAACGTGTCGACATCTCCCTTGCTCTCCTTTGGACCTGGGACCGCGGAGACGGTTTCCTTCTAGGAATCTCGCCGACCGGAGTGAGAGAGACAATCGGTGCCGAGTTCGTCAGGGAGCTCGTCCTGGCACTTCGGGCGTACAACCGGACTCGAAACGAACTCGGCCGGCTCCGGCTGCGTGTCTCCCTTGATGAGGGGCACGTGATCTCTGACGGTGCGAGCTGGGCTGGCGACGCCATCGTGAGAGCCGCGCGGCTTGTCGATTCCGCGCCGCTACGCGCCGCGCTCACCGAGCATCAGGATGCAGACCTGGCGCTCATCGTTTCCGACGACCTGTTCGAGTCGACGTTCAGCACAGATTTCAGCTGGCCGCGCCGGGATTCCTTCGGTTCCGTCGACGTGAACGCGGCCAAGTTCAGCGGTAGAGGGTGGCTGGCGGTTCCCGAGGGCGCGGAGGATCATCTGGGTCGACGGGCGCCGCATGTATCCGAAGGCCGGCGGAGGCAGCCGGTGGCCGAGAGTGCCGGGACCACCGAAGCCGGAGCGCACAAATGGGACTTCCTTGTCTCGGCCGCCGAACACGACGAGAGCTGGGCATCGTGGATCGCGTGGCAGTTGGAGGAGAGAGGCTACCGGGCACACCTCGAGACCTGGGATGTCGCGGCCGGAGCCGTCATCGCCGAGGCACTTGACGACGCGATCCGTCATGCGCAGCGCACGATCGTCGTGCTGTCCCCGTCGTATCTTCAGTCATCAATGGTGCGCGCCGCCTGGCAGCGGGCCTGGGCGCGTGACCCGGCGGGCGTGCGGCGCCTGCTCATTCCCGTCAGAGTCGCACCCTGCGATCCGGACGGACTTCTGCGCGGGATTCGCTATATCGATCTGGTTGGCCTCGACGAGCGACGTTCAAATGCATATCTGCTGGAGCAGATCGAACGGTCGGTGGTCGGTCGATATCGACCCACCGAGGCTCCGCGGTTCCCAGGGTCCTGGGAGTAATCTGTCTTCGTACATGCGAGGGGGGCATGGGCATGTCACGTCCGATGGTGGCAGGGGTCGGCAGCGGGTCCACGTTCGTTCTGGCCGGTGCCGCGGGGGCAGCCGGTGGGCTGATAGGCGACAGTCCGCTGTGGGCATCGCTGGGGTGCGCGGCGGCGCTCGTTGTCGGAGGGTTTATTACCACGTGGGTGACCATGCGCACGGCGAACGAGGATGCGCCCGACAGCCCTACACCGCCGGCGGAAGCCACGGTCACCCACTCCGTCACCCACACGGGGAACAACGACGTCAAGGATGTCGAGGGCTCGGGCTCGGGGCCGGTGATCGCTGTCAATTACGGCCATGTCGGATCGCCGGCGTCGCCCGAGAGCTCCACGCAGGGGCCGGCAGCCACGACAAACACCGTCAAGCACGAGGGCGACAACTCCGTCAGCGGACTTTCCGGTTCCGGTGAAGGTTCCGTGACTGGCGTCAACTATGGAACGGTCGAATCACCGCGTGGCGGTTCCACTCCGTGACCACGGGCAACGCCCATCACGGCAACAACACGGTCACGGGTCTGRCCTCGCCGAGCGGGCCCGTCACAGGGGTGAACTACGGCACCGTTCAACAGTTGTTCTTCAGCGGCCAGTACACCCAGCTCAAAGACGCCTCCATCGCTCTGGACTCTGTGCCCGTGTTTCTGGGCCTGATCGACCCGGCGAACCACAGCGATCTTCTGGGCATGTTCACGGGCCGCACGGAACTACTGCGCAAGATAGACGAAATCATAGACAACTGCGTTGACAAAGGTCAGGGAAAGTACCTTCTTATCGAGGCGGAGGCGGGCGTCGGAAAATCGGCGATCGCGGCGCGTCTCGCGTTCGACCGCGACCGCTCCTGGCCTGCGCATTTCACCTTTCTAGGTTTCAACAACCCGGCGCGAACCCGGCGTAGCCTGGCCGCCCAGCTGATTGCACGCTGGAATCTGGGGGAGCAGCTCCACGGTGGCATGCTCCCGGAGACGGAGGGTGGCACACCCGAGTTTCTGAACAATACTTTGTGCGCTGCGGCCGCAAGGAGGGAGCAGACGGAGCCAGACAAGCCGGTCGTCCTTGTGGTGGATGGACTGAACGAGGCCCCTGCGGCCGATCCAGGCCAAATGCCGTTCGGGCTTCCGGAGGTGCTTCCCGCCGGAACTGTCGTTGTGGCCACGACCAGACACGGCCTGCCACTCCCGTACAAGGTGCAGCGCATCGTCGAGACAATTGTTGTGGAGAGCGCGGAGAACCGCGAGGAACTACTCAGCTACCTGCGGCTGATAACCCGGCGTGATGCGGACCTCAAAACGGCGCTGGAATCCGATGGAATCAATAATGAATCATTCTGCCAGGCGCTTACAAATCGTTCGGAAGGTGTCTGGATCTACGCGAGAAACGTGCTTGACCAGATCCGGGCCGGGCAGCGCTCGGGGCTCGACATCGATCAGCTTCCACTAGGCCTGGTCGAATACTATGCGGACAGTCTCAGACGATGGCGGGACTCTCTCGGCGCCAGCTGGCCTACGCTCGGCCTGCCGCTTCTCGGCACGTTGGCCGCCGCCCGTGCAGCAATGCCAGGAGAAACCCTGGCACGTTGGTCCGGGCTGTCTTTGAACGATGTCGACGGCATACTGGACGGGCTGTTCCGACCTTTTCTCGCAGTCGACGACCGGTCGCTTGGCGGCGGGCCGAAAAGATCTTACTACGCGATACGGCATCAGAGCTTTCGGGAGTGTTGTGAAGGACCGCGGCCCCCCATAAAAGAACTCGATCCCAGTCTGCGCCCGTTGGCGCGGGCGATCAGGGAGGCGACGGCCGATGCCCATCAGCGCATCACCGACGACCTGTTGCCCAGCGGTGACATGCATACCCGGGTCTGGCCACCGGATGGATATATCCGGGCGTATCTCGCGGAGCACGCGGCCCCGGCCGGGCGTCTTGATGCACTCGTGCAGGAACCAGACTTCCTGCTCTTCGTAGGCTCGGAGGCCGTGTCACGGCTTCGTGGCCGGCTGAGGACTCTGGACGGCCGCACTGCGGCCGCTGCCGCCGCGCTGGCCGCAAACTCCGCGAACGGTGGCGACGCGGACAGCCAACGGCGCTGGCTGGAGGTTTCGGCGCGGAAGCTGCACGCCTCGAATCTGGCGGCGAACGTACAGGAGCTCCTTTCGGACTCCTGGTACCCATCGGCGGCCGCTTGGTCGGGCACGGTACATCGGATGCTCCCCGGCCACGCCAATGTGGTCGCCGTGGTCGCAGAGATAGCGAGGCCCGGCTCGGATCACCTGCTCGCCTCGGCTGGATTTGACGGTTCAGTACGGTTGTGGAATCCAGAGAAAGGGTCGGCGGAGGCCGTTCTGACCGGCCATACCGCCAGGGTGGTTACCCTCACCACGGTGGTGCAGGCCAACGGCAAGGTGAGGCTGGCCTCGGCGGGTTACGACTCGACGGTACGGGTGTGGGACGTCGACGACGCCTCGAATCTGTCTGTTCTGAGCGGCCATGCCAACACGATCAGCGCGCTGATCTCAATTCGTCGGCCCGACGCCGGAGATCTCCTGGCATCCGCCAGCTGGGATAATACGGTACGTCTCTGGGACATGGACTCCCTTGCGGAGTTCGCGGTTCTGGACGGACATACCGAACCTGTCGTCGCTCTGGCGGCTGTCAGYGGTCCGGGCGGTGACCGAATGCTGGCGTCCGCCGGCGGAGACGGGACCGTACGCTTATGGAAGCCGGACGCGACCCCGTTTGGTGTGCTCACGGAGGGCGCGGCGACGAGTCCGGGGCCTATTCTCGCCCTGGCGACGATTCCCCGCCAGGGCGTCGGAAGTCTGCTTGTCGCCGCCGGCCACGACAAGCTTGTGCGTCTCTGGGATCCTGAGCGGCGGGTCATGCTCGCCACAGGTTCCGCGCACACCGACGCGGTGGTCGCGCTTACGGTGATCGATAGATCCGACGGCAGGCGGCTGGTGGCTTCAGCCGGCAATGACGGCTCGATCGTGCTCTGGGACGCGAACAGGATGACAAGGGTGGCCACGCTCGCGGGCCATTCCGACGCTGTGGTGGCCTTGGACGTTGTGTCCAGGCCTGACGGCGGCAGTCTGCTTGCTTCTGCCGGCTATGACTCGACCGTCCGGCTCTGGGATCCGGATACCGGCCAGGAGGTTTCGACGCTCACCGGCCATTCGGGCCGGGTGGAGGCGCTGACCGTGGTCAACCGGCAGCAGGACGCACACCTGCTGGCCTCGGCCGGTTACGACGGAACGGTCCGGCTCTGGGACACGGACACGGTGCCCCTCGTCGGGCACAGTGGTCCGATCCAGGCTCTCGCGCTCGTCACCGGAGACCGCGGGCGGCGGCTGCTCGCGTCGGCCTCTTACGATCACACCGTCCGCCTGTGGGATGCGCGGACGGCTGAGGAGCTCGGACCGCTGGCCGGGCATTCCGACGCGGTTGTGGCACTGGCGACGATCAGTCTTGCGGGCCCGGGTGGAAGCCTGCTCGCGTCGGGGAGCTATGACGGGACGGTGCGTCTCTGGCACCCTGAGACGCACGGTCAGTTCGCGGTTCTAGAAGGGCACACGGACCGTGTCGTTGAGGTGATTCCACTGCGGCGTTCGGACGGAAGGCGGCTGATTGCCTCCGCGAGCCGCGACGAGACGATCCGCCTCTGGGATGTCCAGAACGCCACGGAGGTCGAAGTACTTCACGGGCATTCTGACTCGGTTACGACACTGACTACGATTGGCGGAAGCGGCCTGCTGGCATCCGGTGGCTATGACGGCACGGTGCGACTCTGGAGTCCGGACTCAGGCGAACAGGTGGGGCTTCTCAAAGGCCATACGAGCCGTGTCGTGGCGTTGACGGCGTTGCAGCGCCCAGATGGCCGCTGGCTGCTCGCGTCAGCGGGCTGGGACCGGACGGTTCATCTGTGGGACGTCACGAGCTTCTCGCTCGTCGAGGTCCTTTCCGGGCACGGGGACACGGTTTCCGCCCTCGCGGTGCTGACGGGCGCGGACGGCCGCCAGAGACTGGCATCGGGCAGTTGGGATCAGACGATTCGGCTCTGGGACCTGGATGAACTCGATAAGCCGCGGACGTTGGCAGGCCATACCGACGCGGTGCAGGCATTGGCCGTCGTTTCCCGCGTCGGCGCCTGCGCTCTGCTCGCGTCCGCGTCAAGCGACGGTTCAGTTCGGCTGTGGGAGCCGGGCCCGAGCGCTGGCATGCCGGACATCACCCTGGTCGGCCACACCGATTCGGTCGCTGCCCTGGTGGCCACGGACGATGCTGGCGCCGGACCGGCGCTCGCGTCTGCTGGCTACGACCGGTCGATCATCCTCTGGTCGGAGTCCGCGATTCGCACCGGGCGCTCTGGTCAGGGTTGCTGAGACAGCGGACCGCCCGTCATCAGGCCACCAGGCCCCTGGGCAGGCGCCGGGGACCTGGGGCAATGCCGCTTCCGGATCAGCTGGCCGTGGGGAGGGTCAGCGTGGATCCACCCGCGCCGGTCGCGACCGTGACGTCGACTGGAGTCTCGTTCTGGGTGAGCATGTCCGAGGCGCCGCCGGAAACGCGCACGGCGATGCGGTGGCCGGCCGCGAACTGCCAGTCGTCGGGCCGGATCGCGACGGTGAGGGTGACGGGTGAACCAGTCGGCACCGATGTGGGCGTGACGCTGGACGACCGGTGGCTGGCACGGAGGAAGCCGTTGTTGACCAGCGTCTCCTTGCCGTCCGGCCCGATGTCGAGCAGTTCGGCGTAGAGGTTCGCGTCGGGGCCGGACAGGGTCGCCTTCAGCGTGAGAGCCGGCCGGCCGAACAGGGATGTCGGTGCGGTCAGCGCGCTGGTGCTGAACAGGACGGACCCGCCGGCCGTGGACGGATCCTGCGGCTGGTGGAACGTCTTCGTACCGGCCGTGGGGCCGGCCGTGCCGAGCGAGCCGTCCGCATTGAGGGCGAAGGACTGTGTGACGGTGCCGGTCGGCCGATAGCCGGTGATCTCCCGCCAGCCCGGCGAGGTCGCGCCGCTGCCGGCACCGGCATGGCTGACCAGCGTCGGCTGGGCCGGGATCGGGACGTTCGGGAGTTTCATCACCCAGTGGTCGAACCAGGCGAGCGCGATGCCCGGGGAGAGCCCTTCGGAGTTACAGACACCCCCGCAGTTCGGGTAGAGCAGCGGGCTCAGGTGGGGCCACTGGCCGTAGATCGCCCAGGTCCGGTCGAGCGCGCCCTCGATGTTGGTGAACTGGCCGGAGCGGAAGTACTGGTCGACCCAGCCGCCCATGGTGAGGACCGGAACCTTGATCGAGTCGTAGCGGTCGGCGAAGGACCGCGACTGCCAGTACTCGTCGTAGGTGGGGTGCGCGCGGTTGGCGGCGTATTCGGCCTCGGTGTTGACCGCGCCACCGGTGATCGTCTGGGCGATCCCGGGCCAGTTGTCGATGCTGCCGCCCTCGGTCGATTTGATGCCGCCCGGGTAGATGACGTCCTGGTAGAGGTTCGCGGGCGACTGGAGCGGGGCGATGGCCACCAGATGCGGCGCCTGGTTGATGGCCGCGCCGTAGGTCGTCTGGCCGCCGTAGCTTTCGCCGGTCATTCCGATCCGGCCATTTGAATAGGGCTGGGTGGCCAGCCATTCGACCAGGTCGCGGGCGTCTTCTCCGTCCTGCGCCGACATGGCGTTCTGCCAGGTTCCCCCGGACCCGCCGGTCCCCCGCAGGTTGCAGATCAGTGCGTTGTATCCGTGGGTCGCGAAATACGTGCCCTCGCCGGCGACGTAGGACGTCCGTAAGATCGCGTACGGGGTGAACTCGACGACCAGGCCGGGAAACCTTCCCGAGGCCGGTGAGCCGTCGGTTGCCGGGCGGACCAGGGTGCAGCTCAGCGGGGTGCCGTCCCGGGTCGGCACCGTGATCTCGGCGGAGACGGCCTGGTGGGTGGCCGGCCGGTCGTAGCCCCACCACGCTTTTGTGGTGTCCGACAACGGTGCGGCGGCGACCGGCGTCGGCGCCGATGCCGCGGATGTCTCCGGTGTCGGCCTGTCGGTGCCCCCGGTCGACGAGGACGAGCAGGCGGCGAGCGCGAGGACGGCGATCGGAACGAGGCTGTGGACGAGCGTGCGTGTGCGGACGGCCATGAGACTCCTCCAAAATGTGTGGCAGAGTCTGCCATGCAATTTGGTGAAGGTCACGAAGTTGTCGGCCGACCTGGTGCTCCGCGCGGTGAGCGAAGCCGTCCTGTCCTAGCCGGGCGGACAGGGGCCCACCGGCTCCAGCTCCCCGGCGGCGAACGCCGCGTAGATCATCGGAAGGTCGCAGCCCCGCGCGGGATCGAGCCCGGTCAGCGCCGATGCCCGGCGCAGCCGGTAGTCGATGGTGTTCGGATGAACGTGGAGGCGGTCAGCCGTGCGGCGGCGGTCCAGCCCGCAGGAGAGAAAGACGCGCAGCGTCTCCAGAAGGTACGGCCGGGTGGCCAGCGGGCGCAGCAGGGCCGCGAAGTGGTCGCGAGCGGGGCCGGGCCTGGACATCTGATAGTCGAACGCCACGTCGCCGAGCTGGTAGATCCCGGCCGGCCGGCTGGACGCGCGGGCGACGTGGCGGATCTCGGCTGCCAGCCGGGCGGCGGAGGCGACGGCGTCCGGCCGGGCCGGCACGGCTCCGGCCATGACCTCCGCGCGCGTGGCACACCCGAGGCGGTCGGTCAGGGCGAGCAGCCGCTCCCATTCGTGCGGCGCCAGCATGTCCGCGGCCGTCTCTCCGAGCGTCCCCCCGGTGGTCTCCTCCTCGTCCAGCGGGACGAGGAGGAGACCACCATCTGCGGACAGCATGTCGAGCACGGTCCCGGAGGCGTTGCCCTCCACCTCCGTACGCATTCGGCGCAGCTTGCGGCGCGCGGCGACGGCCCGATCGCCAGCGTTCGCGCCGAGTTCGTCCGGATGCGGCCCGACCTCCAGGCTGATCACGGCGTAACGGGCGGGCAGCTGGACCGCTGCCCGGGCGGCGGCGTCTTCCGGTGGTTGTCCGGCCAACAGGGCGGACAGGACGGCCCGGCGTTCCCCGTGTTCCTCGGCGACCGTCGCCAGTCGGCTCTCCAGGTAGCCCGCGAGGACCTCCGGCATGACCTGACCGAGAAACCGCAGCAGCAGGCACGCGACCTGCAGCGCCGCCGGGAGATCCTCGGGTTCGGCCGCGGTGACGACACTCTGCGCGCAGACGTCGGCGCCGATGTGGTAGGCGCTGACCAGCACCTCGAGCGGGACGCCCTCGTCGGCCCGCAGGCTCGCCGACTCCCGGATCTCCCGCAGCTGCCTGCGGCTGGGAGGTCCGCCGGTGCGCAGCGTGTCGACGAACAGCCGTACGCACGACCGCACCAGCCCGGCGGTGTTCCCGTGGAGCTCGGCGGGCGGCATGGACGCGTGGCCGGATACCCGCTCGGACAGTTCGATCACGATCGACGCCGACAGCTCGGAGATCCGTGCCGAAAGCCACCTGTCCACGGAGACACCGTCGAGACGTAGCCCGACCTCCCCGACAACCGTCATGCGGAGCCGGTTGCCGGTGTCGGTGTCGGCGTCGGTGCCGGTGTCGGTGTCGGTGCGAAGGCGGAGGGGGTGGGGGCGCCCTGGAGGGTCCAGCCGGGGCCGGACCGCAACCAGCCGGCGGAGGCGGCGGTGCCGCCGTCGACGCTCATGGTGGTGCCGGTGATGTAGGCGGCACGGTCGGAACACAGGAACACGGCTGCGTCGGCGATCTCGGCGGCGATGCCCTCGCGGCCGAGCGGGACGTAACGCTCGATGCCGGGAACGCGCTCGGCCGGTGGACCGGGCAGCGTGTCGGGGTCGACCGGGCCGCGCATGATGCCGCGGATGCCGGCGGTGGCGGTCATGTCAGGGGCGATCGCGTTGATCCGGATGCCGGTCTCGGCGAGCTCCAGCGCCATCGTGCGCGTGAAGTTGATCATTCCGGCCTTGCAGGCGGCGTAGACCGCGTACATCGGGGCGGCCCGCATCCCCTCGATGCTGGTGATGTTGACGATCGAGCCGCCGCCCCGCCGCGCGCCCTCGCTTCCGCGCGCCTCACCGGCAGCCGCGTTCCCGGTGCCAGGGTTCCCGGTGCCAGGGTTACCGGCGGCGACGGTCTGGGCGATCAGCGGGGCCGCGGTCGAGGTGGCCGCCAGCATGCTGACGAGGTTGATGTCGATGTGCCGCCGCCAGCTGCGCTCGCTCTGGTCGAGGAACCGGCTCGCCTTCACCCCGCCCGCGTTGTTGACCAGGATGTCCAGCCGGCCGAACTCGGCGTGCGTGGCGGTGATGGCGTCGGCGAGCGCCGCGGTGTCCATGACGTCCGCGGGCAGCGCGACGGCCAGCCCACCCTCCTTCTCGATCAGTTCGGCGGTGGCGGCGGCCCGGGTCGGGTCGATCTCGACCAGACCGACCCGCACTCCGGCCGCGGCAAGCCCGCGTGCGATCGCCTGCCCGATGCCGGCACCCGCGCCGGTCACCACCGCCGCCCTGCCGGTCAGCCCGAGATCGAACATCGCCATGACGTCATCCACTCCTGTTACTCGTGATTGCTCGTACTCAGGTCGCCCTCGTGTTTTCGGGTCGCCCTCACGGCCGTGGCCGTTCAGCCGTGCCACGCCAGGATCGCGGCCTGCTGGGCGCGGTAGGCCGCGAGCACCTCCTCGAAGCCGCGGTGCAGGTGCTGCGGGGCCGGTTCGTTCCGGCCGAACAGCACATGGTCGACCATTCCGAGGCGTAGGCCGGGCTCGGTGCGGCCCGCGACCCAGAAGTCCTCACCGTCGACGACCGTCTCGCAGATCCACGGCGCCATGTCGACCGCCTTGGAATGCTCGGCCTCGGTCAGCCCGGGTCGCAGGTAGGAGGTGTGCACGACCTCGGAGGACCTCTCGTCGACCGGCAGGACCTGCCAGAGGTCGATGTGCCGGGCGTCGAAGGTGAGGCTGACGTTCGGGAACAGCGCGTACTGGTAACTGAAGTGCCCGGAGACGTCCCCCCACTCGGCCTCGGGGCGCTCCCGCAGCTCGACGATCGACTTCAGCGCCGACGTGTTGCGCAGGTGCCGGCCGAACGGGTCGAAGGTCAGCACGCCACCGACGGCGTAGCCGGCGAGGGTGTCCTTGTGCAGGTAGTTGAAGTGGTAGTTCTCCCGGAACGTGTCCAGGGTGACCTTCCAGTTCGCGCCGACCTGGTGGACGTGCGGCTCACCATGCGGCCGCCAGCTGGCGAAGTCGAGCATCGCGAGCTCCTCGGCCAGGCCTGGGCCGAGGTAGTCGTCGACGTCGATCGGTGAGCCGGGGCGCAGCCGGCCGACGATCAGCCCGTGGCCTTCCGCCACCTCGAGGCGGATGAGGCCGTACTCCGCCCGGTCGATCCCGGCGAAGCCCTCGGGGACGGGTATCCGGCCGAGCCTGCCGTCGAGGCTGTAGTTCCAGGCGTGGAACGGGCAGGTCAGCCGGATCGCCTCGCCGGCGCCGTCGCACAGCCGCACTCCGCGGTGCCGGCAGGCGTTGACGAACGCGTGCACCTGGCCGTCGGCGTCCCTGCTCAGCAGCACCGGGGTGCCGAGGATGTCGACGGCCCGATAGGTCTCCGGCTCGGGCAGCGCGCCGGACAGGCACAGCACCAGCGGCTGCTCGAGGAACAGCGCGTCGAGCTCCTCACGCTGGCGCGCCGCCGAGTAGGCGTCGGCCGGCAGCCTCATGACGTCCTCGGCCATGTCCGTCGTGCGCCGCTCGATGTGGTCGAGCAGCCGGCGCGCGATGTCGTGCTCCAGCGCTGTCCTGCCGGTCCTCGCGATGATCCCGTCCACGTTCGTCTCCTGTGTCTCTTTCTCCTCTGGCTCCTCTGGCGTGGGCCGCGGGGTCAGTGGATGTAGCGGATGTTCTGCTCGGACACGCACACCGGCCTGGGCCCGACGGAGGTGAAGGTGTGCCGCAGCCGGGCCTGGACGGCACCGCCCAGCTCCTCGACGGCGAGGATCTCGACGCGCAGGCCCAGCGGGTCCGAGACGAACATCGGTGCGGGGAACCGCACTCGGTCGAAGCCGTAGAACACCGCGTCGGACGCGCGGACGGCCAGCGCCCGCCGTTCGAGCTCGGCCCCGAGGGAGAGGGTGAGCAGGCCCTGCACCGTTGCCCGGCCGAGCGGGCTCGCCCGGGCCCGTTCCTGGTCGACGTGCATCCAGTGGTCGGCGCCGGTCATCGTCGCGAACCCGCGGACCAGGTCCGGACCGACCACCAGCACCGGCTCGGCGACGAAGATCGCCCCGACATGCCGGGCCAGCTCACGACTGTCGATGGATGTCGCTGTGCCGGATGCCGGTGTGCCGGATGTCGGTGTGCCGGATGTCGGCGCACCGGCCACCGCGACCGGCTCCGTGCCGGGTGCTGTCGCCACCGGCTCCGGGTCAGACGTCATGGACGGGTCGCCGGGTCGGGCGCCGGCCGGTGGTGCCTTCGGTGAAACCGACGTACTGCCTGGTCCGGCCGCGGGGATCGGACGTCCCGGTCATCCGTGGGCCCCAGGCGACCATCCCGCCGTCGGCCAGCACGTGGGTTCCGGTGAGGAAGACGCTGTCCGGGCCGGCGAGGAAGGCGACGACACCAGCGATGTCCTCCGGGCGGCCCAGATCCGGCCACGGCTGGAAGGTCGCCAGCTGGGCCTCGATCGCGGCGGCGTCCCGGCCCATCACCAGCGGGGTGTTGACCAGGCCCGGGCATACCGCGTTGATCCGGATGCGGTGGGCGGCGAGCTCGACGGCGGCGTTGGCGGTGAAGTTGATGACCGCGGCCTTGGCCGCCGAGTACGCGGTCAGGCCGCCGCCGCCACCGACTCCTGCGACGGAGGCGTTGTTCACGATCACCCCACCGTCACCCTGCGCGATCATCGCCCGGGCGGCGTGCTTCGTCCCGAGGAACACCCCGCGGCCGATCACGGCGAAGGTCCGGTCCCAGTCGGCCGCCTCGGTCTCGACCAGCGGCCCGAACGCGCCGCCGATGCCGGCGTTGTTGAACATGACGTCGATCCGGCCGAACCCCTCGACGGCGTCGCCGACGAGCGCGGCCACGCCGGACTCCTCGGTGACGTCGGTGGGCACGAACCGCAGGCGGGCCGGGTCCGCGACCTCGTCCAGCAGCGCCTGCGCGTTCGCCTCGTTGAGATCGCCGAAGACCACCTGGTCGCCTTCGGCGAGGAAGCGCAGCACGGTCGCCCGGCCGATCCCACTGGCCCCGCCGGTCACGACGGCGACCCGGGCGGTTCGCTGGTCAGACATGCCAGGCCCCAACAGCGAAATGAATGTTCACCCTGATCTCCTGCTCAGCGGCCACGATGGTCCGTCTTTCCGGGTTCCTTCGGGTGGGGCATGCTGTGAATCGGTGGGGCGGCACGCTGTTCGACCGCGGCGGCCAGCCGCCGCACCGCGGTGCGGTACTCGGCGAGCAGCGCGTCCTCCGCCCGGTAGTCGAACCGGTCGGTGAACGAGGGGCTCGCGGCCGGGTCGAAATCGGGGTGCTCGGCGTACCAGCCGACGAGCTCGGCGAGTGCTTCGACCGGGTCGACGACCGGGAGGTAGCCCAGCTCCCGGCGGGCCTTCTCCGTGCTCACGACGACATGGGTCGCGGTCGTGCCGGCGAGCGGAAGCAGCGTGGTGGTGGCCTCGACGGCGATCTCCCGGGGCAGCCCGACCAGCTCCAGGTCGGCTCCCATCAGCCGGGCGATCGTCGCGGCCCAGTCGTGCAGCGACCAGCTCGTCGCCTCGCCCGCGTTGTAGACCTGGCCGGCGGCCACGGCCGGGGCGTTCAACACGGCCAGGACGAACGCGGCCGCGTTGGCGGCGGCGCAGCGGCTCTGGAGCTGGCCGCCGCCATCGGGAAGGATCATGAAGGGGCGGCCGTCGCGCACCCGCCGCACCACCGACCACTCGGCCGGTCGGGCGTTGGTCGGGCCGAACAGCGTCGGGAAGCGCAGGATCGTCGCCTCCGGGTGGGCGGCGCGGACAGCCGCCTCGGCCTGGGCGAGCCGGTGGGAGAACGCCAGCGCGGCCGCGGCGGAGCCGTCCCGGACCACCGGATGATCCTCGGTCACCGGGACGGGCAGTGCCAGCTGGCTCGGGTGTGGGAAGAAGCCCTGGTAGACGGGTACCCCGCCGACGGCGACGAACTGGCCGCACCGCCCGGCCAGCGCGGGCGCGAGGTGCTTGAGCCGCCCGTACATGGCCACCACGGCGTCGAAGACCCGCCCGTCGAGGGCGTCGTCGATCGACTCGCGGAAGTGCGGGTCGCCGTGGATGTGCTCGACGTCGGCCAGCTCGGGCGGCTCGTGGGCGCCCCGGTGGAAGATCGTGACCTCGTCGCCGCGGCCGAGCAGACCGCGCACGACGTGCGGTCCGGTCGGCCCGGTTCCGCCCACAACCAGCAACCGCACTGCTTGTCCGTCCTCTCCTGCCGGTCCGCCCGTGCCTCTTCGGGTGCTGCTGCTACCGCCGGTTGAGCTGGCCCGCGTCGACCGGGATGACCGTCCCGGTGATGTAACGGGCGTCGTCCGACACCAGCCAGACGATGGTGTTCGAGACGTCGACCGGGTCCACCGCCCAGACCGGCAGCGCGTTCTCCAGCGCGCGGGCGAGCGCGGGCGGGGCGTGGCCGACGACGGCCTCGCGGTCGCCGTCGGCGGCCATGGGGGTCTTCACCGTCGTCGGGGCGACGCTGGTCACCCGGATGTTGAACTCGGCCAGGTAGTTGGCCCACGAGCGCATCAGGCCGATGACGCCGTGCTTGGCGGCGGTGTAGCCCAGGAAGCCCACATCGGGAATGCCGACGCCGACGAGCCCACCGGTGGAGCTGGTCAGGACGATCGCCCCACCCTGGCCGTTCTCGATCATCGACGGGATCGCCACCCGACCGGTGTTCCACACACCGGTGAGGTTGACGGCGACGACGTCGTCCCACTGCTGCTGCGCGGCGATCTGCCCGCCCGGACCGATACCGGCGTTCGCCAGCACGATGGTGACCGGGCCCAGCTCGGCGGTGCCTTCGTCGAACGCCTTCTGCAGCGCGTCGAAATCGCGGACGTCGGCCTGACGGGCGACGATCCGCCGCCCGAGGTTCTCCACGGCCTTCACGGTCTGGGCCAGGTCGTCCGGGGTGGCCATGGGGTAGGGCACCGAATCGAGCTGGGCGCAGATGTCAATCGCGATGATGTCAGCGCCCTCCTCCGCTAACCGGATCGCGTGGCTGCGGCCCTGCCCACGCGCCGCGCCGGTGATGAACGCGACCTTGCCGTCGAGCTTTCCCACAACGTCTCCTCAGAAAAAAGTGCGGTGATGCCTGGTCAGACGACGACGGGCAGGTTGTTGTAGCCGCGCACCGTGCTGGTGTGCAGCCGCATGGCCCGGTCGGTGTCGACCTCCCAGGTCGGGAACAGCCGCAGCGTCTCCTCGATCGCGACGCGCCCCTCCAGCCGGGCGAGGGAGGCTCCGAGGCAGAAGTGGATCCCGTGGCCGAGGGTGACGTGGCTGTCGAACCGCCGGTGGATGTCGTAGCGGTCCGGGTCGGGGTACTTTCGCTCGTCGCGCCCGGCGGACCCGGTGAGCAGCAGGACCTTCGAGCCGGCGGGGAGCGTCGTGTCGTGGAGCGTGACCTCGTCGAGCAGCATCCGCCCCTGGACGGGGGAGGGCGGCTCGTAGCGCAGGGACTCCTCGACCGCGCCCGGCACCAGCGACGGGTCGGCCACCAGCTCCGCGCGCTGGTCGGGGTGTTCGGCCAGCAGCCGGCACATCCAGCCGAGCAGCCGGACGACCGTCTCGGTACCGGCGCTGACCAGCTCGTTGGTGACCGCCCCGGCCTCGGCGGTGGTCAGGCGGCGCGGCCCGTTCTCCGTCGGGACCTCCGCCTCGACGAGCGCGGTCATCATGTCGTCGCGCGGGGCTGTGCGCCGGGCGTCGATCTGCTCGCAGAAGTACTCGCGCAGCCTGGCCGTGGCCTGCCGGGAGATGTCGTTGGCCATCCCGCCGCCCTCCACGATGTGGAAGGTCTCGTCGATCGTCTTCCGGACCTCCTCGCGGTCCTCCTCGGGAACCCCGATCAGCTCGGAGATCACCCTGGAGGGAACCTGGGCGGCGAAGTCCTGGATGTAGTCGAACCCGCCCGAGCCGACCAGGGGCTCGAGCAGATCGGTGCAGATCTTCCGGACGTTCCCCTCGAGCGCGGCGACCCGGCGCGGGGTGAAGGCCCGGGACACCAGGCCGCGCAGCGTGTCGTGGTCCGGCGGGTCCTTGAAAATCATGAAGTTGGACTGCAGCGGTTCCGGCCCCATGATTTCCAGGAGGGTGCCGTAGGCCGAGCTGTAGAGCTTCGGGCTGCGATGGGCACGCTCGACGTCCGCATGCCGGGAAAGAGCGTAGAAGCCGAACTTCTCGTTGTGGTAGAGGGGTTCTTCGTCACGTAACCGGCGCCAGACCGGGTACGGGTCGACATCGATGTCCTTGTCGAAAGGGTCCCAGTACGGATCGACCACGGCTGACCTTCCTGCCTTCCTGTTCCGGTTCTCGAAAACGTGGGCCGGTGTCACGCGACGACGCCGCGCACCTTCAGGTCGAGGATTTCTTCGATGTCGAGACCGAGGCCGGCGAGGATCTCGTCTCCGTGCTCGTTGAACTCGGGCGCCCGGCCGGGCGGGGCGGGATGCTCGTCGAACTGCACCGGCGAGGCGACCAGCGAGAACGGGAAACCATCCGCGGTCTCACACGGCTGCAGATAGCCGTTGGCGACGGACTGCGGGTCGTTCGCGGCTTCCAGGGTGTCCTGCACCACGGCCCACTGCCCGATGAAGTCCGCCAGCGCCGCACGCCATTCGTCCACGGTGCGCTGCGCGAACAGCTCCCGCAGGGCCTCGGTGGCCTCCGCGCTGTGCGCCATCAGCGATTCGAAGTCGGCGAAGCGGGGGTCGGTGGCCAGGTCGGGGCGTCCGACGCACTCGCAGAACGGCAGCCAGTAGCGGCCGGCCTGAAGGCAGGTGAGAGCAAGCCACCGGCCGTCCTTCGTCAGATAGTTACCGACCAGCGGGTTGCGCCGCGGGGCGTCGCTCGGCGGCGGTGCCCAGCCCTGGCCGAGCGTGACCGACAGCCCGATCGCCTGCCCCATCGCCCACATGGCGGACGACATGAGCGAGACATCCACCACCGTCGCCTCGCCGGTGCGCTCGCGGTGGAACAACGCCATCGCCGTGCCGCCCGCGATGGTCATCGCGCCGATCGAGTCACCGAAGCCCGGACCCGGCGGAAACGGCACGTGGCCGTACTCGGGCTGCATGATGCCCAGCGCCACACCGGCGCGGGCCCAGAAGGCGAGGCCGTCGTAGGAGCCCTTGTCGGCGTCGGGGCCGCGTTCACCCTGCCCGGTGCCCCGCACGTAGATGATGTCCGGGTTGTGGGCGCGGATGTCCTCCAGGTCGATTTTCAGCTTTTTCCGGACCCGGGGCAGCTTGTTGGTGATGAAGACGTCCGAGGTCGCCGCGAGCTTGTAGAGGATCTCGATTCCCTCGGGTGAGGCGATGTCGAGCCCGAGGCTTCGCTTCCCGCGGTTGGAGTGCTCGAGCAGGACGTGCACGTTCTCCGGAACGATCGCCGTCCCGGTCGTCGCCAGCCCGCGCATGGCGTCGCCGCGCTCGACGTGCTCGATCTTGATGACCTCCGCGCCGAGATCGGAGAGGATTGCCGAGGCGGCGGGCACGAAGGTCTGTTCGGCGACCTCCAGCACGCGCACACCTTTCATGACGGCAGCCATGTCATTCCTTCCTGAAGGAAACCGAAGGCTCTCAGGACACGTACGTCTCGCCGAAGCCTCTGATGAAGTCGAGGGTGGCGGCAGGTTCCCGGGTGAAACAGGTGATCATGAGATCGGTGACACCGACGCGCTCCAGCTCGGCGATGGCCTCGCGATGGCGGTCGGCGTCCAGAGCCGGGTCCTTGATCTCGTGGTACGAGTAAAGGAAGGTCAGCGGCTCGGTGCGGTCATTTGCCGCGGCCTGCTCGAGCACCCCGCCGATCATCTCGCCCAGTTCCGCGGTCGAGCCGATCGCGACGGTACGGGCGGTCGTCGAGAGCGACGGTGGACCGGACATCGGCATCCAGCCCTGCGCCCGCTCGGCGACGCGCCGTCGGCTCAGTCGCGAGTTCCCGCCGATCCAGATCGGGATCGGATTCTGCACGGGCCGGGGCAGGGCGATGACGTTGCGGGCGTCGAAATGCCGCCCGGTGTAGCTGAAGGCCTCTCCGCTCCAGTGCAGCGGAAGTGTGTCGAGGACCTCGTCGAAAAGGGCGTTGCGCTCCTCCATGTCCACGCCGAGGGCGAAGAACTCCGACTTCTGGTAGCCCGCACCGAGCCCGAGGACAAACCGCCCGCCGGAGAGCTTGTCGAGGGTGGCCGCCGCCTTGGCGAGGATGAACGGGTTGCGGTAGGGCGCCACGGTGAGGTGGGTGAGCAGGCGCAGTCGTTCGGTGGCTGCCGCCGCGAACGCGAGGCCGACGAACGGATCGAAGCTCTGATGACCGCCGGAGGTCAGCCACCTGGCACCGGGAATGGGATGATCGGTGAGGGCGAAGCCCTCGAAACCCGCTCGTTCGGCCTCGGCCGCGATATCACCCAGCGATCCCGGGTCGAGAATGTCGCCTTCGAGCCCGGAGGTCTCCGGGTAGTGGAAGAAGAACTTCATCGTCACCTCGTCGAGAGTCTCGACATCTTCCTTTTCCGTTGTGGGCCGCTCAGCCGATGGTCAGCGGCAGCGTCTCCCAGCCGCGAACGGTCGAGGTCTGCGCGAGCTTCGCGTCGGCCCAGTCGACGTCCCAGTCGGGGAAGCGGGTGAGCATCTCCTCGAGCGCCACCCGGCCCTCGAGTCGGGCCAGTGCCGCGCCGAGGCAGTAGTGGGCACCGAAACCGAAGGAGACCTGCTGGCTGATCCGGCGGCGGATGTCGAAGCGGTCCGGGTCGGGGTAGCGCCGGTCGTCCCGGTTCGCCGAGGCGACGAGGAAGATGAGGGCGCTGCCGGCGGGAACCGTCGTGTCGTGGAGAACGACATCCTCGGTGACGTAGCGCGCCATGAACGGGGCCGGCGGCTCCATCCGCAGGATTTCCTCGATCGCGTCGGGAATCAGCGACGGGTCGGCTGCCAATTCGCGGCGCGCCTCCGGCTGCCGGGCTAGCAGCGACCCGATCCAGCCGATGAGCCGGCCGGTCGTCTCGTTGCCGGCGCTCGCGACCACCGTGACGTAACCCAGCACCTCGTCACGCGTCAGCGTGCGGGTCGCACCGTTCTCGTCGGTGAACTCGGTGGTGAGCAGGTCGGTCATGAGGTCGTTCGACGGGTGATCCCGGCGCCAGTCGACGTACTCACCGAAGACCTCGCCGGACAGGATGGCACCCTCGGAGAGGTCCATCTGCCCGCCGTCCTCGGTCCGCAGCCTGTCGTCGAACTGGTCGCGCAGCGCCGCCTGGTCGCTTTCGGGAATACCCAACAGCATGCCRATCACCCGCATCGGCATCTCGGCCCCGACCTCTTTGATCAGGTCGAACCGCTTCTCGCCGACCAGCGGGTCCAACACGAGCCGGCAGTAGTCGCGCACCTTGCCCTCGATCGAGGCGATGCGGCGAGGGGTGAACACCCGCACGAGCAGGCGGCGGTGGATGTCGTGGATGGGCGGGTCCTCGAAGATCAGGGTCCCCGGGGGAATCTCCAGACCGGATTTGATCAGCTCGAGAATGCCGCCGCGGGCGGAGCTGAACCTCCGCCAGTCCGGCAGGCCCTGCTCGCAGTCGGCGAACCGGCTGACCGCGTAGAAGTCGTGTTTCTCGTTGTAGTAAAGCGGAGCTTCTTCTCGTAACCGCCGGTAGATCGGGTACGGATCCACCGCGAACGCCGGGTCGTACGGATCCCAGTAGACCGGGTCATCGCCTGTCGTCGTCATGTCCCATCCGCGTCCTCGTAGCCCTTCGGTGCGCACTCGGTGAACAGATCGTGGCGTTCGGTCACGCGGGCGTCGGTGTCCGCCACGCGCAGACCGGCCAGTCCAGTCGCGTCAGGGCCTCCTTCGCTCAGTCGGATCACGGCCATGCCGGCGAGGCACTGAGCGTAGGCTCACTTACCGGTGCCCTGCAATCTCCAATCGCCAATTTTTGATTTTTTATTGACGATCGGAGGCCGTGCCGACCACCATGGGTGGCGTGGTGACTGAGGCTGCGTTCAGGCGCACCAAGACCAGTGCTGTGGTCGTGGAGTACCTGCAGAAGGAGATCTTCGCCGGCAACCTGCGCTACGGCGACCGCGTCGACGTCGAGCGGATCGGCGCGACCATCGGGGTGAGCCCCACCCCGGTCCGCGAAGCCCTCGTGCTCCTCGAACGCGACGGTCTGATCGCGACCCGTGTTCACCGGGTGGCGTTCGTTCAGCACTTCGACGCCCGCACGCTCCGCGCGGACTTCCACGTCCTCGGTCTGCTCAGTGGGGTCTCGGCGGCGCGGGTCGCCAAGGACCGGGACCCCGAGGTGCTCGCCCAGCTGCGGGACCTCCTGCGGGCGCTGGCCGACAGTGACGCGACCGGCGCCCAGCTGCTGGACCTCGCCGAGGAGATCGTGCTCGTCCAGCACCGCGCGGGATCCACGCCGCGCCTGCTCGCGGAGCTGAAGGGGGTCGGTGGCTTCCTGGCGTGGGCGGTGCGCCAGAGCGACCGGCGCACCCGAGAGGAGATCGTCGAGGCTCAGCGGCTGGTGATCGACGCGATCGCCGCGGGCGACCCTTCGGAGGCTTCCCGGGCCCGGTTGCAGGACACCCGCGCCGCGGGCGAGGACGTGATCCGCGAGCTGATCCGGCGCGGTGTGCTGCGCGAGGACGGCACCAACGCCGCCAGCTGACAGCGGAGCGCCGCCACCGCAATCCTGGTTTCACCAGTGAGCGTTCACTATGTTGACGGAATCCGGGTGGGCGCCCAGCGCATGCTGAGGGGCCTGCGCCAGGTCTCTGGCCGAACCGCTGGACGGCCCGACCCGTCTGGGCGGCCCGCCGGCCCGCAAGAGCGCGAGGTGCGAGATGGAGTCTGCAGCGACCGGCCCGGGCCGGATTGACGACGAGTGGGTCGAGAAACATTTCGACCATCTGTCGCCCGAACTCGGCCGAGACTTACACGCGACGCTGGCCCGGGCACGTTCCCGGTGCCCGGTAGCACACAGCGACCAGCACGGAGGATTCTGGGTCGCCACCCGGAAGGAGGACATCCTCCGTATTGCCCAGGACTGGAAGACCTTCAGCTCCGAAGACGGAATCACCGTACCGGTCCCACCCGGGCCACCGATGAAGATCCTGCCGGTGACGGTTGACCCACCGTTGCAGCGGGAGTTCCGTCAGCTGACGAATCCGTATTTCCGGCCGGCGGTTGTCAGTGAATGGGAGGCGCCGACCCGTGACCTGGTGAACCGTCTCATCGACGGATTCATCGAGGACGGCTCCTGCGATTTCATGGAGGCGTTCGCGCGGCCGTTCCCGGGGCTCGCCTTCTTCGACCTGGCGCTGCACGCCCCCGCCGAGGACCTCGACGAGGTCAACGGGTACGCCATCATGGCGTCGCAGCTGCACCGCCCGGAGGCGATGGACTGCCTGATGAAGCTGGCCGGCTGGATCGGTCAGTTCATCGAGCGGCGGCACCGCGACGGCCCACGGGGAGACGTCGTCGACGCCGTGCTGGCTGCCGAGATCGAAGGCCGCCCGATCACCGACGAGGAGGCGGTCGGAACCATTCACCTGCTGGTTCTCGGCGGTCTCGAGACGACGGCCGGTGTGCTGGGGATGGCGATGCTGCGCCTGTGCGAGCATCCGGAGATCCTGGCGGCGCTGCGGGAGCGACCGGAACTCATCCCGAACGCCGTCGAGGAGTTCCTGCGGCTTGACGGCTCGTTCGCCTGCATCGCGCGCACGGCTCGGCAGGACACCGAGGTCGGCGGCCAACTGATCAAAGCCGGTGAACAGGTACTCATGTACTGGGTCTCCGCGAACCGCGACGAGGCCGAGTTCGAGAATCCCGACGTGTTCGACCTCGACCGGGCCAGGAACTCCCATATCGCCTTCGGTGCCGGTCCGCACCGCTGTGCCGGCTCCAACCTCGCCCGGATGAACCTGCGTATCGCTCTCGACGAGATCGTCCGGCGACTACACGACATCAGGCTCCAACCGGGCGTGGACGTCGGCTTCATGTCGACGTTCAACCGGGCGCCGATATCCGTCCCGATCCTTTTCACACCCGGCGAGAGGCTGGCCGCGGCAAATGACTGACGTCATCCCCACCAGAAGGCTCGGCAGCCTGGAAGTCGGTGCGCAGGGGCTCGGGTGCATGTCGCTCAGCCCCGCCTACGGCGCGGTGGGCGACCCCGCCGAACTGTTCGCGACCATCCACCGGGCGCTGGACCTCGGTGTCACGCTCCTGGACACGGCCGACATCTACGGTGAGAGCGAGACGCTCGTCGGGCAGGCCATCGCCGGCCGTCGCGACCAGGCGGTGGTGGCGACCAAGTTCGGCATCGTCCTCACCGGCGAGGGCGGGGGCATGGGCGCCCGCGGCGACGCCGCCTACGTGCGACAGTGCTGCGAGCGATCACTGCGCCGGCTCGGTGTCGACCACATCGACCTGTACTACCAGCACCGGGTCGACCCCGACGTTCCCGTCGAGGAGACCTGGGGAGCGATGGCTGAGCTGGTCGCCGAGGGCAAGGTCCGCCATCTTGGTATCAGCGAGGCGTCCGCGGCGACGATCCGCCGCGCGCACGCGGTGCACCCGGTCAGCGCGCTGCAGAGCGAATGGTCGTTGTGGACGCGCCGGATAGAGGACGAGATCGTGCCGACCTGCCGGGAGCTGGGTATCGGCATCGTGCCCTATTCCCCGCTGGGCAAGGGAATGCTCACCGGCAGCATCACCGACCGGGCGGATCTGGACGAAACCGATTCGCGCCGGCGGTCTCCCTGGTTCACGGACGACAACCTGCCGCACAACCTGAGGATCGTGGCCGCGCTGCGGACGCTGGCCGAGGAGCGGGGGGTGACGGTGGGGCAGCTGGCGCTGGCCTGGCTGCAGAACCAGGGCCCCGACGTCGTCCCGATTCCGGGCACCAAACGGATCCAGCGTCTGGAGGAGAACGCCGCGGCTGTGTACGTCGAGCTTTCCAGCGCCGATGTCGAAAGAATCGAGGCCGTCGTTCCCGCCGCGGCCGTGGCCGGCGCCAGCGTGACACGGGAGTACCTGCGCACCACCGACAGGTGAGTGATCAGGCCAGACCCCAGGGCAGGCCGCTGACCGCGGCGTCGGTGCGCGAATCGCGCTCCGTCGTATCTCCGACCTGCCCCACAACACCTCCGGGTACATGCGGCCTGGCCCTAAGGCTAAACGACCGGCAGGGACCCAAATGGCCCGGACCCTCTTTCGGGGGCCCCAGAAATAGGGTATTTCCAAACAAAAATAGCGTCTGCCGCGCCTGCGGGAAAAAGTGGTTCTCGTGCGGACACGAAGTCCGGGCTTCGGGCGTCACGGGAGACATCGAATGGCAAAGAATTCTGCGGCCACCGCCGCGCCTGCCCAGCAAACCAGGCCACTCAACGCCGCCGACCGTGCCTTCCTGAGCTTCACCCGGCTCAATGCCGGGGAGCGGTACGAGTTCGGCGCCGTGCTGTCCGTGGCGGATCCAGCTCTGGGCCTTGTCGAGCTGCGCGCGCACGTGGCGGAGCGGCTGCGCGACGCGCCGGCGCTCCTCGAGCGTCTCTCCCGGATGACGGCGCCCCCGGGCAGGGACGACACGGTCTGGCGGCTCGACGACGAGCTGGACCTCGAATACCACGTCAGGGCCGAAAAGCTGCCCGTGGGCAGCGGCGACGGCGGCATTCGGGCCGCGCTCGGCCGGGTCGCCGCCGAGCCCCTTGACCTGAAGCGCCCCCAGTGGCGCCTGCACCTCCTGCATGGACACAGCGCCGACGAAGTCGCCATCGTCTACTGGCTGAACCACATCCATCAGGACGCCCGCGCCATGTACCAGGCGCTGCACCTGCTTTTCGGCGCCGATCACGAACCGGCGATGCCTGATCTGCCGACGTTCCGCACCCCCCGCGCACGGGACTACACCCGCGCCGCCGCAGAAATCACGCGAGTACTCCCCCGGACGCGCCAGCTGCGCTCCTGGGGCGGACCGCCGCGGGGCGAGGCGCGCCACGTCTGGGCCGTCACCGAAATCGAGACACTCAGGCGGATCGCTCGCAGGCATTCGGTGACCGTCAACGACGTCTACCTCGCGGCGCTCGCCGGATCGCTACGCGCGTGGTCATTACCGGAATGGCTGGACGGCCGCCGCCCGCTGCACGCCATGATGCCGATCAGCGTCCGCGTGCCCGGCGAAAGCCGGCTGATGTCCAACTTCGCCATAGCTGTGCGGGTCGCACTGCCCTGCCATGAACCCGACCCGGTACGGCGGCTCGCCCGGATTGCCGAGGAAACTCGGCGCATAAAGGCGGGAGGAAGCGTCGCCGCGTTCTATCGGCAGCTTCTCGACAAGGCTCCCGCCGGGCTGCCGTCGCGGGTGCTCGCCGGCGTCATCGCCGCCAGCGGGCAGCGGAGTTGGGTAGCGTTGCTGGCAAGCAATGCGGGCACGCTTTCCGGCCCGCTCGCCGTCGCGGGCCGGAATGTCGTCAAACTGATTGCCGTGCCGCCGCTGTTCGTCGGCCGGCACCATCTCGCGGTCCTTCTGTGCGGCCTCGGCAGCCAGGCCTGTGTCGGCTTCTCGGTGAGCGCGAGCGTGCCTTGCTACGCCGAACTCCCCGACCTCTGGCACGCCGAGCTCACCGCTCTCGGTGGAACCGCGCCCAGGAGACGAGCCACGGCCGCGGCCTGACCCGGTCTCGCCATCAGAGCGTTCAGCATCGACCTCCGACCCGGTTATTGCTCAGGGAGGATGTCGGCGGCGTTGATGGTGAGACATTCCGGTGGCCACGTATGCGAGACGGCACCACTCAGGAGTGCGCCTGGCGGAGGATCAGGAGGTGGCCACGTCGATGAGAGCGTCGGTGACGGCCCGCGGCTCGGTGATCATGAGGTCGTGCCCGGTGTCGATGTCCCAGAGTCGGCCGGCCGCGCGGGCCTTCGCCGTCAGCTCCGGGTCCCTGGTCGCCAGGGTGGAGGTGCAGACGATGTGGTACTGCGGGATCGCCCACAGGGCGTCCTCGTTGGTGAGGGTCAGCGGCTGCTCGAAGCACCGCCAGGGGTGCGGGGCCAGCCGGTCGGCCATCCAGGCGATGTCGTCCGGGTCGGTCACCCCGTAGAAGGCGCCGGCCTCGGGGAACGGGATGAGTACGAGCTCGACACCGTCCACGACCTTCCCCAGCGGGCGGGTGGCGGCGATCATCGGCCCGGCGACGTCGAGCAGCGACTGGCCGTTGACCGGGTTCGCCGCGTCGAGGTAGACGAGGCGCCCGATCCGGTCCGCGGCGCGGTCGGCGACGCCGGTGATGACCATGCCGCCGTAGCTGTGCCCGACCAGGATCACGTCACGCAGGTTCTCGTGGTGCAGCATCGTGACAACGTCGTGGATGTGCAGGTCGAGGTCGACGTGCGGGCCGACGAGGTGCGCCCGCTCGCCTAAGCCGGTCAGCGTCGGCGTGTACACCTCGTGCCCGGCTGCCCGCAGCAGCCGCGCCACCGGCTGGTAGCACCAGCCACCGTGGCCGCCGCCGTGTACCAGGACGTATGTAGCCATTGATGCCGTCTCCTCCGCATTGATGGTGCTGGCGAGATCGCAGGTGCCGGTCGAGCTGGTGCCTGACCGAACCGCCAGAAACCTGGACCAACCACCCGAGTAACGTGGTTACTAGAGTAACCATGTTACTCTGAGGGCGTCAACCGAGATCGTCGCCGCTGGCGCGGCGGCGGCTGGGCGCAGGGGGCGTGCTGGCGGGGAGACGCACGCTGGGAGCACATCGAGGGGGCCGGCGCGGTGGCGGAGTCACGGTCGGCCGACGCGATCATCGACGTCGTCGTCGGGCTGCTGGAGTCCGAGGGCTACGACGCGGTCCAGCTACGTCTGGTGGCCCGTGAGGCCCGCGTCTCGCTTGCCACGATCTACAAGCTCTTCGGCACCCGTGACGAACTGATCGTCGCCGCCGTCGAACGGTGGATGGCGCGGAACAGCTGCGCGCCGGTGCCCGCCCCGCCACCCGGCGAGAGCCTCTACGACGGCCTGATGCGGGTGTTCCGGCACGTCTTCGAACCATGGGAGCACAGCCCGCGCCTGCTCGAGGCCTACCACAAGGCCCGTGCCACGCCGCCCGGTGATCGGCTCGAGCAACAGACCATGACCATCATCGAGCCCGCCGGCCGCGCCGTGCTCGCGGCCGGCGAGCCCGGCTACGTCAGCGACATCGGCCTCCTGCTGACCAACGTCGCCTACGCCGTCGTCGCCCGGTTCGCCGCCGGGGAGCTCGACATCACCGCCATCCTCCCGACCCTCGAACGCGCCGCGTACCGGCTCACCGCGAACAACGAACCCGCCGCCAGAGCGGCCGGCGCGCCTTCGGCCACGACCCGCCGGGCGAAGCGGCAGCCGCAGCACCGCGAGGGCGCCTGATTCCGCATTGCTTGCCGCGGCGCTAAGGAGCAGTGGTGACCCGGCCGAGGCGGACGGCGGAGCGGTCGGCCGGCGTCAACGCTCCGGCGTCGGGCAGCGGCACGACGACCAGCTGCCGGTCGGCATGCGGATTCTCCGCCGGCTCCCGCCGGTTCCAGGTGTGGAACGCCAGCCACCAGGTTTCCTCGCCAGTGGCCCTGTCGATCGAACGGAACGGTTCCGCGCCGCCCGGGCCGACGCCCGCGGTGCCCGTACGCAGCAGCGGTTCGGGACGCACCGTGCACGGACCGAGCGGGCCGGCGCAGGTCGCGCTCCCCGTCGCGTAGTCGGGGCTGTGCCAGTCCCCGGCGGAGAACAGCAGGTCGAAGCTTGCGCCCCGGACCAGCATCGCCGGGCCTTCGACGAGGCCGTGCTGCCAGTCGAGCGTCGGCCTGAGCAGGGCGGTCGGCTCGCCGAGCAGCGTGCGGCCGTCGGCGGCGAGGCGCTGCGCCCAGATGGTCGGTGTGGTGCCGGGCAGKATGCCTTCGCTCTTCCACGTCAGGTACCGCTCGGCCCCGACGGCGTACGGGCTGGGGTCGATGCTCCCGCCCTCGGCTTCCTGGCAGATCGCAGGGCCGGTCGAGACGTCGATGAACGGTCCGGTCGGACTCGTCGCGTGCGCGGTGGAGACGCACTGGTGGCCGGTCGCGGCGACCCTTGTCACGTAGTACATGACGTATCCGCCGTCGACCTCGGCGACGGAGGGAGCCCAGGTGGTGAAGCCGGTGTCCTGCGCCCAGCCGGGCAGGTGCGGCAGGGCGTCGCCGGCGCGCACCCAGCTGCGCAGGCTCGGATCGGTGCTGGTGAGGACGGGCACGTGCGCGCCGTCGGCGTTGGTTCCGTAGGCGTAGGTGACGCCGTCGAGCGTCAGCAGGTACGGATCCGCGAGGTTGGAGCCTCGGACGACCACGGCGGACCGCGGCTGCGCGGGATCCCCGGGGGTGGGCGATCCGGCTGGCGGCTCCACCTCGGTCGACCCTGACGACGAACCGCTCGGGCCCTGGCCGTCGTCGGTGGGAGCAGCACCGGCCTGGGGCGAGCCGGCCTGGGGCGAGGAGGCGGCGGCGAAAACGCCCCGCACGCCGCTGCCCGTGATCGCCAGCGCGGCGACGACCACCATCAGCACGACCAGGCTCCCGATGATCGCGGTCGCCCGGCGGGCACGCCACCACGGGCGCCGCGCCACCGAGGCGCCGGCTGAAACCGCGGTTTCAGCCGGCGCCTCGGTGGCGGAACCAAAGGAGAAGCTGTCGGTGGCGGCAGGGTCGAGACAGGGATCAGGCCTGGCCGAGACCGGCACGGTGGCAACCTCCAGGACGGAGCGCGGTTCGGGCACTCGTCACCCTGGACGTCTCACATGTGGGTCTGATGTGAAGAACGTTCGAGGCCGGTCAGGTCTGCTCCGGCAACCGGCGTGCGGCCATCGTTCCCTGCTGACGAGCCAGGTCTGACGGGCTGACCGTCAGGCGCCGACCGCGGCGAGGACGTCGTGGTCGGCGGCCGCCGTGCCGAGCCGCTCCAGGAGCGCCGCGGTGATGGGCGGGTCGACCTTCACCGTGATGCCCCAGAGGTAGAAGCCGTGCAGGATCCCGCGGCCGATGGCGCGCCACGCCTCGTCCCACTCCGGCGCCCGCACGCCACCCGCCCGCAGCCGGTCGAGGTAGTGCGCGAGGAGGTCGCGTTCGCTGCGGCGGCGGTCCGCGACGGTCAGCGCGGACGCGATGTGATAGCCGACGTCGATGTACCAGGGGCCGCGCTGGACCAGCTGCCAGTCCAGGAAGGACGGGCGGCCGGCGCCGTCGAGGAAGAGGTTCCCGATGTGCGGGTCCCCGTGGATCACGGCCCACGGTGACGCGGCGGCGGTTTCGGCGGCCAACCTGCGGTAGGCCGCCACCAGGCGTTCGGCGTCGCGCGTCTCGTCGGGGACTCCCGCGCCGATCCAGCAGGCGAAGTTGGCGGAGATCTCGGGCAGGCCGCGGCTCCGGAGGTATCCGTCCAGGCGGCTCCGCAGCCATCCGACGTCCGCGAGGGACGGGTCGGCCCAGGTCGCAGCGTGCAGGGTGGCCAGCTGGTCGAGGCTGTCGGCGGCCTGGTCCGGTGTGTAGTCGCTCAGCCCGTCGAGGAAGACGCCGCCCTCGGCCACCACATCCTCGGTGATGACGATGTTCGCGTCGGTGCGCGCGTCGACGTCCGCGAAGACGCTTCGCAGGGTGCGGACTCCGGTGCGGTCGGCGAGGTCCCGGTAGAAGCTGGTCTCGGGCACCCCGGCGGGGCTCGCCGGCCGGCCGATCTCGCTGAAGTAGCCCTTGGCGCACAGGTGGGGCGACAGGCCCTTCGGGACCCCGCCGGTGCAGTCGATCCGGAACCGGGCGTTGGTCGAGACCCGGCTGACCACTGGGCCGGGGGTGACCTCGACGATCTCGATCCCCGGGTAGCGGATCGCCAGCGCCTTGTTGAGCCATCCAGGGGAGAGCACCTCGTGGAGCTCGTCGGGTAAGGCGACCACGGATGCGGATTCAGCGGACACGGCTTTCCCCTCTTGTCGGGCACAGCGCTTGTCGGGCATGGCGCGCCCGCCCTGGTCAGGCAGGCTCGGAAACGGGTGCTGGGGCGGAGGCGGGTGGGGGCGCAGCCGGGCCCGACGGCCGCCGGGCCGGTGAAGGCGGCGGGCCGGCGGCGCGCCGGGCCCGGCAGGCCCGGCGTCGGTCAGGCCCCGGCGACCTCGTAGCTCGTCGGGTATCCCTTGTCGTCAAGCGTGCTGATCAGGCCGCCCTGCACGCAGGAGGCGGGCGCCGCGGAGGACGCCTTGCCGCCGCACTGGAACTTCTGCCCGCCCGAGCCGGGCAGCTCCTTCTCCGGCATCGTCTTCAGCGCGTTGATGATCGTCGCCGGGGTGATCTCACCGGTGAGGTCCTCCAGCGCCGTCTGCAGGCCCGCGACCGCCGTGAAGATGTTGATACCGGCGATCTTGCTTGTGTCGATGTTCTTGCCGTAGGCGGCGGCGACCGCGTTGTACAGGCGGGTCGAGGGGTTGTCCGTACCGACCGGGGCGATGGCGGAGATGCTGATGCCCTTGAGCTGGTCGCCGGAGATGGCGGTCCGGGTCGAGTCGGTGACGCACTGGGCGATGGCACTGATCGGGCCGCTGAACCCGACCGCGTTCAGCCCGTTGAGAGCGCTGATGCAGAACGAGTCGTTGCCGAGGATGAACACCTCGCCGTCGTCCTTCGCGATCTGCTGCATCTGCGGCGTCATGTCGGCGGTGCCGATCGGGACGGCGACCAGCTCGAACTCGATGCCCGCCTTCTTGTAGATCGCGGGCGCGCTGGCCTCGAGCGCTCCCTTCGCCGCCGGGACGTCGATCACGACGGCGGTGACCTTCTTGACGCCCTCCTTCTGCGCCACCTTGAGCGGGAGCCCGATGGTGCCGAAGGTCGCGTCGGCGAACGAGAACGTGCTCTTGGCGTCGGCCAGCAGCGCGGTGGCACTGGTGGAGTAGAGGACCACGGGGATGCCAGCCTCGTGCAGCGGCGTCCAGGCGCTCTCCTGGGCGGCGACGCCGCCGATGATCACCGCGGTGACGTCCTGCTCGATCATGCGGTTCGCGCAGTCGGCGGTTATGCCGGGATCGGCCTGGGACGCACAGGTCACCAGCTCGATCGGCCGGCCCGCGATGCCGGAGCGGTGCTCGTTGAGGTAGGCCACGGTCGCCTTGCCGGCCTCGATCTCGACGGACTGGTCGACGGTCGCCGCCTTTCCGTCGGAGACGAGCCCGATCTTCACCGGCTCGCCGGCGGCCTTCGCCACCGCTCCCAGTACCTCGGTGGCGTTCGTGGCATCGCCGGTGCCGCTGGCGCCACCGGCTGTGTCGGAGCTGTCGCTGCCACAGGCCGCGACCAGCAGCAGGCAGGCGGCCAACCCGCCCGCCACAGCGCCTAACCGCACCGCGGCCGGCCGCGGTGCCACCACTCGCCGACGTGTTGTCCCTCGGCGGAAGCCGTTCTGCCGCATGGGCGGAGTACCTCGTTTCGCTTGTCAGCGGTCGACGATCAGGACCGGCGGCCGGTTGTTCCGGGGATCGGGAGGTCGATCGATCGGTGGGTGCGATCGATCGGTGAGGTGCGATCGGTGAGTTCCGATCGGCTGGTTCCGATCGGCTGGGTGTGATCGGCCACGACGCCGGGCCGTGCGGTTCGCGGCCCGGGTTCGCGAGTCCCGAGGTCCGCGACCTGCGATGCCGGCCGCCGGATGACTGTGAGGAGGATCGCAACACCTCCGAGAGAAGTCAACGTTCTACCTAAAACGAGATGGGGTCTTCCCAAATCGCGCCTAGCCGGCCTACATTCGGGTCGTCAGCTGACAACGGCGCCTCGCTCGTCCGGTCGCGCCCCAGCCCCTGATCGCAAGCCCCTGATCGTGCGCGGGGGCCGGGCCGCCCTGCCCGCGCGGGACTCCGCGTCACCCGCGGGACGCACCGTCCCGCCTACGAACCCGTCCCGGCCGAACAGACCGACCGGCGGACGGAACGACAGAACGACGGAACGACCGACCGAACGAACGAACGACGGAACGACCGACTGAACCGACGCAGAGGAGGAGGTGCCGCGTGGCGAAGGGGGCCTTCGACGGCTTACGTGTCGTCGAGCTCGCCCAGTGGGTGTTCGTGCCCGTCGCCGGTGCGCTGCTGGCGGACTGGGGCGCCGATGTGATCCGGGTCGAGCGGCCCGAGGGCGACCCCTACCGTGCGCTGGCCACCCAGGGCATCGGCACCGATGGCGGCGGCGGGGTGAACCTCTCGGTCGCCCTGGCCAACCGGGGCAAGCGCTCCGTCGCACTCAACCTGCGCACCGAGGCCGGCCGGGCGGCGCTAGACCAGCTCCTCGAGTCGGCAGACGTCTTCCTGACCAGCTTCCGGCCCGGCGCCCTGGAACGTCTCGGCCTCGGCGCCGACGAGCTCACCCGGCGCTTTCCCCGCCTCGTCTACGCCCGAGGGCACGGTTTCGGTGCCCGCGGCCCGGGGGCCGACCGGCCCGGCTACGACTCGTCGGCCTTCTGGGCGCAGGGCGGCATGGCGCACGTGCTGACGCCACCGGACCGCGACGCGCCGATCGGCCAGCGGGGCGCGATGGGCGACCGCAACGGCGCGATGGCCCTGGCCTTCGGGATCGCCACCGCGCTGCTGGGTCGCGAACGGACCGGCGAAGGGTCCGTCGTCGACGTCTCGCTGCTGGCCACCGCGATGTGGACGCTGTCCTCAGACGTGCTGGCGGCCCTCGCCGGCGGGCGGCCGCGGGCCATGTCCGGGCGGCAGGGGTACGTCAACCCGCTCGTCGGGGCGTACCGGACCAGCGACGGTCGGCACATCCAGCTGGTCTTCCTGGAGGCCGACCGCTACTGGGCCGACTTCTGCCGCCTCGTCGGGCGCGACGACCTCGCCGCCGACCCGCGCTTCGCGGACCTGCGGGCCAGGGCCGAGAACCGCGAGGCCTGCGTCGCCGAGCTGGAGGCCGAGTTCGCGAAGCGGTCGTTCGACGAGTGGAAGGAGCTGCTCGGCCGGATCGACGCGCCGTGGGCTCCCGTGCAGGCCGTGGAGGAGCTGCTCACCGACCCGCAGGTGCTCGCCAACGACTACCTCGGGGAGGTCGTCGTCGAGGGCGGGCCCGGGTATTCGCTGCCGAACGTGCCCGTACAGCTCGACGGGGCGCCGCCGGCACTGCGCCGGGCCCCGGAGCACGGCGAGCACACGGAGACGGTGCTGCTCGACCTCGGCTACACCTGGGAACAGATCGTCGAGCTCAAGGACGCCGGAGTGATCCCGTGACGGCCCAGCCGCGGACGACCGAAGGTCAGCCGATCCGGCCGTTACCGGTTCCGGACGCGGTGTCGGCCGGCTACTGGGAGGCGGCGGCCGGGGGAGTGCTCACCGCGGCCCGCTGCGGACGCTGCGGTGCCTACGCGATCCCACCCGGCCAGGTCTGCCCGTCCTGCGGCAGCACCGACCCCGACTACGGCTTCGAGCCGGTCAGCGGGCGGGGCGCGGTGCGGTCCTGGACCGTCGTCCGCCAGGCGTTCCTGCCCGGGTTCTCCGCCGACGTGCCGTTCGTCCTCGTCGACGTCGAGCTCGCCGAACAGCCTGAACTGCGCATGATCGGCCGGCTGCTGGACGGGCCCGCGGCCCCCGGGCTGCGGCTCGGCGCCCAGGTGACGGCGGCGTTCGAGGACGTCGCTCCCGGGGTGGCCGTACCGGCCTTCCAGCTCGCGGACGCGTCCGGGCGGCCTGGGGAGGCGTCATGAGCCGCCGGTTCGCGGCGCGCGGCCAGGTCGCGATCGTCGGCTACGCGCACAGCGACGTGTGGCGCCATGCCCCCCGGCCGCTCGGCGCCCTGGCCGTCGACACCGCGCGCGAGGCCATCGCCGACGCGGGACTCAAGCCCGCCGACGTCGACGGATTCGTGACGGCGCCGCTGTTCCCGACCGCCGGTGCGCACGCCGTCGAGGACGGGGTCAGCACCGTGACGGCGCAGTGGCTCGCCGAGCATCTCGGTGTCAMCCCCGCCTACACGTCGGGATTCTCGGGGATCGGGCAGCTTCCCGGGGCGCTGGGGCTGGCGGTGGGCGCCCTTGCCAGCGGCGCCGCCGACTACGTGCTGCTGCACCGGGCGCTGCACAACCCGCCGGGTCGCTACCACGGCAATCCCATGCGTGAGGCCGCCGGCTCCCAGCAGTGGACGGCACCGCAGGGGTTCTTCGGCCCGCTGCCGATGATCGCGCTGCCCTACAACGAGTACCTCCAGCGCTACGGCGCCAGCCAGGAGGCGATGGCGGCCGTGGTGACGGAGGCGCGCAAGAACGGCGCGCGGATCCCGTGGTCCTACTGGCGCGACAGGCCGCTGAGCACCCAGGAGTACCTCGCCGCGCCGATGATCAGCGACCCGATCCGCCGTTTCGACTGCGACCTGCCGGTCGACGGGGTGGCGGCGTTCGTCCTGACCTCCGCCGAACGGGCCCGGGACCTGCCGCACCGGCCGGTCCACATCGCCGGGATCGCCACCTCCGCGCCGCCGCGCCGCCGGCTGCCGCTGCACTGGCCGCTCGACGACATCATGGCCGCCGGCACCGGCCTGGCCGGGCGGCTCTGGGAGGCGGCCGGGATCGGGCCGGGCGAGGTCGACCTGCCACAGCTCTACGACGGCTTCTCGCCGTTCGTCTACTTCTGGCTCGAAGCCCTGGGGCTGTGCCCGGTGGGGGAGGCGCACCGCTTCGTCCAGGACGGGCGCATCGACAGCGACCGCCCCGACGGGCTGCCGGTGCTCTCCGGTGGCGGCGCCCTCGGGAACGGCCGGATGCACGGCATCCCCCAGATGCTCGAGTGCTACCTGCAGCTGTCCGGCCGGGCCGGGCCGCGCCAGCGCGAACGGGCGACGGTCGGCGTCGCCTGCCAGTCCTCGCCCCACTTCGGCGGCGCGGTCGTCTACACCACCGAGCCCGCCTGAGAGGCAGCCCGAGACAGGGCCCGAGACAGGAAGGAGCGAGCACCGTGACGGAGATCCTCGCCGAACGCCGCTCGTACATCGCCGGACGCTGGGTCGACGGCGACGAGTCGTTCGACGTCGAGAACCCGGCCGACGAGTCGGTCGTGACGACCGTGGCCGCGGCGTCGCCGGCCGATGTGGAGCGGGCCATCCTCGCCGCGCGGGACAGTTTCGACCAGGGCACCTGGGCCGAGACCCCGGTGGCCGAGCGGGCGCGGGTGCTGCGTGCCCTGCTCGACCACATCGAGACACTGCACGCGCCGCTGGTCGCCAGCATGGTGGCCGAGGCCGGTCAGCCGGTGCTGTTCGCCGAGTTCGCGCAGTACGCGGCCGGGCTCATGCTCGCCCGCAACACCATCGATCTGTACCTGTCGATGCCGCACGAGCAGGCCAGCCCCGTCCCGCTCGACGAGCTGGTGCGCGGCGGGCTCAAGGCGAGCGTGCGCCGCCACGAGCCGGTCGGGGTCGTCTCGGCGATCACCCCCTACAACGGGGCGATCATCATGGCGTTCCAGAAGCTGATCCCGGCGCTGATGGCCGGTAACTCGGTCGTGCTGCGCCCGAGCCCGCTCACACCGATCTCGTCGCTGGCCTTCGGCGCGGCGGCGGACGCGGTCGGCCTGCCGCCCGGCGTGCTCAGCGTCGTGATCGAGGAGGGCTCGGCCGGCGCCGAGCTGCTCACCAGCCACCCGGCGGTGGACATGGTGTCCTTCACCGGCTCCACCGCGGTAGGCCGGAGCATCCTCGCCCAGGCCGCGCCCACGGTGAAGCGGGTCGCCCTCGAGCTCGGCGGCAAGTCGGCGCAGATCTACCTGCCGGACGCGGTGGAGAAGGTCGCTGCCGGCGCGGCGGCGGTGGTGGCGATGACCGCCGGGCAGGCGTGCGTCGCGGCCACCCGCATCCTGGTGCCCGCCGATCGCAAGGACGAGGTGGTCCAGATCGTCGCGCAGGCCTACTCCGCGCTGACCGTCGGCCCGCCGTCCGATCAGAAGGCCACGATGGGCCCGCTCATCAACGCCGCCGCCCGCGAGCGCTGCGCCCGGATCATCGCGGCGGCCGAGCAGCACGGCGGCAAGGTCGCCCTCGGCGGCGGCCGCCCGGCCGGGCTGGACCGCGGCTACTACGTCGAGCCGACCGTCCTCGACCTGCCGGACAACAGCAACCCGGCCGCGCAGGAGGAGATCTTCGGCCCGGTGGTGAGCGTGCTCGGCTACCGCGACCTCGACGACGCGGTGCGCATCGCCAACGACAGCCCCTACGGGCTGGCCGGCCAGGTCTACGGCGCCGACCTCGCGGCGGCGACCTCGGTCGCGCGCCGGCTGCGCACCGGCGCGGTGAACGTCAACGCCGGAATGTTCAGCGCGTACGCCCCGAGCGGCGGCTACAAGCAGAGCGGCCTGGGCCGCGAACGGGGACCGGACGGCATCCGGGCCTTCCAGGAGGTCAAGCACATCGCCGTCGGCGAGCTGCGCTAGCGGCGCACCCGGACGGCACGCGGGCCTGCCCGTCCCGCCTCGCCTCGGACCTGACCAAGAGCAAGAGGAGGAGACATGACCTCTGACCCGAACGGCCTGAACCTCGACTGGCTGATCTCGGTCGACGACCACGTTCTCGAACCGCCGCACCTGTGGGTGGAGCGCGTCCCCGCCAAGGACCGCGACCGTGCTCCGCACATGGAGGTCGACGAGAAGGGAATGGACTTCTGGGTCTACGACGGCAAGAAGTTCCCCAGCTCGGGCCTGTCCGCGGTGGCCGGCAAGTCGAAGGAGGAGTTCTCACCGGAGCCCCTCGCCTACAGCGAGATGCGCCCGGGCTGCTACGACGCCGCCGAGCGGATCAAGGACATGGACCAGGCCGGCGTCCTCGCGTCGCTGTGCTTCCCGACGCTGCCCCGGTTCTGCGGGCAGCTGTTCTACGAGGCCTCCGACCGGGACTTCGGGCTGGTCTGCCTGAAGGCCTACAACGACTGGATGCTCGAGGAATGGTGCGGCGCCGCCCCCGGCCGGTACATCCCGCTCGTCCTCATCCCGCTGTGGGACCCGGCCCTGGCCGTGAAGGAGCTGGAGCGCTGCGCCGCGAAGGGCGCGACGTCGTTCGCGTTCTCCGAGAACCCGGAGCCGCTCGGCCTGCCGACCATCCATGACCCGTCCGGGTACTGGGAGCCGGTGATGGCCGCGGCCAACGACCTGGAGATGGTCGTGTCGATGCATGTCGGCTCGTCGTCGCAGGTGCCGAAGATCGCGTCGAACACCCCGTTCATGGCGAACCTGACCTGGGGTGCCATGCGTACCTCGGGAACCATGCTGTCCTGGCTGTTCTCCGGCCTGTTCCAGCGCTACCCGAACCTGAAGATCGCGCTCTCGGAGGGCGAGGTCGGCTGGATGCCCTACTACCTGGAGCGGGCCGCGCAGGTCGTCGACAAGCAGCGCTACTGGGTCCAGCGGGGCGCGACGTTCGGGGACCACGGTGCCGCGACCAGCGTCGACCTGGACACCTTCGACGTGCGGGCGACGTTCCGGGACCACGTCTTCGGCTGCTTCATCGAAGACCACCACGGCATCGCCAGCATCGCCGAGATCGGCGAGGACAACATCATGTGCGAGACGGACTACCCGCACTCCGACTCCACCTGGCCCAACTGCATCCAGACAGTGAAGGGCATCATCGGCCACCTGCCGGCCCAGACCCAGTACAAGCTGCTGCGCGGCAACGCCGAGCGGCTCTACCGCTTCACCCCCGCCGCGCCGCCCGTGCTCGCGGGGGTCTGACAGTGGCCCAGACCGGCGCGGTCACGGTCGCGATCGACCGGGGGCGGTGCATCGGCAGCGGGATGTGCGTGATGTACGCGCCCGCGACCTTCGAGCACGACGACACGGCCAAGGTCGTACTCGTCGAGCCGATCGGCGACTCTCCCGAGACCGTGGAGAACGCGGTGGACGCCTGCCCCACCGGCGCACTGGCGCTGGCCCCGGCCCCGGCTGACGACTCCCCGTTAGAGAGGGAACAAGCATGAGCTCCACCGCACTGCTCGATGGCAGGAGCGCGATCGTCACCGGCGCCGGCTCAGGTGTCGGGCGGGCGTCCGCGCTGCGCTTCGCCGAGGAGGGCGCCCGGGTCGTGTGCGCCGACATCGACCTCGGCTCGGCGAAGGAGACGGTCGGGCTGATCGAGGCCGCCGGCGGCACCGCCGTGGCCGTGGCCTGCGACGTCTCCCAGGAGGACGACGTGGCGGCGGCGGTCGCGGCCGCCGTGGAAAGCTTCGGCCGGCTCGACGTCATGTTCAACAACGCGGGGATCCCGACGCCACGGCTCGGCGCCGGGTTCACCGACCACACGGTCGCCGACTTCGACCGACTGGTTTCGGTCAACCTGCGCGGGGTGTTCCTCGGCTCCCGGCAGGCCGTGCTGAGGTTCCGCGAGCAGGGCGACGGCGGGGTCATCGTCAACACCGGCTCGGTCGCCGGTCTCGTCTCCTGGGGTGGCTCCGTCTACGGCGCGACCAAGGCCGGGGTGCACCAGCTGACCCGCGCCGTCGCCATCGAAGGCGCACCGGACGGCATCCGCGCCAACGCCATCTGCCCGGCGGGTATGCCGGCGACGAACTTCATGGCCGCCGGTGGCCTGCCGTCCAGCCCGGAGCTGCTGGAGGCGACGTCCCGGCAGGTCGGCGCCTCGCACCCGCTCGGCCGCCCGATCACCGCCGAGGACTGTGCCGAGGCCGCGGTCTTCCTCGCCTCGGACCGCGCCGCCAACATCACCGGTGTGCTGCTGCCCATCGACGGCGGATACGTGGCCAGGTGACGGACCGATGACAACGACCCACCTTCTCGACCGCGACCGGGTCCGCCGGCTGTTCGACCTGCGCAGCAGCTACAACGCGATCGCCGGCGGCGACTTCACCGACGACCCGTACCCGGCGTGGCGGCGGCTGCGCGAGCAGGCGCCGGTGCACCAGGGCACCGTCCACGAGCTGACCGGCTACCAGGGCCAGGCCAGCTTCCACGGTCTGCCGGAGCCGGACCGCCCGCACTTCTCGACGTTCAGCTTCGCCGTCTGCGACGAGGCCTATCGCAACGAGGAGCTGTTCTCCTCGTCGACGAGCCTCGGCCTGGAGGGCGACGTCGGGGTCGGCGCCAGCCTGCTGACGATGGGCGGGAACCGGCACCGCCGCTACCGCGCCCTCGTCCAGCCGTCGTTCGTGCCGGCGAAGGCCAAGTGGTGGATCAGCCGGTACATCGAGGAGACGGTGCAGCTGCTGATCGACAGCTTCGTCGACGACGGCCGGGCCGAGCTCAACGTCGACTTCTGCGCGGCCATCCCGGTGCTGACGATCACCAGCAGCTTCGGCGTCCCGGTCGAGGAGGCGCTGGACATCCGCGAGGCGCTGCAGCAGCCGGCGAAGGTGATCCAGCACCTCGCGCCGATCGTCGCCGCCCGGCGCGAACAGCCGCAGGACGACCTGATCAGCATCCTCGTCGAGGCGGAGGTCAGCGACTCCGACGGCGTCCGGCACCAGCTGACCGACGCCGAGATCTACACGTTCGCCGTCCTGCTGCTGCTCGCGGGTTCCGGGACGACCTGGAAGCAGATGGGCATCACGCTGACCGCCCTGCTGACCCGCCCCGAGGTCCTGGCCGCCGTCCGGGAGGATCGCTCGCTGCTGCGGCCGGCGATCGAGGAAGCCGTGCGCTGGACGCCCACCGACCCGATGTTCTCCCGGTGGGTCACCGAGGACGTCGACTTCCACGGTGTGCATCTGCCCAAGGGGTCGGTGCTGCACCTGTGCATCGGAGCGGCGAACCGGGATCCGGCCCGGTGGGATCGCCCCGACGAGTTCGACCTGCACCGGCCGATGAAGCGCTCACTCGGCTTCGGCGGCGGCCCGCACATCTGCCTGGGCATGCATGTCGCCCGCGCCGAGATGGCGGTCGGCATCGGCGCCCTGCTGGACCGGCTGCCGAACCTGCGGCTCGACCCGGACGCGGCGCCGCCGCGGCTGATCGGGATGTACGAGCGCGGCGCCACCGAGATCCCCGTGCTGTTCGGCTGACGACCGCGGTTCGGCTGATCCGCCGGAACTCACCTATTCCCTACCCGAGAGGCGACACCATGAGTTCACCGGGCTACCAGGCGCCCGACCTCGCTCTTGTCGGCGCCGAGCACGTCCGGCGCTACCGGGAGACCGGCGGCGAGGTCGGCTACGAGTGGAACGGAGTGCACACCCTGCTGCTCACCACCACCGGGCGGAGCAGCGGCCAGCCGCGCACCAATGCGCTGATCTTCGCCCGGGACGGGGACGACTACCTGGTCGTGGCCTCCATGGGCGGAGCGCCGGAGCATCCCCAGTGGTACCGGAACCTGMTCGCGAACCCGGCGGCGGAGATCCAGGTGCGGGCGGAGCGCTTCACGGTCCGCGCGGCGACGGCCTCCGACGCGGAGAAACCACGGCTGTGGGAGATCGTGACGAAGGTGTGGCCGAACTACGACGCCTATCAGGCGCGTACCGAGCGGCCCATTCCGGTGGTGGTCCTGTCACCGGTCTGAGCGCGGGTACTGTTCCTCCCATGGGCTGGGCTGAACGTGCCGCCGACCGGTCGCCGGTGGTGCATCGCTCCCGCTCCCGCAGCATCCAGCAGACGCGGGGCATCGTGGACGCCGCGCGCCGCCTGATCGCCGTCAAGGGATCCTCCTTCACGACCCAGGAGCTCGTGAAGGAGGCCGGCGTCGCGATGCAGACGTTCTACCGGCACTTCACGGGAAAGGACCAGCTGCTTCTCGCCGTCATCGAGGACGTCGTGGCGGAGAGCGCCCTGCGGTTCGAGGAGGCCGCGCGGGCCATTCCCGATCCGCTGTCGCGGCTGCGTTACTACCTGACGACCACGGTGGACGGCCTGTTCGAGGACATCGGCTGGTCCCGGTTCGTCACCTCCGAGCACTGGCGGCTGCGCGAGCGCTTCCCGAAGGAGATAGCGGACGCCGACCAGCCCTTCACCGACCTGATCGAACGGGAGCTGCGGGCGGCCCAGGACGCCGGCCTGCTGCCGCCGAGCGATGTGGGCCGGGACGCGGAGATGGTCGCCCGGGTCGTCATGTCCGTGTTCCACCACTATGCGTTCGCCCATGGGCGCTGGTCGCCGCAGGACATCGGTGACTATCTCTGGGAGTTCTGCCTGGGCGGGATCAGCCGGGCGGACAACCCCCGGCTGACCGCCCTCACCGTCGCACCGGGGGCCTCGGCCGGCCTGGAAACCGGTGGCCATCCGGCCGAGGAACAGCAGAACACCACCCCGTAGCTGTCGGCCGTGCAGCTGTCGGCCGAACGCCGGCGGCCGAACGCCGGCCGCCCGGTCCACGCTCGCGCCACCTGGTCCACACCTGCGCCCGCGGCCGCCGGGCCGCCCGACCACGGCTGGACACGGCCGGACACGGCTGGACACGGCCGGACACGGCCGGACACCGCCGAGCACACCTCCTGGACACCGCAGCGCACCCTCGCGGCGCGGTCCACCCCGACGAGGCTTCGCCGCGCCGTCTCACCCGGCGCCGCCGTTACCCGAGGAGATCAGATGTCTGCGCACCGGTGGCCCACCCGACCCGTGCCGAGCGAGGTCACCACCGAATGGCGGCGAGCCGGCCTGTGGGACGACACCACCCTCGGCGTGAAGATCGACAGGGCGCTGCGGAACCACCCCGAGCAGCGGTTCCACGTCCATTCGCTGGAGCGGCCCTGGGAGGGGACCTTCGGCGAGCTGAGGGAGCGAGCCTTGGCGGTCGCCGGCGGGTTGGCACAGCGCGGAGTCCGCCCGGGCGACGCGGTTGCCTTCCAGCTTCCCAACTGGGCGGAGGYCGCCGTCGCCTTCTACGCCACCTCGTTCCTGGGCGCCGTCGTCGTGCCGATCGTGCACTTCTACGGCGTCAAGGAGGTGTCGTACATCCTGCGCCGGACCGAGGTGGTCGCGTTCGTCACCGCCGCGCGCTTCGGCCGGCGGGACTATCTGGCGGATCTCCCGGCCGTGGTCGACGCCGCACCATCGCTGCGGGTGGTCGCCGTGGTCGGCAGCAGCAGCCAGGGCGGTGAGGGCGGCGGTGCTGGTGACGGTGCCGGCGGTCGGGCGTTGCCGGCGGGTGCCATCCCCTTCGAGGGGCTCGAAACGGGGCCCACCCTGCCCGGCCCGGTCGACACCGATCCGGACGGGCCCGCGGTCGTCGCCTACACCTCGGGCACGACCTCGGACCCGAAGGGGGTCGTGCACTCCCACAACACGCTCGGCGCCGAGATCGTGCAGCTCGACGACATGAACGCCGGCGGCGGACTACCGTCCCTCGTCGGCGCCCCCGTCGGCCATTTCATGGGCATGCTCGGCGCGCTGCTCGTGCCGGCTGTGAACGACATGCCGGTGCATCTGATCGACGTCTGGGATCCCGCCCGGGTGCTGTCCACGATGCTCACCTGGGGGCTGTCGGCCGGGTCCGGGTCCACCTTCTTCCTCACCAGCCTGCTGGACCACCCCGACCTGACCCCCGAGCACCTCAGCCTCATGCGGTACGTCGGCCTGGGCGGTTCCGCGGTGCCGGTGGCTGTCGCGGAGCGGGCGACGGCGGCGGGCATCTCCGTGCTGCGCAGCTACGGCGCGACCGAGCATCCGTCCGTCACCGGTTCGAAGCACGAGCATGACGCCTGGTCGCGGCTGCGCACCGACGGCCGGCCGATGCCCGGCGTCGAGATCCGGCTGCTCGACGACGACGGCCAGCCCGTCCCGCCCGGCACGCCCGGGGAGATCTGGTCACGCGGGCCGGACTGCTGCGTCGGCTACACCGACACCGAGATCACCGCCCGCGCGTTCGACGCCGAGGGCTGGTACCGGACCGAGGACGTCGGAGTCCTCGACGACGCCGGCTGTCTCACCATCACGGACCGGAAGAAGGACATCATCATCCGGGGTGGCGAGAACATCAGCGCCGCCGAGGTCGAGGAACTGCTCCTGCAGGTTGTCCCCGGCCTCGCCGAAGCCGCGGTGATCTCGGTTCCCGATGCCCGCTTCGGGGAGAAAGTCGGCGCCGTCCTGCGGATGACGCCGGCGGCGCCCGCTCCCGACCTCGACGCCGTCCGCGCGCTGCTTCTCGATGCCGGGCTGGGTCGCCAGAAGCTGCCGGAGTATCTCGACACCGTCGACGACTTCCCGCGCACCTCCACCGCAAAGATCATCAAGGCGGAGCTGCGCAGGCGGATATCGGCCCGCCTGGTCGCCGCCGGCGGATAGGAACAGTTTCATGAATGCGTCGGGATCCCGGACGCGATGGCGGCGCGGTCGCGGCCGATGGTGCTGTCTCCAGGTCGATTGGACATTTCCGATGACTTGTATCGAGGTTGGATAAGTTGTTTGATCTGTCTCAGGTGAACTCTGTGGTCACGGGTTCCGTCCGCGGGCGGACCGTTCTGTTCACAGTCATTCACGGATTACCGGGGAGTAGCCATCGCCGCCCCGGAGCCTCCTGAGACGAAGCGCTTTCCCAGGCAGGCTTCGGGAATCCCTTGACCCGCCCGGCTGCGCTGTTGAGCAGCGACGGCTTAACCGCCGCCAGGCGAGATGGAAAATCGCCGCGCGCCTTCTTTCGACATTCGTCCTGTCGGCCGTTGGCGGCCGGTGGCGGCTTCTCCCACAGTGCATCTATCCGCCTTGCTGAAGGCAGGCGAAAAGCAGAAGGGGAGACCATGTTCCATGCCAGCGGAAGACGCTTTTTACCGGTCGCGGACGAGGTCTGTTCGGCGAAGCCCACGCGGCGGAACCCGCCCGCGCGCCATTGCCACCGCCACCGCCACCTTCGGCCGCACCACCAGCTGGGCCGGCACCGACGTGCGCTGCTGGCCGTTCTCGCCGCCGGTGTGACGTTCGCGGCGGCGACACTCGTCGGCCTGGTCGCCGCCGCACCGGCACAGGCGGCCACCTCATGGCCTGGTGGCCGCTGGCAGCCCGGGCCGGCCCAGTACGGAATGACCGTGGTCTCCGACGTCCCGCTGCGGATGGACGACGGTGTCGTCCTCACCGCCGACATCGGGTACCCGGCGAACCCGCTGACCGGAAAGCGCCTGCCGGGCCGGTTCCCGGTACTCGTTCAGCAGAATCCCTACATCTTCGGTGGGGAGCCGGACAGCTTCTTCGTGAGCCGGGGCTACATCTTCGTCTCGGCGGACGTGCGGGGCACGACCAACTCTCAGGGGCCGGACGACGGCCCTTTGGTCAACCCGCTCTTCGGCCCGCGAATCGCCCAGGACGGCGTGGCGGTGGTCGACTGGGCCGCCCACGACCTGGACGGCTCGAACGGAACGATCGGCCTGTACGGCTGCTCCCAGCTGGGTATCAACCAGCTGTTCACCGCCGCTGCGGTGGGCCCGAACTCACCGGTGAAGGCGATCATTCCCGCCTGCGCCTCGAACGGCTACGACATCTACTTCGCCGGCGGGGTGCCCTCCGCCACGGTCCCGCTCTTCGCCAACTCCGCGTTGGGCGGGATAAGCGGCTCCAAGCACCTGCCCGAGAACACGGCCTTCGGCGAGGCCCTCGTCGACGAGATCAGCGCCAGCGGCCCGCGTGCCTACAACGGGACCTTCTGGCAGGAGCGCACCACCTCCGCCGACATGGCTGAGCAGATCGTCCGCAACGGCATCCCGGCGCTGCTGTGGACCGGCTGGCAGGCCTCGGAGAGCACCGGCGCCCTGGAGTTCTGGACCGCCCTGCAGAACGCCGCGCAAGGCCGCCCGGCCGATGCGTCGATGCAGCCCGGCCAGCCGACCACGGGCCGTTACCAGCTCCTCGTCGGGAACTGGGGCCACGGCAGCGGGCTGGACAAGAGCATCGAGCTCGAGTGGTACGACACCTGGCTGCGAGGCCAGAACACCGGCATGGCAGCCACCCGGACGCCCCTGCACCTCTACGAGAAGGGCAGCGACCGGTGGGTCAACGCCACCAGCTACCCGCTCGTCGCCGACTACAGCCCCTACTACCTCGACGAGCGGTCCGGGTTCACGCCGAGGCCGTCCGGATCGGGCGGGACGGACACCGTCTCCTGGGGCCAGCCGGACCAGGCAGGCAACACGCTGACCTACACGACCCCCGCCTTCGCCGCCGGCACCACCCTGGCCGGTCCCGTCAGCGCCAGCATCCACGCCAGCTCGACCAACGCGAACATCGGCCTGATCGCCACCCTGGAGGACGTCGCACCAGGCGGTGCCGCCACCACGATCACCTCCGGATCGCTGGTGGGCAGCATGAGCGCACTGGACGAGGACTCCTCCTGGCGGGACAGCGACGGCGACCTGACGCTTCCGGTCCATCCGTACACCGAGGACACGACGGTGCGGCCCGGGGAGGTGGGTCGGTACGACATCAAGATCAACCCGGCTCTGTGGAGCGTCGCGCCAGGGCACTCTCTCCGGCTCGTCCTGAGCACCCAGGCCAGCTCCGACGACTGCGGTGGCTTCCTCGGCATGCCGCAGCCCTGCGCCTACACCGCCGCGCAGCAGGCCAGCCTCACCGGTGGCGGCTACCAGATCCAGCGGACCGCCGAGCATCGGTCGGTGGTGAACCTGCCGCTGCTCTCCTACCGGAAGCTGCCCACCGCCCCCAGCGGCCTGACCCCCACCAGTAACTGGACCGTCCTGCCGCTGGGCTGGTGACCAGCCAGCCAGTCCCTTCGTGACCCGCGCACGCAGGCAGACCATCCGGTTCCCATCGGAGGCCAGCGTCTCCGATGGGAACCGGGCTTGTCAGGGTCTCGTCGCCCGCGACACGACCGGCACCGGTATCCGATGTCGTCATCCGCTGTCCGATGTCGTCATCCGCTGTCGCGCGATCCTCGGTGACGGCCTCGTCCACCGCTCGTACTGCTACCAATCCGTGGGAGGGGCGCTCCGTAGTTTCACGGAGGACTTGGGGCGGCGCTGCGGTGCATCGTGTGGCTGGCCCTGCACAGCCCAGACGAGGGCTGCCTGCCAGCAGGCGCGACACCATGCCCGCGCCGCCCTCCCGAAGGGCCGCCCCTCCCGAAGGGATCTGCCCGCATGCTCACGCCGTTCGACGACTACCCCGTGCACCAGACCGCCCTCCCGGTCGCGCACGCCGGTGGCGGGCATCCCGATCACTACGACCGCTTCTGGTTCAACGGCTACGACGAGCACATGTTCTTCGCGGTCGCGCTCGGGCTCTACCCGAACCGCGGGATCATCGATGCGGCTTTCAGCGTCGTCCGCGATGGTGTTCAGCGGTCCGTGTTCGCCTCGGGGCGGGTCCCGCTCGACCGGACCCGGACCAGCGTCGGCCCGATCGCCGTGGACATCGTGGAGCCGATGCGGGTCAGCCGCATCCGGGTCGACGCGCCGGAGCACGGGCTGGTCGCCGACCTCACCGCCACCGCCCGCACGGCCGCCTACGAGGAGCCGAGGGCCACCCGTAACGACGGGACCTACCCGCTGATGGACGTCACGCGCGCAACCCAGATGGTGAGCTGGAGTGGGCAGCTCACTGTCGGCGGGCAGTCCATCCAGCTGACCGCGACGGGCTCAGACGCCGCCGGGGACGGCGGAGACGGTGACGGCATCGGCGGGGACTGTGCCGGTGGGGACGGTGTCGTCGGCGTCGTCGGGACGAAGGACCGCTCGTGGGGCGTCCGGGGCCTGGGCGATCCCATTCCCGCCGCGCCGCGGCGCATGAAGCCCCAGACGTTCTTCCTCTGGGCCCCGCTCAACTTTGCGGATGAGTGCCTGCACTACACGGTGATGGAGGACGAGAACGGCCGGCCCTGGACGGAGACGGCGGCGGTGCTGCCCGTGCTCGGTGCCGGCGATCCGGTCTTCGGGCCGGAGGCGGACCTCGGCATCCGACGGCTGCGCGGGGTGCGCCATGACGTGCGGTGGGCCGCGGGCCTGCGCCGTTCCGAAGGAGCCACCCTGCTGCTCGGGCCGGGTGAGTCGGTGGAGCTGGAACCGCTGCGCACCTTCCGCATGAAGGGAGTCGGCTACCTGCATCCGGTCTGGGGGCACGGCCGGTGGCACGGTGAGCTGGTCGTCGGCGCGGAGACGCACAAGGAATCCGAGCTGGACACCCTCGCTCCCGACTGCATCCACGTGCAGCAGGTGATGCGGGCCAGGTGGGGCGACCGGACCGGGCTGGGCGTGCTGGAACAGCTCGCCATCGGTCCGCACGCACCCAGCGGCTTCCGGAAGCTGTTCGACGGCGCCCCGGCGCGCCCGGAGGCCTGAGCCGCCATGCCGACGAATCACGAGCCGAATCAGGACGAGCCGAGTCACGGGCGGAGCGCCGGCGACCAGGTGCCGGTCGTCGACGATCCGGCTGCGGTGACCCCGCAGTGGTTGACCGCGGCGCTGCGCGCCGGCGGCACCGAGGCCGAGATTGTCGCTGTCAGTCACGAGGCCATCGGTACCGGCCAGCTCGGCGCCAGTTACCGCTTCCACCTGCAGGCCCGCCCCGGGCAGGACGGGAGCGCCCCGAGCACCGTCGTCATCAAGATGGCCGCCGGTGACCTCAGGACCCGGACGCTGATCGCCACGGCCTATCGGCAGGAGACCGGCTTCTACCGCGTGTTCGCCCCGTCGGCCCGGATCCGGGTGCCGCGCTGCTGGTACGCGGGTCTGGCCGACGACGGGCTCAGCTTCACCCTCGTCCTGGAGGACGCCCACCCCGCGAGCCCGGGACGACAGGTCCAGGGGTGCACGACCGACCAGGCGACCGCCGCCGTGCGCAACCTCGCCGGCCTGCACGCGCCGTTCTGGAACGACGACACCCTCACCGAACAGGCGACCTGGCTGCGGCGGACGAGTGAGACGGCGCTGCGCTCCATGCGGGAGGTGCTCGTCAGCGCGGCCGACACCTTCGTCGCCCGTTTCCGTGCCGACCTCTCGGTGGCGGACGCCGACGTCCTGCTCCGAACCGCCGACCAGATCGCGCGGTGGGGCCGGCAGATCCGGCACCGCACGTCGCTCATCCACGGCGACTACCGCCTCGACAACCTCCTGTTCACGGCCGACGGTCAGGTGGTGACCGTCGACTGGCAGACCCTTGAGGCCGGCTTTCCCGGCCGCGACCTCGCGTACTTCCTGTCGACGGCGCTCCCTGCCCCGCAGCGCCGTCGACAGGAGACGTCGCTGGTGGCCGCCTACCACGAGCGGCTCCTGCAGCACGGCGTCACGGACTACCCGCTCGGCGCCTGCTTCGAGGACTACCGCCTCGGCACCCTGCACGGACCGATGACGGCGATGATCGGCTGCGTGTACGCGCCGGGGACGCCGACCGAGAGCTCGGACCAGATGTTCCTGTCGATGGCGACGAACTGCGCCGCCGCGATCCGCGAGCTGGGCACCCTTGACCTGCTCTGACGGGACCAGCTCTGACGGACAGGTGCCGGGGCGGGACGTCGTTCTCCGTCCCGCCCCGGCAGCTCGGTTCAGCCCAGTTCAGTCCAGTTCGTCAGCGGTCCGTTGTGGATACGGGGCTGTCAGGCGAACGGGGTCGGCATGATGTGGACCGGTGTGAGCTCCACGTACGACTTGCCGCTGACGGACTGGCCGTTGATGGTGCCGGTGACCGTCGACGCGCCYTCCCAGTAGGACGACTGCGGAATACCCGGGATGAACAGTTCCTGGCCGGCGAGCCGGGGGGTGACCGTCAGCGTGCCGCCGGGAACGTTGACCGTCCACTTCGCCGGGTAGACGGCCCCGGTGTCGGGGCTGGTCCAGCTGCCCTGCGGGGTCTCGCTGATCGCCGTCGGCGCGAGGTTCGTGGTCGAGCCGTTGGCGTTGACCTTTGTTCCGACGACCTGGACGAGCTGGCCGTACATGTCCTTGATGAAGTACAGCATGTACTGGGTGTTGTTCGTCAGCTGGATGCTGAACCAGTCCCAGTTGCCGATACCGTTGTTGAAGTCACCCCACTGGTGGTCCTGCCAGCCGATGCCGGTGATGAACACCGGTATGCCGTGGTCGGTGACCGTCCCCGAGGCCTTCAGGTTCGTCTGGGAGTAGTAGGCCGACTCGCCCCACGGGCCGTAGGGGATCACGCCACCGGTTCCGTGCTGGGCACTGGGCGTCGACTGGCTCAGCGTGAGGTCGATGGCGTAGCTGTTGTCGGCGAACTTGCCGCTCACGTGGTTGACGCCGTTCTTGCCATCCGCGTGCAGCAGGCCGACGGTGTAGTTGTAGCCGCCACCGGCCGGCACGACGTCGGCCTGGGTCACCACGGTGGTGATGTCCTGCTTGAACGTCTTGCGGGTGAGGTCGGTGATGGCGAACTGGCCGTTGTAGTCAGCGGTCGCCGGCTCGGTTCCCCGTGCGTCCGACCGGATGACCGTGTGCTCGAACCCGTACTCGTGATACTTGCCGAAGATGTCGATGCCCTGCAGGTGCCCGGTGAAGTACCACCATTCCATGGAGGAGTCCGGGTGCGCCGCCTCGTCCGCCGGCAGCACGACCGCGGGCATCGCGGCGGTCGCGCTCTGGCTGTTCAGCACGAGCAGGAGCGGAGTGCACAGGGCGCCGAGGACAAGCCCTAATCGCCTGCGCTGACGCCGCCCGGGCGATAATTTGGCGAGTTTCATTTACTGCCTCCCTGGAGGGTGCTGGAAAAGGGGGAGCGAGAGGTCGTGTCGCCCCTGGCGAGGCTGCGTGCGGTCCCGCCCGCCGGCGGATGTCGCTCTTTCCCCGTCGGTGCGGAGCGTGGGGATCAGGATGCCGAGGGCGATGCCGGAAGTCCTCCGTGAAACTACGGACGACTCCGTACGGCTGATTGGTAGTTCGCTCGCGGTGAGTTGACGCCTCTGCCGGCGGGCCCGAGGATGACCCATGCCCCTACGGCCGCTGAATCCCGCACTGCCCGGGGAACGCACCAGTTTCGTGGGCCGGGGGTCGGAGCTCACGGAGCTTCGGCGCCTGCTCGGGCGGCACCGGCTGGTAACGGTCACCGGCCCCGGCGGAGTGGGCAAGTCGCGGCTGGCCCTGCGCGCGGCGGCGAAGGCCCAGCGGACGTACCCGGGCGGTGTCCATGTCGTGGAGCTCGGCGAGCTCCACGACCCCGACCTGCTGGTTCCCACGGTAGCGGCGGCGCTCGACTGCCGGCCGCGTGACGGTGCGTCCGACATGGAGGCGCTGAGCGAGCACCTCGCGTCCAGGCAGCTGCTGCTGGTCCTGGACAACTGCGAACATCTCGTGGCGGCCTGCGCCCACCTGGCTGACGAGCTGATGGGCCGGTGCCCCGACCTGCGTCTCGCCGTGACCAGCCGGGAGTCCCTGCGGATCCCGGGCGAGGCCACCTACCTGGTGAAACCGTTCGACGTCGCGCAGGAGCATGCGCCCGGCCGCGCCGCCGAGCGGGACGCGATGATGCTGTTCCTGGAGCGGGCCCAGTCGGTCCGGTCCGATTTCGAGCTCACCGACGGCAACCGGGCCGCGGTCTGGGAGATCTGCCGCCGGCTGGAGGGCATGCCCCTGCCCATCGAGCTCGCCGCGATGCGAACCCGGGCGCTGTCGCCGGCGGAGATCCTCGCCCATCTCGCCACCGGTACCGGTACCGGTACCGGTACCAGTACCAGGATCCTGCGCCAGGACGGCCGGGGCGTCACCACGGTCCGGCAGAGCTCCCCGCAGGCCTGCGCCGGCTGGAGCTACGACCTGTGCACCGGGCCGGAGCGGCAGTTGTGGGCTCGCCTGTCGGTGTTCGCCGGCGGCTTCGACCTCGACGCGGCCGCAGGTGTCGTCGCAGCCGGCGGGCTCGGCGAACCTCCGCTGGAACTGGTCTTCACCCTGGTCGACAAATCCGTCCTGACGTTCGAACCGGGACCGGAACGCGGCCGCCTCCGGCTGCCGGAGATGTACCGGGAGTACGGGCAGGACAGACTCACGGAGCAGGGTGAGACGGAGGCGTTGCGGCGCCGGCACCGGGACTGGTTCTCCGCCGTCGTGAGCCAGGCCAGGGACGAAGGTGCCGGCGCCGGGTGGTCGCGGTGGCTGAGCCGATTACGTCGGGACCACGCGAACCTCGACCGGGCCCTCGGCTACTGCGCCGCCGCGGGTGACGGCGACGCCGGGTTGGAGCTGGCCACCTCGCTGCACCGCTACTGGGTGGCCGACGGCCGGTTCGCCGAGGGCCAGCGCTGGCTGACCACGTTCGTCGACCAGACCGAGGGCGAGGGGCCGGGCCGTCTGCAGGCCCTGCACACCGCGGGCTGGCTGGCCGCCATGCGCGGTGACATCACCTCCGCCGAACGGCTCCGGCTGGACGCCGCGCGGCTGTCCGCCCGCGAGGGCAAAGGCGGCGGCCAGGCGCTCATCACCCAGCTCGACGGGCTCGGCGCGCTCTACGCCGGCCGGCCCGGGGCGATCGAGGCGCTGAAACCCGCGTTGGCGCAGTTCCGCCGGGACGGCGAGCTCGACCATCTGCAGGAGACGCTGTCCCTGCTCATGCTCGCGGTCGCGTTCGGTGCCGACTCCGGCGACGCGGAGGACTACCACCGCGAATGGACCACCATCGCGGCCGCGCTGGACGAACCTCGGCTGCGTTCGTACGCCGACTGGGCCTACTCGATCGCCACCTGGAAGGCCGGTGACGCCCGGCGCGCCCGCGAGATCGCCCGAGCAACGCTCGCCGACGGGCACGGCAGCCTCGACAGGCTGGGCATCGTCCTGCTGCTGGAGGCCGCGGCCTGGTTCGAGAGCAGCCTCGACGAGCACGCCACCGCCGCCCTGCTGTTCGGCGCCGCGGACAGTCTGTGGAAGCGGATGGGCACGTCGACCACCGCCCTGCCCGGGCTGTTCCGCTGCCGCCAGCGGGCCGAAGCCACCGCCCGGCAGGCGCTGGGCCGCCGGGCGTTCGAAACGGCCTGGGCCCGCGGCGCTGTGCTGGAGCTGGAGGAGGCCTGTGCCCACGCCGTCAGCGGGCGGAGTCCCATCGTCGCGGTGCCAGCAGTCACCAGCGGCAGTGCCCCGACCGTGACCGCCCCGCTGACAGCACGGGAACGCCAGGTGGCCGACCTGCTGGCCCGCGGCCTGAGCAACCGGGAGATCGCGGACACCCTGAAGGTCTCGCCCCGCACCGCCGAGGCGCACGTCCAGCAGATCCTCAACAAGCTCGGCCTCCCCACCCGCGCCCGGGTCGCCGCCTGGCTCGCCGACCACCGCCCGTGAGGGGGCGCCCCCTGTAGGCGAGCGCTACGCCGCCACGCTGTCAGCATTGCGGAGGCGGGCGGCGAGTTCCTCGATCTCGAGGTCGAGCTCGGCCTCCCGATCCGCCCGGGCAGCTCGGTCCGCGCCGGTGATGCGTTCGGAGGCGATGCGGAAGTCGTGCTCGATCCGCTGGAGTCCGACCTCGTCGGCCGCCTGGGCCTGGCGGCCGCGGCGGGCGAGGTACCGCTCGTACAGCCGCTGGCCTTCTGCTGACTGCCGGGACACCAGCTCGTCGTACTTCGATCTGCCGCTCATCAGCTTCGTCAGGGTGGGCAGGCAGTCGACGAGCACGAGCAGGATCCGCAGCAGCCACTCCCCGGCGAGCACCGCGTGGCTGCGATCGGCCAGCCGTGCGAGCGCGTCGGTCTCCTCGAGGAAGCCGATATGCCCGTAGTGTTTCCCTTTCTGATCGCGCCTGGTTTTGATGGCGCCGGTCAGCGCGGTGTTGTAGGCGGTTTCTGCTTCCTGGATCTTAGTGGGTGCATTATTGATCTTCTCGTTCAGCTGGGCGAGGTTCTTTTCATACTCCGGCAGTTTACTGCTGTCGAGATATTGGTTCCGGGTCTGCCAGGCTGTCCGGCATTTTTCACCCTCTCCGGGAATCCCGGAGAGGGTGCCGGAGGCGTTCGAGGCGCCGTTGCACTCCTGCTCGGCGAAGGTTTCCTTTTCGTGCAGAACGCGGCGTCGTTCGGCCACCAGCGGTTCGAGTCTGTCGCGTACCTTGCGGTCCTCGACCTGCTGGTTGCGCAGCGCGGCGGGTGAGCCGGGTACGTCCGAGATCAGCAGATCGGCGCACTCCGGGCTTCGCACGATCTCCCCGGAGATGGGATTGCACTTCTTCAGGGAGCTCTCGTACGCCGCCAGGTCCTGATCGCGCCCGTCCAGGACCTCCTGGCGGATGTCCGAGCTGAAGGCCCAGAGCACGAGGGGCTCGGCGATGACCGTTCCCATCAGCACCGAGATGAGGATCCTGCCGGCGAACACCTTCAGCCTGCTCCTGCCGAGTACCCCGTGGGTGCTCGCCACGAGCCAGCTGTCGAAGCTGAGGATCACATAGCCCCAGAGCAACCCCACCGGGACGAGCACCGGCAGGGGGACGCCGAGCGTTCGCCCCAGGGCGACCCCGAGCGACAGCGCGGCCAGCGAGGCCGTGTTGATGACGATCGCGCCGAGCCGGGCGTAACGCGGGCGCTCCTCCGGCACCCAGTCCAGGATGTCCTCGCTGATTCCGATGACAGCGCGCAGCCGCCTGCCGGCACCGCCGTCCGGCGCGGCGGGCCGGAACGGCGGAGAGTCCAGGCTGCTCAGGTCGTCCGGAACGATGGTGCGCTGATCGGTGAGGCTCATCCGTCTTCTTCCCGAACATCGGCGTCGAAGTCGGGACTCTCGCCACCGGGCGCATCCGCGCCGCGGAGGGCGGCGGGGTCGCCGAAGGAGAGCCGGTCGTGCGCCGGGCTCAGCTCGTCGTCGCCGGCCCGCGCAGTGGTGGTGCTCGGTACCAGCTCGCCCACCAGCCGGTCGAGGTTCACGTTCACCAGGTCGAAGTGCCCCCGCTTGGCGAACTCGCGCAGGATCTCCAGTTTCACCTCGATCGCGCGTTTCGCGTCTGCCCGCGCGTAGTCCTCGGCGCGGCGGCGGTCCTCCCGGGCGAGCTGGCTCTCGAGCTGGGCGTCGTCGCGTCGCTCCAGCCGCCGCTGCTCGTTCTCCCGGCGAACTCGCTCGTCTTCGGCACGCCGCTCCTGGCGCAGCATCTCCAGCTCGGCCCGGGAACGCTCGGCCTCCTCGCGTGCCACCGCCTCCCGGTGCGCCTCCTCCAGCCGAAGCCGCTCGGCGAACTCGCCGGCGCTGAGCTCGCCGTTGAGGTGGGCGAGCAACGTGGCGGTGCGGGAGTCCGACGCGACGGCCTCCGCGGTTCTCCGGACCTCGGAGAGCAGATGGTCGCGCCTGGCCTCGTCCAGACCCAGCTCGGCGTGCTGGCGCTCAACCGCCACCTGCTTGTGGTGCCGGAGCTGCTCGATCACCGAGAGGTGCTGGAAACGTGCGTTGGCCGCGTCAAGGGTCTGCTCCTGCTCCTGGCGCAGACCGCGCAGTCTGCTCTCCCCGCTGGCGCGTTCGAGGTCGAGCAACTGGTTGAGCTGCAGCTGGTCCGCGTCGAGCATGTGCGTGTCCCGCAGGTCACGTCGTTTCCTCGCCAGTTCCGCCAGTTCCGCGGGAGTGAGTACCTCGACGCTCACCAGCGTCACGGCGAGGCCCGGGATCACTGGCGGCCGCAGGGTGGTGAAGGCCCTGATCTGGGCGTTGACGTCCCTGCGCACCTCGTTGATCTGTGATGCCGAGGCGTTGAGACCGAGCTCGAAGATGCGACGGTGGCCGCGCAGGTACGTCTCGAGCGCCGCGGCGGCGCTGCGGATTCCCTCCCGGACCACGGTGACCGCGTTGTGGACTGTGCACGCGAACGTGACCAGCACCGGGAAGTCGCTCGCCTCCGCGGAGGGGATCGCGAGCCGCACCGTGACCTGGGCATCGTGCTGCAGGTCGACGACACTGACGTGGCTGGCGTCGACCACCGTCGTGTGGTCGCGGCCCAGTTTCGCCGGGTCGGGCACGTACTCGCCGTCCACCCGATAGACCAGCACCTGGTGGGCGGACGGCCGAGGCAGGTCCTCACCCGACCTCGTTCGCTGGCGGTGGATCAGTCCGCGTCGCCGAGCCGGGTCGAGTGCTCGTTCTTCGACGAGGGGGTAGCCGGTGCTCATCACACGATGTCCGTTCCGACGAGGATCCGTACGAATCTCGTCCGCGCGTCGCGAGCATCGCCGACCAGGCCGACCAGGTCCGCACGGAAGGTCAGCAGCTCGGCGGCGGTGAGATCCCGCTGTAGCGCGGAGCCCAGGCCGGCCGCGATATCGGTGCCGGCGTCGATGTTGTCGAGTGCCGCCAAGGCGGCCGTGAGCGCCTCCATGCCTCTCCTCCGGTAGCCGTGATGGCGGATGACACCGCCCCACAGGCGAGCGGCGAGGCTCGCCTGGTCGGGGCGGGATGACAGATAGGAACTGATGGCCGGGCGTCCGTCGACGGGATCCCGGTAACTGAGGACGGTGAGCGTCGTGTCCATCGTCAGGTCGGTGAGCCGGACGTCCACGCCCCGCCGGGTGAACCGGTCGAGGTGACGCCCGAGCGTCCTGAGCACGACGGTCGCGTCCTCCTCGGCGTGGGTCAGCGCGGCGAACAGGTTCGCCAGGCCCGCCTGGGCCTGCGTCGACAGCCGGGGGTCCTGGGTAATCAGTTGCCAGAACCGGCGGACCGCCTCCGTGGGGTAGCGCAGCCCGAGCTCGCCGCTGAACGCCAGCAGCGCGGTATGGCGCCGCTCACCGTCGGGCTCGTTGGTCCATCGGATCGCTCGCCGCAGTGCGAACCGGGACAGGGCATCCCCGAAACACATGACCCACAAGGTGAAGGAAGCCGTGAGCTGCCCCTTCGGGCCGATCACTCCCGCGGCCCAGCGTTCCAGGTACTCGTGCTCGACCTCGTCGGTGTCGGTCCGTGCGAGGTGGGCGAGCCCGGCGGCCACCTCGCGCGGGTCGCAGTCGTCCAGCACCTCCTCCAACCAGGAGCGCACCGCGTCCCAGAAACGCGAGTCGTGCCGGCGGGACAGCTCCTCGACCACGCGCCGGCGGTAGCCCGCCGACCTGAACGCGACGGCATACCGGGCGATCTCCCCGGACTCCTGGGCCTGCACCGCGATCAGCCCGCCGGGGTCGGAGAAGGCCGCGCGGATCTCGGGAAGGCCGCCGGCCGGGAGGTTTCGCGGGCCGGCGTCCTCGGGCGGCGCGAGCCTGCGGGTGAGCTGGGAGTCGAGGCGCTCCACCAGCCGCTCGAACGACCGCCGGCTCTGGCCGACCGTGAAGCAGAGCGCGGTGACCTCGACGATCTCCCGCTGCGTTCGTCCCCGGTCGAACCATGCGCCTACCTGGGACGCGGCGGTCGAGTCGAAGACGTCGAACGCACATTCGATGCCTTCGCCGGCTCTGATGCGCCGCCCCACGTCGGCGACGCTGGCCGTGGTCCACTCGGGTGGAATCACCTCCACGAGCTGAGCAAGATCGATTTCTGGCAGGTCGGGGAGATGGGCGCGGAGCACGGCGCTCAGGGAGGGCCGCGACCAGCGCACATGCCGAACCGCTTCGGTCCTGGTCGCCGTGCGCTCCTCGGCCGTGATGACCAGGTATGCGCCCGCGTCACGGATCCGGTCCCGAACAGCCCGCCAGACGACGTCCTCGCCGTGCGCGCGGAGTTCCCGGATGTGGTCGATCGTCAGGTAGGCATAGCCCCGTTCGTAGTCCCGCTCGGCGTGATCCTGCAGGGTGAGCACCGGCGGGAGCATGACGATGTGGCTGTCAGTGACCTCCCGCAGCAGCGCTATGGCGGCGGCCCGCCGTCCGGTGCCCTCCTGACCTTCCAGAACCAGGACGTGGTTCTCCAGCAGCGCCTCAAGCGCGGTCGCGTACTGCGCGGGACGGACGTAGAAGTCCAGCGCCGCGCGAACGTCCTGGTCGTCGAGTCGGCCGGTGGCCCGGCGCCGGCCCGCGCCCGGCACCGCCCAGGCGGAGCCGAACCCGCTGCCCGGGGCGTAGACCGGCGCGTTGAACGTCAGGTAGGCCTGCGCGAACGTGTTCCTCTCAGCCTCAGCCTCAGCCTCAGCTTTGGCCTCGGCCTCGGGCTCGGCCTGCTCACCGGCCGGCCGGTGGTGTCCGATGCCGTCCTCGTCGACACTCTCCGGGCTCTGCTCCTCCGGCTCGCCCGTGGCGGCGCGGTCAGAGGCCAGGCGTTCAGAGGTCGGGCGGTCGGGGCCTGCGCGGCCGCCGGCCCCCGGCCGTGGCTCCGCGGGACTGTGAGCGGTGCCGGAGCCGGGCTCAGTACCGGATTCCGAAAGTGGCATTCTCGGCGGTCACCGTTCCGTGGAATTCGTTGTGGATGGTCGGGGTGGCCGCGCGCCGAGCCGTGGCGGGCCGCCGTCGCCCGTCCTTGGACCGGCCTGCGGCCGTGGGCGCGGCGTCCTGGGCTTCGTCGCTCTGACCGGCAGCTGGATCCAGGACGGCCGGGTCGATGCCCGGCACCCAGATCCACGCCTGGCCGGTGTACTCCTTCTCCCGGACGCGGACCTCGCGGAAGTCCGTCGGTCGCAGCGTCGTGTGGCCTTGGGCGATCACGTCGTTGAACACCGGCCCCGAGACGACCACGGCGAGGTTCGCGCCTGAGGAAGTCAGCGCCGCACGGAGCTCTTCGGAGCCCACGAGGCGGCTGACCACCACCGGTCCCTGGCCGGCGACACCGTTGCTCGCCGACGCGGCCACGCCGTGATGGATCGCGAGCCGGAGCCGCAGGCGGGGCCCGGCGGGGTGCTTCTCGTTCAGCCTCGTCAGCGCCCGGCTCAGCTCGTGGACGAACTGGCCGACCACACGCTGCTCCGGCACGTCGGGCGGCAGGACGGCGAGCTCCCCGTCACCGGACGGATGGCGGTCCCAGCGTTCCCGTGCCACCCCGGCCTGGTCGGATGCCCACTGCAGAACTGTCAGCAGATCGCGCTGGGCGTCCATCTGCTGGCCGTCATCTCGCCGGCCGTACTCCATCACGTCCACGGCGACGATGACCGCTCGCCTGAACGCTGGCTCATCCTGTGCCGACAAAGCCGTCCTCCTTACTGAGATCATCATCCGTTCCCCGGAAAAACACGGGTTCGGCCAGGTCTTTTCGCTGGACATATCTGATGGAAACAGGGAGTGTGGTGCGACTCGGCCGTCTCGCTACGGCAGGGTGACGGGTGCCGTCTGGATTCGGGCACCCGCAACGTTCGATGAAGATGTCTGGCCAACTGCGAAATACGCACCCTGATCCGGAGTTCCCGGAAGACACAGTACAGGCACTTTTCGGCGATGCAAGCCTCCGGAGAATGTTTCCCCTCGCTGGCACGTCGTGCGGCAGGAAAAGGACAGGTCGAACGTTCTGGACTGCTTGTCCCGACATGTTGAGACGCCGATATGACAGCTTGCCGGGTCGAGCTTTCGCGAAACAATTTGCGACGTTCTTTGCGGCGGACTGCGTGCCTGGGAAGCCATCAACGCTGGTCACCGGGCCAGGAATTTGCGCGGCGGCCCGACTGTCGCCCTGTCGTGAAGGCTGTGGGAAGCGTGGCCGAATCCGCCTCGGCGCCCGTGGCCGGAGGTGGCGCAATCATTCGAGAGCGTCTACCGGCGAGACAGGTTCCGAACGGCCCCACCGGGTTGCGACGGTTCCCGTCCCGGTTATCCATGCAGGCGCCGGCCGTGTCACAGGTAAGTGGTGCAGGATGCAGGTATGCCGGCGAAGAGGATTCCGGGCGGTTTCGAGCACACCTTCGATGCCCGGGGCCTGTTCGACCGCGACTACCTCTACTTCTATGCCTCGCAGCTCACGGAAGCCCGTAGCGATGCCGAGACGCGGCTGATCTGGGAGCCGCTCGAACTCGAGCCCGGGATGGAAACGCTCGACCTGGCCTGCGGGCACGGCCGGACCGCCAACCGCCTGGCAGCCCGCGGCTGCCAGGCGACCGGCCTGGACACCGCTGCGCTGTTCCTCGCACACGCACGACTGGACGCTGCCGCGCGGAATGTCAGCTACATCGAGGCGGATATGCGCGCGCTGCCCTGGGTTGAACGTGCGGCACGCTCACGCCTCGTCGTCGGGTGTCGCTGACCAGCATTTCCGCCGAACGGCCGGGCTACCGCCTTTCCATTGTTTCCCGGAGAGGCTCACCGCAGGTGGTGGTGCCATTCGTGGCAGTGGCAGTGGCAGTGGCAGTGGCGGCAGCGGCGGCGGCGGCGTAGCGTGCGGTGCCGTCGGTGACGGCGGCATGGACGGCGCGGGCAAGCCGTGCTCCCCACTGGGAGCGCGGGCCGCAGTACACGGCTCGCGGCTGGCTCGAATCCGTGTCWCCTGGGCCTTCCGCGCCTTCTGCCCCGTCCGGGCAGCACACCACGACGGCGTCCGACGCGGTGCCGGTGCCGGGCATGCCGGCGTCCAGCAGCGCCTGGGTTTTGGCCTCGGTGGCTGTGATGACGGCGTTGACCAGGGCGGCGTCGCTCAGTCGTACGGGCAGCATGCAGACCAGGTTGACCGTGCCGGGGCGCCATCTGGCTTCGGGCAGCGACAGGCCGTCCGGTGCGGCGGCCCACGTCGGGTAGGAAAGCCCGACCGTCGCGTCGCAACGGACACCGCCGTCGCCGGCACTGCTCATCTGCCGGGTGTCCGCGGCGGTCATCAGCCCGGCGCCGGCCCCCGCCGGCAGGCCGAGCCTGGTGGCGATCTCGCCGAGATGGACGGCGGGGTCGTCACGGCGGTAGTCCAGCGCCACCTCGGCATTGATGATCCACTCGCCGTGGATGAGCCCGCCGCCGAGGACCGCGCTGGAAATCATCCGCACTGGAGTGGCGAACCGCCAGACGAGCACCGGACGCCGCTGCCCCGCGCCGTCGTCGTGGTGCTCGAGCTGGTCGAGTTCCACCGCCACCGTCGGGTGGGCTGGCGCGCCCTCGGCAACGCCCGCGGCGCCCGTGGCGCCGGCGAGTTCGACGCTCACCGTGGACGTACCGCCGAAGTACGTACCGGCGCCGAAAGGCCGGTGCGCGGGGCGGGCTGACCTCGCCGAAACGGGGGCGGCCAGCCCGTCAGGGTTTCTTCTCATCCTCGTCATTGGCTCCTCGCCACACCTTAGCGAGCAGCCGCCGTCGCCTCTGGCCGAGGCCGGGTCGGCGGTAGGCCGAGACGCTGGCGCGGATGGTCCCGGTCGGCCGGCTGGGTACGGGTGATGACATCGCCGCGGTCTGCGTGTTCCTGTGCAGCGACGAGGCCGGTTATCTGACCGGCCAGACCCGCTATGTCCACGGCGGCCCAGGCCCGGCCGGCATCTGACGAAAGCGCTGCGCGGGGCGGCGCCTGCGCGCAGGGCGGCGGCTTCGTACGGTTCGATGAGGTCGGAGTGGTACCTGCGGCCGCCCCACCAGTTGCGACGGTCCTGAAAGGCAACAGATGACGACACCTCGCCGGGTTGGCACGGAGACGTCGAAGACGCGCGCGGCGTTGTTGGACAGTGCGGAGCGGCTCATGCTCGGCGAGGGGTACGCGGCGGTCACCTACCGCGGCGTGGCAGCCCGGGCCGGGGTGACCTCCGGTCTCGTCCAGTACTACTTCCCGACGCTGGATGATCTTTTTCTCGCCCTGGTCCGGCGCCGGACGGAGCAGACCCTGAGCACACTGGTCGAGGCGCTTCAGACGGGTCAGCCGCTACGCGCGCTCTGGGAGTTCTCGAACAACCGGACGGCCGGAGCCCTGATCGCGGAGCTGACGGCACTGGCGAACCACCGCAAGATAATCAGGGCCGAGATGGCGGCGGTCGGCGAGAWGGTCCGTGCGCTGACGCTCGAGGCGTTGGCCAGGTCGTCGAACGACTACACGGTTCCGCTGGAGAACATCCCGCCCGAGGTGCTCGTCTTCCTGGTGACCAGCAGCCCGCGGGCGATAATCACCGAGCAGTCGGTGGGCATGTCGACGTCCCATGCCGAGACGCTCGAGTTCGTCGAGCGTTACCTCGACCGAGTCGAGCCCCGCCAGCTGGACAGCTAGCCCCGACGGCGTTCGCTTTCACGTCGCTGCGGGGGTGGACGCCGGTTTCAGGTCGTCGTCGAAATCGAGTTGCAGCGCTCCCGTCATGAATGCGGAGATCTCGTAGGCGCCGACGGTGAGAACGACGTCCAGGAGCTGCTGCGTGTCGAGCTCGGCCGCGAGGGCCGCCCAGGTCGGGTCCGTGATCGTGCCGCCGGCGATCAGTTCGTCGACGGCACGCAGCAGCGCGGCGTCGAGGGGCTCCCAGAACGGGGCGTCGGGCCCGAGGGCGATCCGGCCGATCTCACCCTCGGTGAGGCCGGCGTCCAGGCCGACGGGAACGTTCTGGGCCCAGACATAGCCACACCCGCGGACGGCCGCCACCCTGATGATGAGCAGGTGCCGCTGCCGCGCGGTGAGGGTGGTGCCCCGCATGACGTGGCCGTTGAGGGTGAACAGCGCCCGCGCGAGCTCCGGATGATGGGCGAACGTCCCCAGCGAGTTGAGCGCCCTGGGGCGGCCCTCCCGGTAGGTGGCCGGGTGGCGAGGCTCGGGCGGGGTCATCGCGGCCAGCGCGTCCCGCATCCGCGCCGGCCACTGCCGGGGCGGGATGGGCTCGACTCGTGCCATTCTCAGGGCTCCTTCCGGCTTGTCGCTTCGTCGCTTCGTCGCTCGCCGCTTCTGCCGGCTACCAGCGCGCGGGTGCGGGGGAGTCGAGGCGGAGCGGTCGCTGGTAGGCCAGGTCGTGCTGGTCCCGGGTGCCCTTCAGGTAGCCCTGCCGTTGGAACACCGGCGTCTGCAGCGCCGAGGCGTCGGCCGTGAGCATGAGCTCGACGGTCGACCGCCGCAGGCTGATCTTCCAGATGCCGTCGCGTCGTTCGAGGCGGTCGAGGTAGCGGCCGTTGATCAGGGTCGCGGTCCGGCCGTCGGGGCTGAGCAGGGTGACCAGCACGTAGCTTTCGGCGTGCGCGACGTCTCCGTCGATCTCGCAGCTGTGGGTCGTGATGTTGTGCAGGTGCTGCTGTGAGGTGGCCCCGTGCACGGTGTTCGCCCAGGCGCCGTACTCCGGCCCGGGGTTGGTCTTCGCGCCGTGCTCGTCGACGCCGTCCGGATGATAGGTGCCCGCGATCAGGTCGAGGTCGTGGCGGTCGCAGCCACGGGCGTGGTCGGCGATGCAGTCGATGATCGCCGTGCGGTCGGTCAGGTACTGGACCTGACGGCGGAGGCCGTCGAGCCCGCCGTGCTGGTCGTTCTCGCCGTGCTCGCCGTGCTCGCCGTCGGGCATGCGCGCTCCTTTGATGGCCGGAGTCGCTGGCGGGATTCCGGCGGGGTGCGGGCCCTCAGCCCTGCACATCGGGACCATACACATGTATAAAAGGACGCGTCCACGATTTTGAGAGCGTGATTCTCTTACGCTCGCGGGCTCGGATGAGGCCGTGGGCCTGCGAACGCGCTCGGCCCGGCCCCGGGAGGCAGCCATGCGTATCGGTCTGACCGGAGGCGCGTCGACGCCCGACAAGATCGTCAAGCAGGCCCGCCAGGCGGAGCAGGACGGGTTCCACGCGCTCTGGTACGCCAGCGTCGTCACCGGCGACCCGCTCGTCGCGATGGCGCTGGCCGGGCGGGAGACGTCCAGGATCGAGCTGGGCACCGCCGTGCTGCAGACCTACCCGTGCCATCCGCTGCTGCAGGCAAACCGGGCCGCCTCGGTCGTCGCGACCATGGGCCGGCCCGGTTTCACGCTCGGCCTCGGGCCGTCGCACGAATCGGTCGTGCGCGACGCGTACGGGATGTCCTACGACCATCCGGGGCGCAGCACCGAGGAGTACCTGACGATCCTCGGCCCGCTGCTGCGCGGCGAGGACGTCGACTTCCAGGGGCAGGACTGGTCAACCCGCAGCGCGGGACGGATGGCGCCACTGGCTCATCCGGTGCCGGTCCTGCTCGCCGCCCTGTCGCCGCGCCTGCTGCGAATCGCCGGTGAGCACGCCGACGGCGTGGTGCTGTGGATGGCCCCGCCGAAGGCCATCGAGACGCACATCGTGCCCCGGCTGTCCGCCGCGGCCTCGGCTGCCGGGCGACCGGCGCCCCGCGTTGTCGCGGGCCTGCCTGTGGCTGTCCACGATGACCGGGCCGAGGCCCGGGAGGCGACCGCCGCGACCGCGGCCGGGTATGCGGGCATGCCGAACTACCAGCGCATTCTCGCTCTCGGTGGCGCCGACACCCCCAGCGACGCCGCCATCGTGGGCGACGAGGCCTCCGTCCGTGCGCAGTTGGAAGCGCTGATCGGCGCCGGCGCCACCGAGGTCTGGGTGAACATCGTCCCGGTCGGAGACACCCGGGAGGCACGGGTCGCCTCCCTGCGCCGCACCACCAGCCTGCTGCAGGAGCTCCTCGACTAACCCCTGCCCGGTAGCCCGGTTTGTCGAGTCGCAAGGGTGAACGATCTGGGTCGTTCCAACGACCGAAATCCTTCTTTCTTGCGGATCGCCAAGTGAGTCTTTGCCCTTTTTGGGATGAAATATCGGCGCTGCGCGGCGGTGCGGCGGGATCATCGATGGGTGGCGGCCGTGGGTCGGGTGTGGCCGCGTGGGGCGGGCGCCGCCCGTGGGTCGGGCGGACGTATCGTCACGAACGGTTGCCGCGCCGGTACCCTTCCTGGCAGGCTGCAATTTGTCGTATGCAAATTGCGCATCCGGCCTCCCGGTGGAGTTGAATCCGTCAGGATGAGTACCGACCCAGGGCAGGGAAGGTGAGGCGGCCGCCATGGCGACCAACGCCGTCGTTGCGCGCAGACGACTCGCGCTGAGCCTCCGGGAACGGCGGCTGCGGGCCGGCCTGACCCTGGAGGAGATGGCCCGCCGGATGGAGTGCTCGCCAGCCAAGATCAGTCGGATGGAGACCGGGCGCACCGGCGTCCGCGTCGCCGACCTGCGAATGATCGCCGACGTGCTCGGGCTCGGGCCGGCCGACCACGAGGCGATGATCGAGCTGGTGCGCCAGGCCCGAGGTCGGGAATGGTGGCATGAGTTCGCCGACATCGTCCCCGAGGGGTCGGCCACGCTCTTCGGCCTCGAGGACGGCGCGCCGGCCATCAGCCAGCACAGCACGTCGATCGTGCCCGGCCTGCTGCAGACCCCCGAGTACGCCCGCGCACTGATCTCCTCGGTGGAGGGGATCACCGCCGACCTGGTTGAACGGCGCCTGGCGCTGCGGCTGCGCCGCCAGCACCTGCTGGACCGTCCACAGCCCMCGCGGCTGGACATCGTCCTGGACGAGGCCGTGCTGTGCCGGGTGATCGGTGGCGCCGAGGTGATGGCTGGCCAGTGCCGCCATCTGCTCGCGCGTGCCGCGGCCCCGCATGTGGTCGTCCGGGTGGTGCCGTTCGACGCCGCCACGCACGCCGCGGAGGGCGTCGGTTTCATCATCTTCGAGTTCGACGGCGAGGAGGACGTGATGACTCCGGTCGTCTTCGCCGAGCAGCTGAGCCGGAGCACCTTGATCGATGACCCTGATGAGGCGGGCGGCTACCAGACCGCACTCGCCGGCGCGCGCAGCGCCGCGCTGACGCCGGAGCGCTCCCTCGAGCTGATCGCCGCGCGGGCCGCCGGGCTGCGCTGACCGCCGGGCTGCTGACCGCCGGGCTGCGCTGACCCGCCCGGCTGTGCCGGTCTGCACGTACCCGCATGGACCCGCGCTGACCTGCGGCCTGCGCTGACCCACCGGGCGGTACCTGGGCTCGCCGCCGTCCCTCTCCCCGTGTGGGACGGCGGCGAGCCTTGCGTCCGGCCGGACGTCTCGGTGGCGGTTGGCCAGATTGCCGACCAGGCGGAAGCCTCGCGCAACTTGCGAGATGCAACTTGCAAGCTGCAGTATTGCGGATGCGTCCACCGATCTCAACGAAATGCCGGTCGTGGCCGGATGAACTGTGCGACCGGCCGGGTCGGCCGGCCCTCAGGTGACTCAGATCAGCGGCAGCTCGAACTCACCGTTACGAACGCCGCGAAGGAACGCCTCCCATTCCTCGGGAGTGAAGCGCAGGACCGGCCCGTCGAGGTCCTTCGAGTCGCGCACGCCGACACCGCCCGGCCCGAGCTGCACGTCCACACAGGTGTCCGCGGCGCCCTGACAGAAGCTGCTGCGCAGCCAGGAACGGTCGGCGGAGGCAGAGGCGGGGGCGGAGGCAGAGACGGAGGTGACGGGATGCGACGCACTGTCCAGGTGCGCGGGGCGGAACATGAACACTCCTTGATGGAAGGCCGGGGCGATCGGCCGAGGCGGAGCGAGTCTCGCGGGCTCCGGACCACCGTCGGTGGACAMTACGATCACACCTTTTCGTGGCCCGTTCCGAAAGGCTGCGCTGGCGCAGTGTCCGGTCAGCGCAACCACGCCGGTGGGCGGCGATAGGCCGCGAACGCGGGCGGTGCGAGGTAACCGGCCTGGACGAGGACGTAGAGGTAGTCGGGGTTGGTCAGCCCCACCCGGCGGTGCAGGCCCAGCCGTACCGCCCGCTCGTGGACGTGCCGGAGCCGTTCCCGTACCGCGCTCTCGCCGATACCGAGGCGGCGGGCGGCGGCGTCGAGCTGCATGGGCTGTGCGGGCAGCCGCGGCGGCCACTGCAACAGCTCGTTGAAGACCAGCCGCACCGCCTCCTCCTGCGGGCCGGACAGCGGCAGCGGAGGCTCGGGGCTGACGGTCCAGGTGGTCGTGGGTGGTTGGGCCCGCGGGCCCTGGGTCGTCACCGTTGCGGTGTCGGCTTCCAGCAGCAGCCAGTGATGGGCCGGATCGCTGGTGTCGGGCCCCTGGCGCTTAGCCCCGCCGAGCAGGCGGATCGCGAGTCGCGGCCAGCGCAGGAACTGGCGCCCGGTGATGCGCTGCGGCGCCTGGCCCCAGGGGTGCAGCATCGCGCCGTTGAGGTTGAGCACGTTGATGTCCCAGCCGTCCTCGGCGGCCGTCACCTCGATCGCCTTTCGGGAGATCCCCCGGTTGAGGACCTCGACGCCGAGCCTGAGCTCGCCCTCGCGGCCGACGACAAGTGTTCGGCCGACCTCGACGGACAGCCCGACGGGCACACACGACCGGCCGGGCTCGTACTCGTAGGCCAGCATCCACCGCTCACCCGCGCTCATCGTGCCGATACCCCGCTCTCCCGACTCCGTTTCGGTGGTTGCCGCGCGAACGGTATTTTTTCGATCCACCGCCTCGCCGGGTCCGGCGGGTGCGCCCGCGATGGCGGGATGATGCTGGGGTGTAGTGACTTCGCGGGTGGGAGCGTCAGGAGATCCCGACAGGTGTCGGCGATGCGCGGTTCGGCGGGCGGACTACAGCCTCGGGGCGACAGCCTCAGAAGGTCGCCGGTGTCCGCCGGTGATCGAGGTGGAACCGCATAGGCCCGGCCGGATCAATCCCGTACTCGGCCAGGTCGACCGCGCCGAGCTCGATGCTGTCGAATGCGACACCGCGAGCCGTGACGGAGACGACGATGTTTCCGGGAAGGCGCCCGACGGCGATCTGCTCGCCGAGAAACACCGAAACCCTGAAGTCGTGCGCGACTCCGTCGACGGACAGCGAACGGTGCACCGAGTTCGCGGCGATGGACTCGAGGTGCTCCAGTGTGCGGGCGCCGAGCGCGGAGCTGTCCTGGTCGGGGCTGTTCGCGACGACGAGGAATGCCTCAAGAGTTCCGTCAGTGACCGGATCGTCGAGCCGATGATCGGCTCTGACACCGCCCAGGTCGGGCCGCGCCGAGTTCACCACCACTCGCGGGCCCTGGGACCAGTCGCCGTGGCAGAGGCCGACCGACCATACGGCCGATCCCATGTCCGTGCCGTAGCCGACCACCCAGCCGGGCCTGATCCCGGGATAACGCGGCCCATGGACCGGCCATGACGGTATGGCCGACGGCGTCTTCTTCGCCACCTGAGCGAGAGTAGACGACTCGGAAATCGCGGAGCACCGCGGTCGGCTCGGGTGCGCTGAGGCCGGTCGGGTTACGCCTGGTAGGTGGTGACGGATTGCCCGCCCCCGGCCTGCTTGGCCTTGTACATGGACATATCCGCGGCGTTCAGCAGGCGGTCCGGACTGGTGCGGCCCGCGTCCGAGATGGCGACTCCCGCGCTGGCGGTCACCGTGTGGAGGACGCCCTCCACCGAGATCGCCTCGCCCAGACGGGCGATGACCCGGTGGGCCAGCCGCTCGATCTGGCCGCGGTCGCGCACCTCGGTGCAGACGATGGCGAACTCGTCCCCGCCCAGCCGGCCGACGAGGTCGGTGGGCCGGACGGCGGCTGACAGGCGGTTGGCGACGGTGCGTAGCACGGCGTCCCCGGCTTTGTGGCCGTGGTCGTCATTGATCCTTTTGAAGCCGTCGAGGTCGAGGAACATCACCGCGACGGAACGGCCCTGGCCGTGGGAGGGGTCGAGGGCCTGGCCGAGGTGGTCGAGGAGCGCTGCGCGGTTGGCCAGCCCGGTCAGGTCGTCGTGCTGGGACCGGTACCGCAGCTGGCGTTCCGCGGCCAGCCGTGCGGTGGCGGAGACCAGGACGTCCGCGATGGCCCRAACATGCTGTTCGTTGTCGGCGTCGTTCACGCCGCCCGCGAGCGCGCCGGCGGTGTCGGTCGCAGTGTCGGTGTCGGGCCGCTGCACCACGACGACCCGTGCTGACCGGCGGCCCTGCCCCGCGCCCGCCACCAGTGTCTGCCAGCCTGGGACGACGGACGCGTACCGGATGTCGCCGGCCGCGGGGATGTCACTCGTTCCGGCGAGGTGGGCGGCCACGAGGCTAGCCCAGCCGGGGGGTGGGCCCAACGCCGGTTCGGGCACCGTGCAGGCCACCGGAGCCGTACCGCCGACATCCCACAGTGAGACGTGCGCGTTCAGTGAACCGGCGAGCGTTCGTACCGCCAGGCGCCACAGTGCGGCCGAGTCGGCGGTCTCAAGTGCCTGATGGGCGAACCGCGCGACGACGGCCTGTCGGGCGCGGGCCCGCTCGCGGGCCGTGACATCCACGCCAACCCCGACCATCCGGGTCACCTTGCCCTGGGCGTCCAGCAACGGGGTGAGACTGACGTCGACATGGCCGCCGACGGCGGCGGTGGTGGTACGTGCGACGACGCGGCCGGACTGCGCGTCGCGCAGAAGCTCGATGAGCTCCGTCTCGTCGGCGAAGACCTCGAAGACGGAGGAGACCCTCGACTGTGCCAGCCCCGCGACAGCTCCCGGGGCGATACCGCCGCCGCCGATCAGCACGCGCCCGGCGGCGTCCAGCAACGCGAAGCTGACCGGGCTGTGGGCGAGGATCGTCTGCACCTGCTCGCGCAGCAGGTCGCCGTCGGCGCGGTCCTGGAGGAAGCACGCACAGTCAGCGCATCCGGGCCCTGATGCCAGTCTGGTCATCACGACCGGCACCGCGGAGCCGCCCGGCCGCCGGATCACCATGGCGTGGCGGTCCGGTGAGGAGTGCTGGTCGCGAGGGAGCAGCCCGTCCCACTCGTCGAAGGACAGCTGGGACATCAGCGGGGTGCCGAGCAGTTCGGGCCGGTCCCGGTCGAACAGGGYGACCGCGCGGTTGTTGAGATAGGAGATGCGCTCCTCCGGCGGGGTGACCACCACGACGCCGACCGGCAGGTCGTCGACCATCCTGCGCCATCGCACTGTTCCTCCCTCCGTCCCGCCGGGTTTCCCATCCATCGGGCCTACCCAGGGCGACGCGGGGGCTATCGCGCCGCTGAGGGACTGTCCGCCCGGTGTGTACTGGTCAGGGACCGGGCGGACACCGGAGGTGTCAGGACACGGGCTGCACCTGCCCGCAGATCGGGGCGTCTCCGACGACCTCGAAGTTCTGCCCGCTGGAGTCCACCCGGACAAGGTTCAGACAGGCGCTCGGCAGTGTGTAGTCGGTCAGGTTCGCGGCCGGGCGCACCAGGCCGCCCGCGTCGTACTGCAGGACCGAGCGCAGCGCGCCGATGAAGCCGTCCCGGGTCGGGCAGGCACCGGCCGCGTTCAGGCCGCGCAGCATCAGGTCGGCTGCCAGCCATCCGTTGAGCGCCAGCTGGCCCTGCTGCGTGGAGACCTCGGGGGCGTACTGCGTGAGCGCCGCGTAGAACTCCTGGTGGGCGGGCAGCTGCAGCTCGAACGGCGCGGTCACCTGCGCGACGTACATGCCCGCGTACGCGCTGCCGCCGGACCGCAGGGTCTCCTTGTCGTACCCGTTGGGGAACAGCGGGACGGTGATCTGCGCGCCCTGTGCCCTGAGCGCCGGTGCGAGCCCGGCCCAGATCTCAGGGGTGATGACACCGGTAACGATGTCGGCCTTGCTGCTGGCGATGGCCCTGGCCAACGTGGTCATGCTCAGGAGCGGGTCGAGCTGGAGATTCTGGTAGACGGTCTGGATGCCCTCCCGCTGCATGCTGGCGGCGATGGTGGTGGCCAGTTCCTGGGACGAGGGAACTCCCACCACCGCGAGCACCGCCGCCCGGGTGCCACCCAGGTTGTGGGCGATCTGGCCCCACGCGCTGGTCACCGCGCCCTGGCTCAGCAGCGAGCTCCAGGTGAACATGTTCCGGTGCTGGGTCCAGGCGACGGAGGGCCCGACCCCGGTGACCGGCACGCCCTGTTCTTCCAGGTACTGGGCTGAGCTGCCCTCGGCTACCGACGCCTCCACGACGGAGAAGACCTGTTCCCCCTCGACGAGTCGCTGGGCCTCGGTGCGGTTGCTGTCCGCGGACGCCTGGTCATCCGCCCAGATGGTGCTGATCTCGCGGCCGTGGACCCCGCCGCGGGAGTTCTCGAGTGCGAAGCGGGCCGTGATCCCGCCGCGAAATCCCTGGAATGACGACGAGAAAGGCCCGGTGTCCGGGTAAAGGACCCCGACCTTGACGGCCTCCTGGGTCACCCCCGGTGACGTGCACGCCGATGCGGTGCCACCGCCGTTCTTGTCCGCTCCGCTGCCCGTGCAGGCGCCTGCGACCATCACTGTCACCGCGAGCGCGGTGGCAGTCACCGACGTGCGTAATCCTCGCCGTCGGCCCCGAGACGGGCCGGTGCCGACGGCACGACTAGGGGCGTCGTGCCCCTCTCCTGGCGCGGCGGTACGCGGCGTGTGCACAGGAAGCCCCCCACCTGGTGGTGCTGGTCGCAGAACTGTCAGTTCGAAGTTCGCGGACTATATCGACCAGACCGGGGCGTGGGGTATCCCATCGGGGCAGGTCAGGGCGATCGGGCTGCTGGTCGGCGGTCTCCCGTGGGCTGCGTTTACGCCCGGGGACTTCCGAACAGACCTGCGTCAGGTGCAGGACGCCGGGCCGCGACGTGGGAGGTTCCGCCGATGATGGCTTTTGGGCCGCGGAGGCCCTGTGACCAGGGCCGTCGGAGTGACCCGGATCGTCGGAGTGACCTCGGCGGCCGGAGTGACGTCAACCATCGGAGTGACCTGGGCCGTCGGACCGGACGGGTCCGGTCAGCCCTGCTGCTGGCCGCGGGGCTCGGGGCGGGTTTCGCCGGCGGGCGCATCACTCGTGCGCGTGGCCCGGTGGGAAGAGCGCCTGGTGGTGCACTGGCCGCGGTCGGGGCCGGCGCCGAGCCGACCGATCCGGTGTCGCCGCTGCGCTTCGGGGATCAGCCCGATCTGCTGGCCACCGAGGATGCCGCGAGCCCGCCGTTCGAAGGGCTGTCCGCCAACACTCGTTTCGCCAACGAGGTCCTCGGTGCGGACATGTCAGACTGAAGGTCATGCGGGCGGTGGTGCAGACGGTCAGCCGCGCGTCGGTCACCGTCGACGGAGATGTCGTCGGCTCGGTGGAGAACGGCCTGCTGGTTCTGGTTGGCGTCACCCACACCGATGCCACGGCAACCGCCGAGAAGCTCGCGAGCAGAATCCACAATCTGCGGATTCTGGATGGCGGACGGTCGGCCGCGCAGATCGACGCGCCCGTACTGGTCGTCAGCCAGTTCACTCTCTACGCGGACACCAGCCGCGGCCGGCGTCCAGGCTGGCAGGACGCCGCGCCGGCGCAGATCGCCGAGCCGTTGGTCATGGCCGTCGTCGAGAGGCTGCGCGCCTTGGGCGCCCGGGTCGAGACGGGTCGTTTCCGCGCCCACATGCTGGTCGAAAGCGTGAACGTCGGCCCGCAGACGATCATTCTCGATGTCGACGGCACATGAGCGCGATGTGCCGGGGCGGGGGTCCGTGACGGCCGGACCGTGACGGTCGGTCCGGCCTGGTTCGTGTCCCCGCCCCGGCTGCTCGGCGACTACAGGCCGAGCGCGTCCCTGATCAGATCGAAGACGAAGCCGCGCTGGAACATGGTGTAGGTCGGCGTCAGCTCCACGTACGACTGGCCGGTGACGGCCTGGCCGTTGATGGTGCCGGTGACGCTGGACGCGCCTTCCCAGTACGACCCGTTCGACAGACCCGAGATCGACAGCTCCTGGTCAAGAAGCTTGGGCGTGATGGTCAGCGTCCCGCCGGGTACGGTGACGGTCCACTTCGRGTCGTAGGTGTACCCCGTGTGTGGGCTGGTCCAGGTGCCCAACGGGGTCTCACTGACCTGGGTCGGGTTGAGCTTGACGGTGCTGCCGTCGGCCTTGACGAGGGTGCCGACCGTCTCGACGATCTGCTCGTTCTCGTCCTTGATGAAGTACAGCATGTACTGCGTGTTGTTCGAGAGCTGGATGGCGAACCAGTCCCAGCCGCCGGTGCCGGGGGCGAAGTCGCCCCACTGGTGGTCCTGCCAGGCGATACCTGTCACGTTTACCAGCACGCCGTGGTCCCACAGCGTCCCCTTGACCTTCAGGTTGGTCTGCGAGTAATACGCCGACTCGCCGAACGGGCCGTAGGGAATCACCCCGGCGTCACCGTGCAACGCGGTCGGGGTGGACTGCGTCAGCGTGAGGTTGATCGACGAGTAGCTGAGGTCCGAGAAGCCGGCGAAGAGGTGGTTCACACCGTTCTTGCCGTCCATGTGCGTCGTGCCGACGGTGTTGTTGAAACCGCCGCCGCTGGGCACGACGTCCGGCTGCAGGCCCACCATTGACATGTTCTGCGTGAACGTGCCACGGGTGATGTCGCTGATCGCGAGGTGCCCGTTGTAGGCGGCTGCCACCGGCTCGGTCGCGAGCGCGTCGAGGCGGATGTGGGTGACCTCGAACCCGTACTCGTGCTTCTTGCCGAAGACGTCGGTGCCCTGGAGGTGGCCGGTGAAGTACCACCACTCCATGGTGGTGTCAGGGTGCGCGGCCTCGTCGATCGGCAGCGATACCGGCGCCATGGTGGCGGATGCGGAGGGGGCAGCCACGAGGAGCAGAAGCGGGGTGCACATCGCGCCGATGGTGACCATCAGGCGCCTACCTCGACGGCGGCCCGACCATAATCCGCTGATTTTCATCAACTTGCCTCCCAAAGCGCTGGCTGGTGGTAGAGACGCGCGACTGTGCGACGACTCTGCGCATCCGTCGACCTGAGGGAAGAGCCTGGGCCGGCAGCGAGGCTTGGCTATTCCTTAAGATCTCCTGGATTCCCGGTCAGCTTCGATGAGAAGGCCGATGACCCGCATCCGTAGAACTACGTGGATGTCCACGTGCGCCCGCGGAGGTGAAGGCGGCGCCCGGCGAGGGCGTACCTGCGGAGGGCGTGCTGAGGGGATGCGACCGGGACGTCCCTAACCAGGGTGCACCGACCGGGAGCTTCCGTTCTTCTCCTTGCGACGGCGCTTCGAGTGGTACATCGCGGTGTCAGCCTGATGCAGGATATGTTCGGCGCTGGTGGGCTGGCCGTCGGCCAGGGCGAGGCCGATGCTGATCTGGATCTGCGCGGTGTGGCCCGAGAGTGCCACCGGTTTGGCCATGGCCGCCTTGATGCGCCGTGCGCACTGCTCGCCGGCGACGCGCGGGCTGGTGTCGGGGTCGGGGCCGGAGTCGGCGAGCAGGACGGCGAACTCGTCACCGCCGAGGCGGGCGGCGAGGTCGTCCTGGCGCACGGCGGTGTGCAGCCGGGCCGCGACCGTACGCAGGAGCTGGTCGCCGGCGTGGTGGCCGTGGGTGTCGTTGACGGTCTTGAAATGGTCGATGTCGCAGAAGAGGACGACCACCGGCCGGCCGTGGTCCTGATGGGTGGCGACCGCGTGTTCGAGTTCCCGGGTGAACAGGGCGCGGTTGGCGAGCCCGGTCAGTCCGTCGTGGTCCGCCTGGTACTGGAGGCGATGGTGCGCCAGCTTCACGTCGGCGACGAGCCGGCGGTTCTCGGTGACGCTGACGATCTGCCGGAGGCTGACCAGCGCGGCGAGTCCGATCGCCAGGTACAGCGGGAGGTCGCGTAGCGCACCGTCGCGCAGAGCCGTCGCCAGTACGAGGGAGGCGGCGAGGCTGAGCGGCAGGTAGGGCAGGTAGGCGTGCAGCCAGGGGCGGATCTCGGGTCGCCGGCGGCGGCGACTGGTCGGCGCTGTCCCACTGCCCCGCAGCGGGGGCTGCGCGGGCGCCCGCTCGGGGGCGATCATGGCGAAGGCGACCAGGAGCGGGCCGGCAGCGGCACCGATCCACTGCTGCACGGTTGCCCGCACGTCGACCTCGCCGGGCAGGCTGAGCCGGACCAGCGCCGTCTCGGAGACCGCGGTCGCGATGATGCCGCCGGCGAGCAGGGCGAGCGCGCGGCCGTTGTGCGGCTGGCGGAACGCGGCCACCAGGATCAGGACGACCAGCATCATCGCCGCGGTGAGGACGAAGGCGACGGCGATGACGAACGACGTCCCGCTGACCACCGTGCGGGTGAGGTCCCGCAGCTGGGCGTACCAGGCGATCAGGAGCATCGACAGGACGATCAGGAGACTGTCCAGGGTGATGATCGTGTGGGAGTAGCGCGGGGTCCAGCGGGTGGCGTGCTGTGGAGGTGCCCGGGTCGGCCGGCCGTCGGCCACCGGCGCCGCCGGCATGCAGATCAGGCCGACGGTCGTGAGAATCGGGGCGAGCAGGAACAGGGCTTCGATCGGCGTGAACTTGAGCGTCATCGGATTGCCGGAGGAGTACTGGATCGTCCACTCGACGGCGGCGGGAATCGAGGACAGCGGGCCGGCCGCGACGAGCAGCCGCCAGCGCCGGTCCACCCCCCCGGGTGCGCACGATTCCGATGATCGCCAAGGACGTCGTCAGCACGCTGCAGGGGAGGATGGTGGCCGCCTGCGCGATCAGACGAGGCTGGCCGGACAGCGCCAGCTGGCCCGCGACCGACAGCGCGAGCAACGTCAGGACCGGCACAAACAGAACACGGAAGGTCCGCTCGGCGACCGGCCGGACCTGAGTGCCGGCGACGGCACTCGCACCTCCCGCGGCGTCAGCTCTGTGTGAATCGGCTCTGTTCGAGCCGGCTCTGCGCGAGTCGCCCATCCGCGGTGTTCGGTCTGATCGGGTCGTGATGCCCCCGTCTTCCAAGGGCTTGCCTCCTTCGATACCTGGCCTCCCACGATGCCCGGTCCGGAGAAAGCGCGCAGGTCTGACGATCGCGCTTCGTGTTCGAATGGCGTCGGTACGGGTTGTTGAAGGGGTGCGGGGTGGCGTGCTCTACCAGGCCGGTGCCGGGTAGAGGGGGTGTGTGGCTTGGCTGTGGACTCACGGCGCGGTTCCTGACAGGGCCGCCGGCGATCGCGCCTTCTTCGTCGGTCCGCCGCTGATCGGGTCGATCTTCCTGCTGTTGCTGGCGGTCATGCCCGGCTCCCCGAACTACCTGCGACCCGGCGCCCTGGCGGCGGCCAGCCTCGGGGCAGTCACCGTGGCCGCGACGTGCGTCGCGCCGGCGTGGTGGCTCCGGCGGCTGACCCTGGCCTCGTGCGTCGGGATGACCTCCGTGGTGGCGGTCATGCTGGCCATGGCGGGATCCGACGAGCTGGCCATCACCCTGCTGTTCTGGTTCCCATGGGCGGGCGGCCAGGCCGGGCTCGCGTGGAACCGGCTCGGTGTCGTCATGGCGCAGAGCATCGTCATGACGGCCCTCGTTCTGGGTGTTTTCAGCGTGCAAGGGCGTCTCACGGAGTACCCGCTCGCCGCGGTCGGCAGTGTCCTGGGGGTGCTGGCCGCCGGACCGCTGGCCCACGGGTCCTTCCGGTGGGGGCGCACCCGCACCTTCACCGACTCCCTGACGGCGCTGGCGAGCCGCCCCGGGCTGATCCAGGCGGCTGATCCGCTCATCGCCGGGAGATCAGCGGCGGGATGCCAGACCGTGCTGATGGTCGTCGACCTCGACCACTTCAAGGAGATCAACACCGCGTTCGGCTACGAGGCGGGTGACGACGTCCTGCGGACGTTCGGCCGCTGGCTCCGCCTGGTCAGGCCACCGCCGCTGCTCACCGCCCGGCTGGGCGGGGACAAGTTCGCACTGCTGCTGCCCGGTGAGCCGGCTCCGCCCGGGGCGGCCGGGGCCGGCTGGGCGTCACCCGGGCCGGAGACAGCCGATCCGGCGCTCGCCGACCTCGGCCGGGACGTCCTGCGGCAACTCGACGGCCGGTTGCGGATCGGCGGTGTGGATGTCGAGGTGGAGGCGACGGCGGGTCTCACGTCGGCGCCCGCCTGCGGGAAGCGGGTCATCGAGCTGCTGTCGTGCGCGGACGCCGCGCTCGCCGACGCCAGGCGCAGCGGCGAACGGGTCGGGGTGTGGACGACCGGGATGGCCGCGGTGCGGCCCTGGGAGCTCGCGCTGCACGCCGAGCTGCGTTCCGCGATCGACCAGGGCGAGCTGGAGCTCTTCTACCAGCCGATGGCGCAGGCGGCGACCGGGCAGATCGTCGGGGTCGAGGCGCTGATGCGCTGGCGCCATCCGTCCCGTGGGCTGCTTCCGCCCGGATCGTTCCTGCCGATGGCCGAACGTTCCTCGCTGATCGTCGAGCTGACCTGGTGGGAGCTCGACGAGGCGTTGCACCAGTGCGCGCGCTGGCGGGCGGAGGGGATACCGGTGGCCGTCTCGGCGAACCTGTCGCCCCGGCTACTGGTCGTCGACGCGCTCCCGAAGGTGGTCGCCGGGCGGCTGGCTGCCTACGACCTCCCCCCTGACGTGCTCACGCTTGAGATCACCGAGAACGCGCTGGTCTCCCAGCCGGCCCGGGCCGCCGCGATGCTCAGCGAGCTGCGGGTCTCCGGCGTGAAGCTGTCGATGGACGATTTCGGGACCGGCTACAACTCCATGGAGATCCTCAAGGCGCTGACCTTCGACGAGATCAAGATCGACCGAAGCTTCGTCGTGGACGCCCAGGGCAGCCTCCCGGACATGGCGATCGTGCGGTCGGTGGTCGACCTGGGGCACCGCCTCGGCCTGCGCGTGGTCGGCGAGGGCATCGAGGACGAGTCGAGCGAGCGGATCCTCACCGAGCTCGGCTGTGACGTCCTGCAGGGCTACGCGGTGTCGGTGCCGTTGCCCGCGCGGGAGCTGACCCCACTGCTCGCCGCCGGCAGTCGTTCGGCTCCGGCCGCGGGGCCTGGGCCGGACAGCCCAGACCGGCGGGCATCCCCGACCGCGCAGACCCCCCGGAACGGGCAGACCTCCTGGAACGGGCCGGCCTCCCGGAACGGGCCGGCCTCCCGGAACGGGCAGGTCTCGCCGAACGGGAAGCCAGCCCGGGCCACCTCGGCAGCCAGGACGGATACCGGTGACGAACACGCGGCGGCCCGCGGCGTCACACCGCGCCTCCAGGACCGCTGGGCACTGGGTGGTCTCCCCGCGCCCGTCCCGGCCGATGAGGACTCCCGGCTGGCGGCGCTGCGGCGCTATCACATCCTGGACACGCCCGCGGAGCCCGAGTTCGACGAGGTGGTCGTGCTCGCCGCCCAGATCGCGGACTGCGCCAACGCCCATGTGGTGTTCGTCGACGCCGACCGGGAGTGGTTCAAATCGAGTCATGGCCGGCAGATCTCCAGCATTCCCGGCCGGTCGGGTGTGGTGGCCCATGCGGTCTCGTCCGGCGAATACCTGGAGATCGCCGACGCGGCACGAGATGTGCGTTTCGCGCACCTGGTCGAATCCGATCCGACCGCTCCGGTGCGCTTCTTCGCCGCGGCGCCGCTACGGACATCCGACGGGCATGTGCTGGGTGCGCTGTGCGTCGCCGACCGGATGCCTCGCCAGCTGGCCCCCGGCCAGCGGCATGCGCTGGGCAACCTCGCCGCCCAGACGATGCGGCTGTGCGAGGCGCGCCGGGACCGGATGATGGGCGAGCAGGCCGCGAGCGGGCTGGAACGCCTCGACCAGTTCTGGCATCCCGACGACCTGCCCGCCGCGGCCACCCTGATAGCCGACGTCATACGTGCCCTCGTCGGCGCGGACGCGGTCGGAGTGATGATGGCGAAGATTCCGGGCGCGACCGTGTTCGAGGCGGCCGGCTGGTCGGTCGCACCGGGGACCGAGCCGATGACGAAGGTGGGGGCCCGGGCCACGCCCGACGACGAGGCGGCGCTGCGCGCGCTGTCGCAGCTGCGGGCCCCGCTGTTCGTCCCGGATCCCGCGGGTACCCCCCTTATCCCGAACGAGCGGGTGGATCGGCTGAAGATCGGCTCCGCGATGGTGATTCCCATGCCGGACGAAGGCGGCCTGCTCGGTTTCGTCACCGTCCGGTGGACGCAGCCGATCCGCGCCGTGGAGCCGTCCGTCATGCGGGCGGTGACCATGTTCGCCACCCCGGCCCGCTGCACCCTCGCGCGGCTGCGGTGGATGGCGTGCCGTCCGGCGCCACAGCGGGACCGCTACGGCAGGGGAGCCTGACGCCTGGCCCGAAGTGGTTTCTGGATTCGCCGTGCGATCGCGTGGGTAGCAGCGTTCGGTGACGACCATTCTGCCCGCGGCCGCAGCGGGTCCGTCGGCGGCCGCAGCGGGCCCGGTCGCCTTCGTGCTCGGCGGCGGCGGGATGCTCGGCGCCGCGGAGGTCGGCATGCTCCGGGCGCTGCTGGAGGCCGGATGCCGGCCCGATCTGCTCGTCGGGACGTCGGTCGGTGCCATCAACGGCGCCGCGGTCGCCGCCGACCCGACGGTCGGCGCGCTCGATCGACTGACCGAGCTGTGGTCGGACCTGGGCAGCTCGGAAATCTTCGCGGGCGGTCCGGCGAAGCGTCTGGCCACGGTCGTCCAGCATGGCTACCTGCACTCGAACGCCCCGCTGCGGCTGCTGCTGCGCCAGCAGCTACCCGCCACGTTCGAGGAGCTGCCGGTGCGCTTCCAATGCGTGGCCGCGAGCATCGAACGGGCGGCGGCGCACTGGTTCGGTGCCGGGCCGCTGGTCGATGCGGTACTGGCCTCCTGTGCCGTGCCCGCGCTGCTGCCGCCGGTGCGGATCGATGACGAGCACTACGTAGACGGGGGTCTGATCGACAGCACGCCGGTGGGCCGGGCGGTGTCCCTTGGCGCGCGCACGGTGTACGTGCTGCACGTCGGAAGGATCGAGCGGCCACTGCGGCCAGGCCGTTGGCCGTGGGAGGCGGGGCTGGTCGCCTTTGAGATCGCCCGGCGCCGCGGCTTCGCCGATGCGATGGCCAACCTGCCGGCGGGGGTGACGGTGCACGTCCTGCCGGTCGGTGACGGGAACGGGGCACCGCTGCTCGGACTGCGCTACCGGTCGGCTTCCGGTGTCCGTCGCCGGATCGAACGGGCCCGCGAGGCCACCGCCGCCTACCTCGAACGGCCCGCGCCGGTCGGCCGGCCCCAGGCTGCCGCCGAGCCGGCGCGAGGTGAACGCGAAGAGCGCGAGGTGAGCGCGAGGTGAGGGTGCCGCCGCGCGCTGTGCGCCGCCTTCTCATCGACCCCCTGTTCGTCCTGTTCGCCGTCGTGGGAGCAATGCTCGGTGCCGCCGTCACGGTGCTGGGCCTGGCCGGCGTGCCGCTGGACCGGCGGCTGCGGCTGAGCCGGGCCGCCGCGCTCGCCGCGGTCTACCTGGTCGCCGAGATGGTCGTGATCATCATCGGATTCGGGTTATGGCTGGTTCGTCCACTGCTGCGCACGCGGTGGGAGCAGGCCAATCTCGCGTTGCTGCGTGCGACGCTGGCGTTTCTCATGGCGGCCGCGGGCCGGCTGATGCGGTTCCGGCTGGCGGTGCAGGAGCCGCCCGCGGGGTCGTTCGACTGCGCCGGTCGACCCGTGCTGGTCGCCAGCAGGCATGCCGGCGCCGGCGACTCGTTCGCGCTCATCGATCTGGTCGCCAACCGTTACCGGCGCACGCCGCGGGTCGTCCTGCTCGGCACGCTCCAGCTCGATCCGGGGATAGACATCCTGCTCGGCCGGCTCGGCGCCTGTTTCCTGCGGGCCGGGGCCGACGGCGCCGACGCCACCGCGGTGGCCCGGATCAACACCCTGGCGGGCGGGCTGACCGCCGGCGATGCCCTGGTGATCTTCCCTGAGGGGGCGAACTTCACCGTCCGGCGTCGCCGCCGCGTGATCGCGGGCCTGCGCCGGCGCGGGCAGAGCGTGCGGGCCGAGGTGGCGGAGAACCTCACCCATGTGCTCCCGCCGCGCTCGGCCGGAGTGCTCGCCGCGCTGGACCCGGGCACCGTTGCTGGGACGGTGGTGGTCGCCCACACGGGCCTGGACGGTCTGGTCAGCCCGGGGCTTCTCTGGCGGGCCCTGCCCCTGGCGACACCCATGACGATGCGCTGGTGGTGGTTCCCGGCCGGCAGGCTGCCGACCGCCCGTGCGGAACGGACGGACTGGCTCACCCTGCAGTGGGCCGTGGTGGACGCCTGGATCGACGCCCACCGGCCCACCTGCCCATCCGTCCCGCACCCGCAGCAGTCCCCGGCCTGACGCCGCCCTGGCCTGACGCCGCCCCGGCCGGTGCCATGCCGGACGCGCGTCGCGGCTCAGACTGCCAGGGCGTCGGGATTCTTCGTGCTCGTGCTCGCGCTCGTGCGCGGCTGCGCCGGATAACCGAGTGTTGACGCGCGGGCGACCAGTTCCGGGGTGAACTGCACCTGCTGGTGCTGATGCCGAGGGTTGTTCGCCTCGTCGAGCAGCAACTCGGCGGCGGTGGAGCCGAGCAGCCGGCGCGGCTGGCGTACCGAGGTCAGCGGAACCGTCGCCGCGGCGGCGAAGTCGATGTCGTCGTACCCGACGATGGCGCAGTCGTCGGGCACCGCGATGCCGAGCCGGACGCACATCTGGAGCAGGCCGAGCGCGACGAGGTCGTTCGCGCAGAAGGCGGCGGTGGGCCGGCGCTGCGCCGGCAGCCCGGCCAGCCGCTCGGCCGCGCCGCGGCCTTCGGCGACGGTGAGCGCGCTGGTGGACAGGTCGATCAGGCGGTCGGGCGGCAGGCCCGCGTTCTCCAGCGCGCGCAGTGCGCCGGCGCGGCGTTGGCGCACCTGGCTGAGCGTGCCCGGCCCGCCGACGAAGGCGATCCGCTCGTGGCCGTGCTCGATCAGATGGGCCACGGCGAGCTCGCCGCCGAGGACGTCGTCCACGAAGACCGAACAGCCGTGGAAGGCCCCGGCGGTGCGGTCCACGAGGACCACCGGGGTGCCCTGCTCCTGGAGGCGGCTCAGCCGTTCGTCGGCCGCGTTCACCGGAGTGATCAGGATGCCGTGCACGCGGTGCTGCTGCAGATGATCGAGGTGGCGCGCCTCGCGGCCGGCGTCCTCGCCGCTGTTGCAGAGGAAGACCACCAGGTCGGCCGCCGCGGCGACCTCCTCGATGCCGGTGGCGACGTCGGTGAAGAACGGGTTCGCCGCGTCGAGCATCACGTAGGCCAGGCTGCGGCTGTGGCCGGCGCGCAGCTGCCGGGCGGACTCGTTGCGGACGAAGCCGAGGTCGGCCATGGCCTGCTCGACCTTCTGCCGCGTTCGCGGGCTGACCAGCTGCGGCCGGTTCAGGACGTTGGAGACGGTGCCGAGCGAGACCTCCGCGGCCGCCGCGACGTCCTTGACGCCGGGGGCGCGCCGGGCGGCGGGGCGCGCCGGGGCCGCCGGGTCAACCGGCGTCGGCTCTTCGTCCGCCACGACATCCTCCTTGAAACGTGCAAAACATACCAGTCGGCGTGAACCGTCCCAAGTCCATCGCTCCGCCGTCGGAGGCCGGACGATGCCACGGAAGGTAAACGGCAGATGGCTATAAGCACCACAAAGCTACCAGCTAACCGACCTTGTATGACGCTTGACACAGATCTAGCACTACAGCTAGCTTGCAGCAACCACTTTGAAACCTTTCACTAACCGGGGGAAAGATGCCTCCCGACTCGACGGGTCCGTTGCTGCACGTCCACAACGTCAGCAAGTCGTTCGGCGCGGTCGCGGCTGTCCGCGACGTGTCCATCCCGGTCTACGCCGGCGAGGCGCACGCCCTGGTCGGTGAGAACGGGGCCGGCAAGTCGACGATCGTCAAGATGCTCGCGGGCGTGCACCGCCCCGACACCGGTTCGATCGACCTGGCCGGGCAGCCGCTCGACCTGCGGTCACCGGCTGACGCGAGGGCCGCCGGGATCGCGGTCATCTACCAGGAGCCGACGCTGTTCCCGGACCTCTCGGTCGCCGAGAACATCGCCATGACCCGTCCGCCGCGCGGCCGGTTCGGGATGATCGACCGCCACCGGGCCGCGCGCACCGCCGCCGATCTGTTCGCCCGCCTCGGCGTCGAGATCGACCCGGCCCGGCCGGCGCGCGGGCTCTCGATCGCGGACCAGCAGATCGTCGAGATCGCCAAGGCGTTGTCGATGGACACCCGCGTGCTGGTGATGGACGAGCCGACCGCCGCGCTGACCAGCGTCGAGGTCGAGCGCCTGTTCGCGGTAGCCCGGTCACTGCTGGAGCAGGGGACGGCCATCGTCTTCATCTCGCACCGCTTCGAGGAGATCACCGCACTGTGCGCGCGGGTGACGGTGATGCGCGACGGCCAGCACGTCTCCACCGATCTGATGGCCGACCTCGACGTCGACGAGATCGTGCGGCGCATGGTCGGCCGCGACCTGTCGGCCCTGCACCCACAGCGGACCGCGGCCCCCGGCGAGGTCATGCTGCAGGTGGAGGGGCTCGGCCGGGACGGCGTCTTCGAGGACGTGTCGTTCACCGTCCGGTCGGGGGAGATCGTGGCGCTCGCCGGTCTGGTCGGTTCGGGCCGGTCCGAGGTGGTGCAGGCCGTCTTCGGTGTCGACCGCCGCGATCGCGGCACCGTCCGGGTGGGTGGTCAGCGGCTGCGGGCGAACTCGCCGCGGGCCGCGATGGCCGCCGGCCTCGCGCTCGTCCCGGAGGACCGCCGCCTGCAGGGGCTGGTCATGGACGCCTCCATCCAGCGCAACGTCACCCTGCCGCGGGCCGGCTCGCTGGCCCGGGTGGGCCTGCTGCTCGGCGGAGCCGAGCGGCGTTCGGCCGAGGAGTGGACCACCCGGCTGCAGACCAAGTACCACCGGCTCAGTGACGCGGTGTCGACGCTCTCCGGCGGCAACCAGCAGAAGGTCGTGCTCGCCAAGTGGCTCGCGACGATGCCCCGGGTGCTGATCATCGACGAGCCCACCCGCGGTATCGACGTCGGGACCAAGGCCGAGGTCCACCGGCTGATCACCGGGCTTGCCACCGACGGTGTGGCCGTCGTCGTGGTCTCCTCCGAACTGCCCGAGGTGCTCAGCCTGGCCGACCGGGTGCTGGTCATGCGCGAGGGCCGCCTGGTACGGGAGCTCGACCGAGACGAGGCCACCGAGGAGTCGGTGATGTTCGCCGCGGTCGGCCAGGGGCTGCAGCCGGCGGCCACAGCGGCCACAGCGGCGACGGCAGCGACGGCAGCGACGGCGACATCGGGACCGGCACCGGAGCTGGAGGTTTCGCGGTGACCACCATGCAGGACATTCATCCGCGGATCGGGCGGACCGCCGCCCGGCGGTCGGCGCTGCGCAGGGTGCTGACCGCCCGGGAGATCAGCATTGTCTTCGCGCTCGCCGTGCTGGTCGCGGTGACGGCCGGGGTGCGCCCGGCGTTCGTGCACTCCCAGAGCATCCGGGACATCCTGCTCGGTGCGGCGATCGTGGCCGTGCTCGCCGTCGGCCAGACGGTGGTCATGATCACCCGAAGCGTCGACCTGTCGGTCGGGTCCATCCTGGGCCTGTCCGCCTACGCGGCCGGGACGGTGCTCTCCGACCATCCCGGGCTGCCGGTCGTGCTCGCGCTCCTGCTCGGGATGGCGGTCGGTGCCTGCTGCGGCGTCGTCAACGGGCTGCTCGTCCGGTTCGGCAACGTCCCGGCGCTGGTCGTCACCCTCGGCACGCTGTACATGTTCCGCGGTGTCGCCTACCTGTGGGCCGACGGCGAGCAGATCTACGCCGACGAGCTGCCCGGCGGGTTCCTGAAGCTGGGGACGGCGAGCCTGCTCGGTGTGCCGTACCTCGTCGTCATCGCGCTGATCGTGATGGTGGTCGTCGGTGTGGTCCTGCGGAACTACCCGGTCGGCCGGCAGCTCTACGCGATGGGCTCCTCGCCGCCGGGGGCACGGCTGGCCGGCATCCCGGTCGGCCGGCGGCTGCTCGGCGCCTTCGTCGTCAGCGGCACCCTGGCCGGGCTCGCCGGAGTCCTGTTCGCCGCCCGGTTCGGCACGATCGACGCCTCCGCCGGCAACGGTTACGAGCTGAACGTGGTGGCCGCGGCGGTCGTCGGCGGTGTCGCCGTCGCCGGTGGCGTCGGCACCGTCTGGGGCGCCGCGCTGGGCGCGCTCCTGCTGACCACGATCAGCAGCGCGCTCGCCGTCCTCAACATCAACCAGTTCTGGCAGCAGGCCATCGTCGGGGCGCTGATCCTGCTCGCCATCGGGATCGACCGGCTGATCGCCCTGCGGGTCGCGGCGGCGCTGAAGAAGGAGGGCTCGAATGTCCGCTGACGTGTCCGCCGACGTGCCTGTGTCCGCTGGCGCCTCCGCGCCCGGGCGGCCCGGCGCGCCGGAACGTGCGGAACGTGCGGTGCGTCCGGGCGGCCCGGTGCGTCCGGTGGCGGCGGTGCTCGCCCGGCTCGCCAGCTGGGACGTGGCGGTGATCGCGCTCGCGGCGCTCGTCATCGTGCTCGCCTCGGTGTTCGTCGACAACTTCGGGTCGTCGCGGAACTTCACCTTCCTGGTCCTCGACCTGCTGCCGATCGTGCTGATCGCACTGCCCATGACCTTCGTCATCGCCACCGGGGAGATCGACCTGTCGGTGGCCAGCGTGCTCGGCCTGAGCAGCGCGGTGATGGGCTACCTGTGGAACCAGGGCCTGACCATCGAGACGATCATCCCGCTGTGCGTGCTGCTGGGCGCGGCGCTCGGGGCGGTGAACGGCCTGTTCGTCACCGCGCTCGGGCTGCCGTCGCTGGCCGTCACCATCGGCACGCTCGCCCTCTACCGGGGCCTCGCGTTCGTGGTGCTCGGTGACACCGCGGTCGCGGACTTCCCGTCGAGCTACACCTCGTGGGTCACCGGGACCATCGACGGCACGTCGATACCCAACGTCGCGATCACCATCGTGGCACTTGCTGTGGTCTTCGGCGTGCTCCTGCACGCGACCCCGATCGGCCGCTGGACGTTCGCCGCCGGTGCGGGGGAGCAGGCAGCCCGGTTCGCCGGCGTCCGCATCCCGATGCTGAAGTTCTGGCTGTACGTCGCCACCGGCGCGGTCGCCGGCCTCGCCGGTGTGCTGTGGACGCTGCGCTACTCCAGCGCACGGGCCGACAACGGCTCGGGGCTGGAGCTGGCGGTCGTCGCGGCGGTCCTGCTCGGCGGGGTCTCCATCTTCGGCGGGCGCGGAACGCTGCCGGGTGTGCTGGGCGGGGTGGTCCTGCTCGCCTCGCTCCAGAACGCACTGCGCCTGTCGGACGTCTCCAACGAGGCCCTCAACATCGTCGTCGGCGCGCTGCTCGTCGCCTCCGTCCTGCTGCCCAACGTGACCCAGGCCGTCCGCACCGGCACCGACCGGTTCCGGCGCCGGCACAGCCACCCAACGGGTAGCCCGCCCCTGGCCGCCGCTCCCCGGTAGCCCGAGCGGCTCCCCGGTGGCCCGAGTGGCTCCCCGGTGGCCCGAGTGGCTCCCCGACAGCCCGAGCGAGCCGCAGATCTCCCGGAGTCCGCAGTCAGCGGCTCCCTCACTGAGAAAAAGGGACAACAGCTCATGTCAGAGGAATCCATGTCACCGGAGTCGTCCCGGTTCCGGTCGCGTCGCCGGACGTCGGCCAGCGGCGTCAGCGGTGTCCGCAGGTCACGGGCGGTGGTCCTGAGCGCGGCGGTGGCCGTGGTGGCCGTTGCGTTAACCGCCTGTGGCGGCACGTCGAAGGACGACAGCGAGGCCACCTCAGCCGGTGGCAGCGCCGCGACCGCCAACCCGAACGCCGAGCTGAAGTCGGACGTCCGGATGGCCTTCCTGCCCAAGCAGCTCAACAACCCGTACTCGGATATCGAGACCGGTGGCGGCAAGGAGGCCCTGGGCGAGCTCAAGGGCGAGTACAAGCTGGTCGGCCCGAACGACGCCTCCGCGTCGTCGCAGGTCAGCTACATCAACACCCTGATCCAGCAGCAGCAGGACGTCATCGCGATCGCGGCGAACGACCCGAACGCGGTCTGCCCGTCGCTGAAGCAGGCCCGTGACAGCGGCATCAAGATCGTGGCGTTCGACTCCGACGCCTCGGCCGACTGCCGGGACGTCTTCATCAACCAGGCGACCGCCGAGGGCATCGGCCAGACCCTGGTGAAGATGACCAGCGAGCAGATCGGCGGCGAGGGCGAGATCGCGGTGCTCTCCGCCACGCCGAACGCGACGAACCAGAACGCCTGGATCGACGTGATGAAGACCGAGCTGGCCAAGCCGGAGAACAGCAAGATCAAGCTCGTGAAGATCGCCTACGGCAACGACGACGACCAGACCTCGTTCCAGCAGACCCAGGGCCTGCTGCAGTCGTACCCGAACCTCAAGGCGATCGTGTCGCCGACGACCGTCGGTATCGCCGCCGCGGCGCGTTATGTGAGTACCTCGTCCTACAAGGACAAGGTCGTGATCACCGGTCTCGGCACGCCGAACCAGATGCGCCAGTACGTCAACGACGGCACGGTCAAGCAGTTCGCGCTGTGGAACCCGGCTGACATCGGCTACCTCGCCGCGTACGCCGGCGTCGCGCTCGCGTCCGGCCAGATCACCGGCGCCGAAGGTGAAACGTTCCAAGCTGGTCGGCTCGGCAAGTACACGATCGGCGCGAAGGGCGAGATCGTGCTCGGCCTGCCGACGATCTTCGATTCGACCAACATCGGCGACTTCGACTTCTGAGGCACGCCGAGCCCCAGGTTCCGCCGGGCCGGTGAGCCGGCCCCTGCCGCCGCCCGGCCGCTCGGCCGCCCGCCCGCTCGGCCCGGCGGAACCCGGATCGTCCAAGGAGGCTGCGCCAGTGCGTCGCTACTGCTTCTGCCTGCAGGTGAAACCAGAACGGACGGCCGAATACACGCGCCGGCACAGCGCCGTCTGGCCCGAGATGCGCGCGGCACTGAGCGCCGCCGGATGGCACAACTACTCACTTTTCCTCCGCCCGGACGGCCTGGTCATCGGCTATGTCGAGACGGACGATCTGGCCCTGGCCCGGGCCCGGATGGCGGCGAGCGAGGTCAACGCCCGCTGGCAGGCCGAGATGGCTGATTTCTTCGTCGAGCTCGGCACGGATATGCCCGACGAGGCGATGCAGCTTGTTCCGGAGGTCTTTCACCTCGACTCCACCAACCCCCTGGACACGCCCGAAGCCCCTGAAACCTTTGATGCTCCCGACTCGACCGCCCGCCTGATATCCCTGACGCAAGGAAAGTGCTGACCATGCCGAACCCGGCGAATGTGAGGGCCGCGCTGCGGTCACTGGAGATCGAGACGCCGTCCTGGGCGTACGGGAACTCCGGGACGAGGTTCAAGGTCTTCGCCCAGGCCGGTGTGCCGCGGACGCCCCAGGAGAAGATCGCCGACGCCGCTCAGGTGCACCGGTTCACCGGCTCCGCTCCCAGCGTCGCCCTGCACATTCCCTGGGACCGGGTGGACGACTTCACCGAGCTGGCGAAATACGCGCACGACCAGGGTGTGCGTATCGGGGCGATCAACTCGAACGTCTTCCAGGACGACGACTACAAGCTCGGCAGCGTCACCAACCCGGATCCCCGGGTTCGGCGCAAGGCGGTGCGGCACCTGCTCGACTGCGTCGACATCATGGACGCCACCGGCTCCCGGGACCTGAAGCTGTGGTTCTCCGACGGCATCAACTACCCCGGCCAGGACGACCTGCGTGACCGGCAGGACCGGCTCGCCGAGGCGCTGCGCGAGGTGTACGACCGGCTTGGCCCGCACCAGCGGATGCTGCTGGAGTACAAGCTGTTCGAACCGGCCTTCTACGCGACCGACGTCCCCGACTGGGGAACCTCGTACGCACACTGTGTGGAGCTCGGCCCGCGCGCCACGGTCTGCATCGACACCGGCCACCACGCGCCGGGCACGAACATCGAGTTCATCGTCGCCTTCCTGCTGCGGGCCGGTCGGCTTGGCGCGTTCGACTTCAACTCCCGCTTCTACGCCGACGACGACCTGATGGCCGGCGCGGCGGACCCGTTCCAGCTCTTCCGCATCATGTACGAGATCGTCCGGGCTGATTCCCTGTCGAGCGGCATCGCTTTCATGCTCGACCAGTGTCATAACATCGAGGCGAAGATCCCGGCGGTGATCCGCTCTGTTCTGAACGTCCAGGAAGCAACCGCCAAGGCGCTTCTGGTGGATCGGGACGCGCTGCGCGCCGCCCAGCTGGAGGGCGACGTGCTCGGCGCGAACGCGGTGCTGATGGACGCCTACAACACCGACGTCCGCCCGCTGCTCGCCGAGCTGCGCACGGAGGACGGCCTGGACCCCGACCCGGTCGGCGCCTACCGGCGGTCCGGTTACGGCGAGCGTGTCGTCGCCGAGCGGGTGGGCGGCCAGCAGGCCGGCTGGAACGCCTGACCTGATCTGATCTGACCCAAGGAAACCGATCGCAGGCGCTTGACTGAAAGCGCTCATGAAACGTTTCATATTCTGGTGGTGCGGCGGCGGGTCACCCGCCCAGCCGCCGCCTGGCGGAGGGAACCCGAAGATCATGAGTGAGCACGCCGACGTGGTCGCCGACCTGCTGGAACGGTCGAACCGGCTCGGCTCCGACCCCCGGAACACCAACTACGCCGGCGGGAACACCTCCGCGAAGGGGGCCGCGACCGACCCGGTCACCGGCGGCCCCGTCGAGCTGATGTGGGTGAAGGGCTCCGGGGGAGACCTCGGCACCCTCGTCGAGGACGGCCTCGCCGTCCTGCGCCTCGACCGGCTGCGTGCCCTGGTGGACGTCTACCCGGGCGAGGAGCACGAGGACGAGATGGTCGCCGCGTTCGACTTCTGCCTGCACGGGCGGGGCGGCGCCGCACCGTCGATCGACACCGCCATGCACGGGCTCGTCGAGGCCGCGCACGTCGACCACCTGCACCCGGACGCCGGAATCGCGCTGGCCACGGCCGCCGACGGCGAACGCCTCACCCGCGAGTGCTTCGGTGACCGGGTGGTCTGGGTGCCCTGGCGCCGCCCGGGCTTCCAGCTCGGCCTCGACATCTCGGCGATCGCCCGGGACAACCCGCAGGCGATCGGCGCGATCCTCGGCGGGCACGGCATCACGGCGTGGGGGCCGACCTCAGAGACCTGTGAGGCGAACTCGCTGAAGATCATCGAGACGGCGACCCGCTTCATCGCCGAGCGAGGCAAGGCGGCGCCGTTCGGCGCGCCGGTGCCCGCCAACGCCCCGCTGGCACCGGCCGAGCGCCGCCGCCGCGCCGCCGAGCTCGCCCCGGTGATCCGCGGCCTGGCCAGCACCGACCGCCACCAGATCGGCCGCTTCACCGACACCGACGTCGTGCTGGACTTCCTCGCCCACGACCGCCACCCGGCCCTGGCGGCCCTGGGCACCTCCTGCCCGGACCACTTCCTGCGCACCAAGGTTCGCCCGCTGGTGCTCGACACCGCGCCCGACGCCCCGCTCGACACCGTCATCGCCCGGCTGGGGGAGCTGCACACCGCCTACCGGGAGGACTACCGCGCCTACTACGAGCGGCACGCCACCGGCGACAGCCCGGCGATGCGCGGTGCCGACCCGGCGATCGTGCTCGTCCCCGGCATCGGCATGTTCTCCTTCGGTGCCGACGCGCAGACGGCCCGGGTCGCCGGCGAGTTCTACGTCAACGCGATCAACGTGATGCGCGGCGCGGAGGCCGTCTCCACCTACGCGCCCATCGACGAGGCCGAGAAGTTCCGCATCGAGTACTGGTCGCTGGAGGAGGCGAAGCTGGCCCGGCAGCCGTTGCCGCGCCCGCTGGCCACCCGGGTCGCGTTCGTCACCGGCGGCGGCTCGGGCATCGGCCGGGCGATCGCGCACCGGCTGGCCGCCGAGGGCGCCTGCGTGGTCGTCGCGGACCGTGACGGCAGCGCCGCCGAGAAGGTCGCCGCCGAGATCGGCACCTCCGACCGGGCGGTGTGGGTGACCGCCGATGTGACCAGCCCCGACCAGATCGACGAGGCCTTCGCCGCCGCCGCCCTGGCCTTCGGCGGTGTCGACATCGTGGTGAACAACGCCGGCCTGTCGATCTCGAAGCCGCTGCTGGAGACGACCGTCACCGACTGGGACCTGCAGCACGACGTGATGGCCCGCGGCTCCTTCCTGGTCTCCCAGCGCGCCGCCCGCACCCTGATCGCCCAGGGCACCGGCGGCGACATCGTCTACATCGCCAGCAAGAACAGCGTGTTCGCCGGGCCGAACAACATCGCCTACAGCTCCGCCAAGGCCGACCAGGCCCACCAGGTGCGGCTGCTGGCCGCCGAGCTGGGCGAGCACGGCATCCGGGTCAACGGCGTCAACCCGGACGGAGTCGTCCGCGGCTCCGGCATCTTCGCCGGCGGCTGGGGCGCGAAGCGGGCCGCCGTCTACGGGGTGCCCGAGGAGGAGCTCGGTGCCTTCTACGCCCAGCGCACCCTGCTCAAGCGGGAGGTCCTGCCGGACCACGTCGCGGCGGCCGTCTTCGCCCTCACCGGCGGCGACCTCGCCCAGACCACCGGCCTGCACATCCCCGTCGACGCCGGCGTCGCCGCCGCGTTCCTCCGTTGACACTCGTCGCAGCGGTCGACATCGGCGCGTCGGGCGGCCGGGTGCTCACCGCCCGGGTGCGCCCCGACCGGCTTGACCTGACCGAGGCACACCGCTTCCCGAACACGCCGCTGGCGCTGCCGGACGGACTGCACTGGGACCTCGGCCACCTGTACTCAGAGGTGGTCGAGGGCCTGCGTGCGGTCGCGGCGGCGGGTGATGTTCCCCGCTCCGTCGCCATCGACTCCTGGGCGGTGGACTACGGTCTGCTTGACCCGGCCGGGCGGCTGCTCGGTCTTCCCTACCACTACCGGGACGCCCGGACGAGCCCGGCGGTCATCGCCGCGGTGCACGCCGCCAGCGATCCCGACGAGCTGTACCGCGCCAACGGGCTGCAGTTCCTGCCCTTCACCACGCTTTACCAGCTCGCCGCCGAGGCCGGTGCGGGGGTCGGTGCCGGGAAACCCGGCCCCCGCACCTCGGCGGTCCTGGCCGGAGCCGCCCGGCTGCTGCTCGTGCCGGACCTGTTCGGGTACTGGCTGACCGGCGCCCAGGTCGCCGAGCTGACCAACGCGTCCACCACCGGCCTGCTCGACGTCCGTGACCAGACCTGGTCCGCCCCCCTCGCCCGACTGGCCGGTATCGAGCCTGGCCTGCTCGCACCACTTGTCACCCCGGGCACGGTCATCGGCGGGCTACGCCCGGGGATCGCCGAGCAGACCGGCCTGCCGACATCGACCGCCGTCACCGCGGTGGGCTCACATGACACCGCCTCGGCGGTCGTCGGCGTGCCCGCCGAGGGCGAGAACTGGGCCTACATCTCCTGCGGCACCTGGTCACTGGTCGGCGTCGAGCTCGACGCGCCGGTGCTGACCACCGCGAGCCGCCGCGCCGGGTTCACCAACGAGGCCGGCGTCGACGGCCGCATCCGCTACCTGCACAACGTGATGGGCCTGTGGATGCTGCAGGAATGCCTACGCCAGTGGGCCCCCCGCGCGGACCAGCGACCGGCGCTGCTCGCCGACCTGCTCGGCCAGGCCGGCGCGCTGGCATCCGGCGGGCCGGTCATCGACCCGGACGACCCACAGTTCCTCCCGCCGGGCGACATGCCGGCCCGCGTCGCCGCCGCGGCCAGGGCCAGCGGGCAGCGGGAGCCGGCGGCGCCGGCGGAGATCGTCCGCTGCGTGCTCGACAGCCTCGCCGCCGCGTACGCGCGGACCATCGACACCGCCGAGACGCTGTCCGGTCGCCGGGTCGACGTCGTGCACATCGTCGGCGGCGGCTCGCGCAACGCGCTGTTGTGCCAGCTCACCGCCGACGCGCTCGGCCGCCCGGTGCTCGCCGGCCCGGCCGAGGCCACCGCGATCGGCAACATCCTCGTGCAGGCCCGGGCCCACGGCGCGCTGAGCAGCCCCGGCGGGCGGGGCGGCGACGTCAGCCTGGACGCGCTGCGCGCCCTGGTGCGCCGGACCACCCACCCGGCGCGGTACGTCCCGGCGCGGTCTCGCCCGGCGCCGGCCGCCGCCCCCGTGCTGGTCCGGCCGGGAGGAGACTGAGCCCATGCGGGTCGCGTTGCTTGTCACCTGCCTGGTGGACGGCATGTTCCCGGACGTCGGTCAGGCCACCGTCGCCGTGCTGGAACGGCTCGGCCACCAGGTCGACGTGCCGCTGGCCCAGACCTGCTGCGGCCAGATGCACATCAACACCGGCTACCGGCGCGACGCGCTGCGCCTGGTCCGCGGCACCGTTGCGGCGTTCGAGGGCTACGAGGCGGTGGTCGCGCCGAGCGGCTCGTGCGTCGGATCCGTCCGGCACCAGTACGCCGGGCTGGCCGCCGCCCGCGGTGACACCGCCCTCGCCGCGGCCGCCGCCGACCTGGCCGCCCGGACGTTCGAGCTCTCCGAGTTCCTCGTGAACGTCCTGGGCGTGACGGATGTCGGCGCGCACTACCCGCACCGGGTCACCTACCACCCGACGTGCCATTCGCTGCGGATGCTGGGCGTCGGCGACGCTCCGCTGCGGCTGTTGCGCGCGGTGCGCGGCATCCAGCTGGAGGAGCTGCCGGCGGCCGAGTCGTGCTGCGGCTTCGGGGGCACGTTCGCGCTGAAGAACCCGGACACGTCCACCGCGATGCTCACCGACAAGATCCGCGGCATTCTCGACACCCGAGCCGAGATCATCACCGCGGGCGACTCGTCCTGCCTGATGCACATCGGCGGCGGGCTGTCCCGGCTGCGCGCCGGGGTGCGGCCGGTGCATCTGGCGGAGATCCTCGCGAGCGAGCCTGCGAAGGTGGCATGAAGACCCCGACCCCGACCCCGACTCCGAGCCAGACCTCGGCCTCGCCCTCGGCCGCGACGTTTCTCGGTATGCCGACGGCGCCGCGTGGTGTCGGCGCGCTGCGCGGTGACGAGCCGTTCCCGCAGGCGGCGCGCCGGGCGCTCGCCGACACCCAGCTGCGCCGCAACATCGCCAATGCGACCGGCACGATCCGCCGCAAGCGTGCGGCCGTCGTCGGCGAGCTGGACGACTGGGCCGAGCTGCGGGCCGCCGGCGCGGCGGTGAAGGACGACGTCCTCGCCCATCTGGACCAGTACCTGTGCCAGCTGGAGGAGCAGGTCACCGCCCGGGGCGGCACGGTGCACTGGGCCCGTGACGCGAACGAGGCCAACGCGATCGTCACCGGGCTCGTCCGCGCCACCGGCGCGCAGGAGGTCGTGAAGGTCAAGTCGATGGCGACCCAGGAGATCGGCCTCAACGAGGCGCTCGCCGAGGCGGGCATCTCGGCCTGGGAGACCGACCTGGCCGAGCTGATAGTCCAGTTGGGCGAGGACCGGCCCAGTCACATCCTGGTGCCGGCGATCCACCGCAACCGGGCCGAGATCCGCGAGATCTTCCTGCGCCGGATGGGCGCCGCGGGCGGCGTGCCGGCCAGCCCCGACCTCACCGACTCCCCGGCCGCGCTGGCCGAGGCGGCCCGCGGCCACCTGCGCGAACGGTTCCTGCGCACCCGGGTCGCGATCAGCGGCGCCAACTTCGCGGTCGCCGAGACCGGCACCCTGGCGGTGGTGGAGTCCGAAGGCAACGGCCGGATGTGCCTCACCCTGCCCGAGACGCTGATCACCGTGATGGGCCTGGAGAAGATCGTGCCGACCTGGCGCGACCTGGAGATCTTCCTGCAGTTGCTGCCCCGCTCGTCCACCGGTGAGCGGATGAACCCCTACACCTCCTTCTGGACGGGCATCACCCCCGGTGACGGGCCACACGAGTTCCACCTCGTCCTGCTCGACAACGGGCGGACCGCCACCCTCGCCGACCCGGCCGGGCGGGCGGCGCTGCGGTGCATCCGCTGCTCGGCCTGTTTGAACGTCTGCCCCGTCTACGAGCGCACCGGAGGGCACGCGTACGGCTCGATCTACCCCGGCCCGATCGGGGCGGTGCTCTCGCCCCAGCTCACCGGTGTCGCCGACAATCCGTCGCTGCCGTACGCCTCCACGCTGTGCGGTGCCTGCCTCGAGGCCTGCCCGGTCGCGATCGACATCCCGTCGATGCTGGTCCATCTGCGCGGCCAGACCGTGGAACAGACGGGGCATGAGCACCCGGTCGAACGGGGGGTGATGAGGACGGCGGCGTGGGTGATGGCCTCCCCGCGCCGATGGTCGGCGGCCCTGCGCATGGCCCGGCTGGGCCGGTTCCTCGGTAGGCGGCGCGGCCGCATCACGCTGCTCCCGCCGCCACTGGCCGCCTGGACCACCAGCCGGGATCTTCCGCTCCCACCGGCGGAGACCTTCCGCGAGCAGTGGGCCCGGCGAACCGAGGGCGGTGACCGATGAGAACCTGGCGCCGCCGGGGCGCCGGGGCAGGCGCTCCGTCCGCTGGTCCGGCTGCTCCGTCCGCTGGACGGACCGACCCATCCGCTGGCCGGACCGGCCCGTCCGCTGGTCCGACCATTGCGGCCCGCGCCGAGGTTCTGGCCCGGGTCCGCACGGCTCTCGGTGACCGGCCGGAGCCGGCGCCGGTGTCGCGTGACTACCGGCTGGCCGGGCAGGGCTCCGCGAGCGTCCCTGCCGGCGCTGCTCCGGGTATCGCCGCCCAGGTGCTCGTGGACCGTCTCCTCGACTACCACGCACTGGTACGCCAGGTACCGGCGGTCGCGACCGCCACGCCCGCCGGCCCCTCGGGGGTCGCCACGGGCGGTTCCGTGGAACCGGGCTCAGTCGTCGGCGGTTCGGCTGAACCGTCGAGCGTGGCCGGAGCCGTCGCCGCGGCCCTCGCCGAACGGCGGGTGCGCCGCCTCGTCCGCCCGGCCGGGCTACCCGCCTCGTGGCTGGCCGAGCTGGCGCAGCTGGCCGAGCTGCCTGAGGGGGTCGAGCTCCTCGAGGACGACCCGCCGCTGTCCGTGCGCGACCTCGACGCCGCCGACGGGGTCATCACCGGCTGCGTGCTGGCGATCGCCGAGACCGGGACGATCGTCCTGGACGGCGGCCCCGGCCAGGGGCGCCGCGCGCTGACCCTGATCCCGGACTACCACCTGGTCGTGGTCCGAGAGGACCAGATCGTGGCCAGCGTCGCCGACGCCATCGCCCACCTGGACGGTGCCGGCGCTACCCGCCCGCTCACCTGGATCAGCGGCCCCAGCGCGACCAGCGACATCGAGCTCAACCGGGTCGAAGGCGTCCACGGCCCCCGCACCCTGGAGGTCATCGTCGTCCACGCGGCCGCCGGCCAGGAGTTCGGGTAAACGGGGCCGGGAATTCATCTGACAATCGCAGGAGTTGACGATTCCGGCCGTCGGAGAGCATGTAGCAGAATCGCGAGAAGCGGCGAGGGTTCGAAGCCGCCGGCATCGGCCCGGCGGCCCGTGTCCACTCGCCGCCTGACCACCCCCAGGGATCCGGCACCGTCACGCCGCGCCGGCAATTCACTCCAGGAGAGACAAAAGGGACGCAGGTTCGTTTGGCAATCCGCAAGAGTGGAGGATTCTGGCTGCCAGAACGACGAAAATCCTCCACACTTGCTCGGTAGCAGCCAAAATCCGAAGCTCGGGATTCCGCTGCCTGCCCCTGCCCCCTGTGGGCGGATCACCTTCGCGGCGGTCGGTCACGCCCTGCCGCAGGTTACCTTCGCGCCGCGCAGTTCATAGCTCATCAGCCCGTCGCACCAGGTCATCTCGGGGGTCTGCACCAGGCGCAGGTCGGGCAGGCGGAACAGCCGGTCGAGGAACACCCGGGTCTCGGCCATCGCGACCTGGGCTCCGGGGCAGCGGTGGCTGCCGTCGCCGAAGCTCATGAAGGTGCCGACCGTCCGCATGCGCTTCGCCCGGTCCGGGTCGAGGGCGAACGGGCATTCGCCGACGGTCTCCGGGTCGACGTTCGCGGCCCGGATGTCGACGGCGAGCACCTCGTCGCGGCGGGCGGAGCCGGGGCCCAGCTCGACGTCCTCGGTGGCGCGCCGGTGCAGCATGGCGGCGACCGGCTCCAGCCGGAGGATCTCCTCCAGGATCGTGGTCTGCTCGGCCTCGTCACCGGCGGTGAACCGGTCGCGCAGCTCGGCGTGGTCGAACAGGTGCCAGGCCGCCATGACGATGAACTCCCGCGTGGTCACCATGCCGGCGACCGCGTAGGTCATGCATTCGATGAGGATCTGCTTGTCCGGGTAGCCCTCGTCCAGCAGGTGCGAGATGACGTCGTCCTGCCGCTCCGCCCGCCGCGCCTTGACCGCCGGGCGCACGTCGTTGCGGAAGAACCGCAGCGCGTGCACGGCCGTCACCGCCTGCGCGGGGACCCGGACGGCGGGATGCATGCCCCGCAGCCGGGTGCCGAGCAGCGTCGCCTGGATGCGCTTCGCCATCGCCCGCTGGTCGCTGTTCGTCAGTCCGACGATCTCCGCGGCGACCGCGACGGCGAGCTCGTAGCTGAGCTCGTCGAGGTTCCCGCCCCCGGCCGCCTGGAGCTTGCCCAGCAGCTCGTCGGACGTCTTCTCCATGACCAGGCGGTGGCGGGTGTTGATGGCCTTGGGGGTGAAGTAGCGCGCGATCGCGGTGCGGCGGCGCTTGTGGATCTCGCCGTCGAGGAAGAAGACGGAGGCGTACTGGCCCGCGGACTTCATCTGGTCGGAGCCGGCGCCGGCCTGCAGCATGCTGCCGCTGCGCAGGATCTCGCGGCCGAAGGCGAATTTGCCGACGACCCGCGCCCCGGGATCGGCATGCACCCGCTGTGCTGCCAGCACCGCCGACTTGCGGTCGTCGCGCGCCGGGTCGATCGGGCACGCGGGGGGCACGGGCACGGTACTGGTCACAACCCACTCCAGTTGCTGATGCGTTGAGCCTTTGGTGGATGTCGGACATCGACAGGGTCAGCGTAGCCCATTTAGTGCAATGGGTCTTGCCTCAATTGCCGGCGGCGTCGAGGTCTGGACCCGGCCCTACTTCGTGGGTACATTAGTTGAGTAACGAACCGATGGTCCTGGCAACCGATGGCCCTGACGGAGTGGGGGGTGGCAGTGCTCGATGGTGGGACCCCGTTGTTCACCCAGATCGCGGAACGACTGGCCGACGAGATCGCCGACGGATCGCTCGCGGAAGGCGAGCGGGTGCCGTCCAGCAACGAGATGGCGGCCTTCTACCGGATCAACCCGGCCACCGCGGCGAAAGGGCTCAACGTGCTGATCGACGACGGGCTGCTGGAGAAACGCCGCGGTATCGGCATGTTCGTGGTGGCCGGTGCGCGGGAGCGGCTGCTGGCCGACCGTCGCAGGGATTTCGCGGAGCGCTTCGTGCGGCCGCTCGTCGCCGAGGCCCAGCGCCTCGGCATCGACGGGGAGTCATTGGTTGAGCTGGTCCGCGAGGCCAGCGGAGTCCAGGGAGGTGTTTCGCTGTGACGGCCGCCATCTCGGTCCGCGGGCTGACTCGCCACTACCGCGGCCACCGTGCCCTCGACGACGTCACGATCGACATCGACGGTCCGTCCATCACGGGCCTGCTGGGGCGTAACGGTGCCGGCAAGACGACCCTGCTGCGCATGATCGCGGCCCAGGAGCTGCCATCGCGGGGCCGGGTTCTGGTGTTCGGCGCGAACCCGCTCGAAAACGACGCGATACTGCGCCGCCTGGTCCTCATCCGCGAGGACCAGACCTTTCCGGATTTCAAGGTGCGGCACGCGCTGAAAGCGGCGTCCTGGTTCTACCCGAACTGGGATGGTGACCTGGCCGCGGCGATGGCAGGCGAGTTCGACCTGCCGCCGGACCGCGCGGTCAAGAAGCTCTCCCGCGGGATGCGCTCGGCACTGAGCATCGTGATCGGCCTGGCGGCCAGGGCCGAGATCACCCTGTTCGACGAGCCGTATGCCGGGCTCGACGCCGTTGCCCGCCAGCTGTTCTACGACCGGCTGCTCGCCGAGTACGCCGAGCATCCTCGGACGATCCTGCTGTCCACCCACCTGGTGGACGAGGCCGCCGCCCTGTTGGAGCGGGTGGTGATGGTCGACCGCGGCCGGGTGGTCCTCGACGCGCCCACGGATGAGCTCCGGGGTGCGTACACGGCGGTGAGCGGCCCGGCCGCCGCGGTGGCGCAGCTTCTGGCCGACCGTCCCGACCGGCCCGGCCAGGACCGGCGCCGGGTCGCGGCACACGAATCGGTGGTGATCGCCGGCCCGCTCGGCGGCGCCGACCTGCAACGCGCCCGCGATCTGCACCTGCGGCTGGAACCCCTGTCACTGCAGCAGGTCCTGATCCATGCCGCCGGGCGATCCGACAACGAGAGTTCCGAAAGCGAGCGAGCTGAGAGGGCGAGCGCGTGACCACCTGGAGCACGATCGTCAACGTCGGGCGATACCACCTCACCCAGCGGCCGATCTACCTGACGGTGCCCTGGGCTCTGACGGTGTTCAGCATGCTCATCAATCTGATCGTCTCGACGGCGGTGCCCACCAGCATTCACACCGCTGGGCTGGCCACCCTGTACGTCTGGATGTTCGTCGGCGGTCTGATGGCGACGCACCGGTCGCTGCCGTTCGGGCTCGCCCTCGGTCTCAGCCGGCGCTCCTACTATCTCGGGACCGCGGCCCTCGCCGTCGCCCTTTCGGCGGCCGACGCCGTCGCCCTCACCGTGCTGTACGCCGTGGAGGGGGCGACCGGCGGCTGGGGGGTCGACCTGCACTTCTTCCGGATCTCCTACCTTCTCGACGGGCCGTGGTACCTCACCTGGCTGACGTCCTTCGTCGGCCTGGGGCTGCTGTTCGTCTACGGCATGTGGTTCGGCATCGTCTACCGCCGCTGGAACGTCACCGGCCTGGCCGTCTTCATCGCCGGTCAGGCGACCCTGCTGCTCGCCGGCGTTCTCGTCGCGTCCTGGGCCGACGCGTGGGCGGCGATCGGCGATTTCCTCACCGATCTCAGCGCCGCCGGGCTGACCGGCGTCCTGGCCGTCGCGGCAGCGGCCCTCTTCGTCGGCGGATTCACCACGATGCGCCGGGCGACGGTCTGATCAGCTGGAAGCGGCACCGGCCTACAGCGGGATGTTGCCGTGGTGGCCGCGCCGAGCCGGTGCGTCCGCCAGCGCCTCGGCGACCCGTCGGCGGGTTTCGGCCGGTTCGATGACGGCGTCGATGACCCCGAGGGAGAGCCCGCGGTCCACCCCGCCGGCCGTGCGGGTGTGCTCCTCGACGAGTTGGGCGAGCAAGGCCGGCCGCTCCTGTTCGGACGCCGCGGCCAGGGCGCGCCGGTGCAGGATGCCGACCGCGGCCTCGGCGCCCATCACGGCGACCTCGGCCTGCGGCCAGGCGAGAACGGCGGTAGCCCCCAGCGAGCGGGAGTTCATCGCGATGTACGCCCCGCCGAACGACTTGCGGGTGACCAGGGTGACCCGGGGCACCGTGGCCTCCGCGAACGCGTACAGCAGTTTGGCGCCGCGCCGGACCACCCCGTCCCATTCCTGGCGCACACCGGGCAGATAGCCGGGTACGTCGACCAGCACCACGAGCGGGATCCCGAACGAGTCGCACATCCGGACGAACCGCGAGATCTTCTCGGCGCTGAGCGAGTCCAGGCAGCCGCCTTTGCGGATCGGATTGTTCGCGATGACTCCCACCGGCCGGCCGTAGAGGCGACCGAGGCCGATCACCGCGTTCGGTGCCCAGCGCGGCTGCAGTTCCTCGAACGGGTACGGATCATCGTCGAGGATCCGCAGGATCAGCGGCCGGACGTCGTAGGCCCGGCGGGGCCGCTGCGGGAGCAGCGTGCCCGGGTCGGGCCGCCGGCGCTCGTCGGCGTCGAGCTCCGCCGTGCGCCCGGGGTCGATGACGAACGGGCCGGACCCGGCCAGCAGGTTGGTGATCCGCCGTGCCCGCTGGTAGGCGTCGCTCTCGGAGGACGCCTGCACATGTACGACACCGGACCGGCGTCCGTGCGCATCGGCGCCGCCGAGCCCCTCCATGTCGATCTGCTCGCCGGTGACGCTGCGGACCACATCGGGACCGGTCACGAAAACTCGGCCGGCGGGCGCCATGACGACGACGTCGGTCAGCGCCGGCCCGTACGCCGCACCACCCGCGGCCGGCCCCAGCACCACCGAGATCTGCGGGATCCGGCCGGAAGCGTGGATCATGGCGGCGAAGATGCGGCCGATGCCGTCGAGGGCCTGCACCCCTTCGGTGAGGCTCGCCCCACCGGAGTGCCACAGGCCGACGACGGGGCGGCGCAGGCGCACCGCCTCCTCGACGGCGGTGACGATCCGGGCGGCCCCGTCGGCTCCGATCGCCCCGCCCATCCGGGTTCCGTCAGTGCAGAAGGCGACGGCGGCCTCGCCGTCGATCCGGCCGCGACCAGCCAGCACACCGCTGGCGGCCCCGCCGGGAAACGGGACGAAGGAACCCGCGTCGAACAACTGGCTGAGCCTGTTGTGGGGAGTGCGGGCATCCTGCTCCGGGATGACTACCTGAACCCGGTCGCCGCTTGCCACCTCGGTCATGTCATTCCTTTCCCAGCGTGAACTGGTCCGAATGATGACCGGTCGTCCTTCTAAATCTCTATAGTCGCGCTCAAGCCGGCCCGGAGCAGGTGCCGCCCCGGTTCAGCAGGACCGACACGGTGCTGCCGCGGCTGTTCGTGACGACCACATCGGCCCGGTCGTCGCTGTCGCCGAGCAGGTCGGCGGTCTTCACCGCGGACGGACCGGGGCCGACGGGGTAGACCTTCGGCGGCCCGAACACCCCGTGTCCGTTGTTCAGCAGCACCGACACGGTCTCGTCTCCCTGGTTCGCGACGACCAGGTCGTCCGCGTCGTCGGCGGTGAGGTCGCTGATCTCCACCCCGGTCGCGCCCGGACCGGAGAAGTACGCCACCGGCGGGGGGAAGGTCCCGTCACCGTTGCCCAGCAGCACCGACACGGTGGCGTCCCCGGAGTTCGCGACGGCCACGTCGTTGATGTCGTCGCCGTTCATCAGCCCCACCGTCACCGAGGCCGGACCGGGCCCGGTGACATAGACCTGCGGGCCGAGCAGGATGCCGCGGTTGCTCAGAAACACCGACACGGTTGCGTTGCCGGCGTTCGAGACCGCGACGTCGCCGACGCCGTCCCCGTTGAAATCGCCCACTCCCAGCGACGCGGGGCTCGGGCCACTGAGGTACGGGACGGCGGGCTGGAAGGTTCCGTCACCGTTGCCCAGCAGCACCGACACCGTGCCGTCGAAGCTGTTCGCGATCGAAAGATCGACGATTCCGTCGCCGCTGACATCCTCGGCCCGCAGGCCACCCGGCCCACTTCCGGCGAAATAGGGAATCGGAAGGCGAAAGGTGCCGTCACCGTTGTTCAGGTACACCAGCACCGTGTCGTCGTATCGGTTCGTGACGGCGAGATCCCGGTAATCGTCCCCGTCGAGGTAGTTCGACCGCACCCCGGCCGGCCCGGAGCCGGTGAGATAGATCTGTGGCGGTCCGAGCGTTCCGTCGCCGTTGCCGAACAGCACCGAAAGGGTGTTGTTCCCGGTGTTCACGACGGCCACGTCGACATTGCCGTCGCCGGAGAGCTCCTCGGTCGCCGCCGCGACCGGGCCGGGTCCGGTGAGATATTCGGCCGGCAACGGCCCGGGCGCCGCCGGCACTGCCGGAGAAAGGGCCACGAGTATGAACGAGGCCAAAAGAACCATCACGGTCAGGCGCCGGTACAGGCCTCGTGCCACGGGCCTGATGGTGGCCTGGCGAGTCCCGGCGGCCCGGTAGCGACACACGGGACGTGCCAACCCGCTCCGGCTGCCGACCCGGTCTGGCTGCCGGCCCGGTCTGGCTGTCGGCCCGGTCCGGCTGTCGGCCGGCGGGTGCTCCGGCTCCGGCCGGCCGGCGGCTCGGGTCGGGATGTTCACGGTGGTCTGGAGCCCGTCGCGGAATCCCGAGCTTCGGCCCGCCACTGCCGCCGCTGCTTCCGAGCAGGAAGTGAGGATTTCGGCTGCGAGGACAACCAAAATCCTCACTTCCTGCGGATCGTCAGGCGACTGCTACGCGCTCGCTGGGTGTCACTTCTGGTAGGTGAGGCAGTCCACGCCGTTCAGGTTGAAACCGACGCTGATTCCGTCGGCCTGACAGACGAAGTTCTTGTTGTGTCGACAGTCGGTGACCTTACAGGCGCCTACGCGGCCTTTGTCGGACGGGTTGCCGCCTTTCGAGGGGGCGACGAAGAAGGTGTCGCAGTGTGCCACCAGAGCACCTGAGTCCCCGACGGTGATCGCGGGGGCGTGGCAGGCCTGCTTGCCGTTGTACGCGCACGCGTCGACGGCACACTTCGTGATGATGGGAAGGTCCATGATTGGCTGCCTCTCCTTGCGGAAATACCTCGAGAGGAAATCCTCTCGGGCACTTCCTAGAGTCGGCCCGAGGTCTCGTCAAGACGGGAGGAGAGTGTCGCAGAATGACACCGGCACGTGAGGTTGGCCTAACCTAAAAGTCTCGCGGAGAAACTAGGATGGGGACGGAATGGTGAGATAGCCGAGGATCTCGGCGCCATGCGCCGCGAGGTCCTGCTCGGTCAGCCCGCCGCGGTCATGCGCGTCCCGGGGCAGCGCCGGAACCGCGGCGGCGTCCACCAGCAGGACGTAGATGCGTGTCGTGATCCCGGTGTAGCCGCCGTAGCCGAGGTTGTAGGGCTGGACCGTGAAGCAGTTCTCGGTGGTCAGCTCCAGCACCTGGCCCGGGTAGAACAGGCCGTTTCCGGGGTTGTGGGCCGCGGTGGAGTCCGTTGTCGCCGGGTCCGCCCAGGAGGCCCCCATCAGCAGCTGCCCGGCCGCGGGCCGGGCACTGATCTTTCCGCCCACCGCGGCGGAGGGGCTCCACGACGCGAAGTACTGGTAGGCCCCGGCCGTGACCCGCAGCCCGGTGGCCGCACTGCCCGGGCCGTCGACCACTGCCGCTTCCGTCGGCAGTTCCAGCCGGTAGCAGCCGCTGCCGGCCGACGGCCCGCCGGCCGGCGCGGGGCCCGCGTTCGCCGGCGGGCCCGGCCCGCCCACCGGCGCGGCCGCACCGGGCAGGGCAACACCGGGCACAGCGACGCCGGGCTGAGCAGCACCGAGCCGAGCCCCGTTCGGCGCGACCGGCCCAGCGGACTGGGCCGACAGCGCCGACTGGGCCGACAGTGCCGGCGCGGCGGGGGTGTCGCCGTCGGCCAGAATGAAGATCATCGCAGTGACGGCCACCACGGCGGCGATCAGCGCCGAGCCGGTCAATGCCTGGGCGGCTCGGCGCGAGAGCCCGCCCGCCACCGGCGGCGCTGGCGGCACCGGTGGCATCGGCGCCGCGGGCGCGGCCGGCACCGCCGGTGCCAGGGCTTCGTCAGGCGCCGTGGTTTCGGCGGGCGCCGTGGTTTCGGCGGGCGCCGCGGAATCGGCAGTCGCCGCGGGCTCGGTAGGCGCAGGGGCTTCGGCGAGTGCCGGTGGCTCGGCGGCAGCCGCGGGCGACGGCGCCGCCGACAGCGCTGCCGGCGGAGTCGGGGGCGGAGCTGTGGGTGCCTTCCTGGCGACCCTCGGATGCAGCCGATGCCAGACGTCCAGCCAGGCTTCACCGTGCTCGGGGTCGTAGGCCGCCACGATCAGCGTGAGGGTTTTGAGCGTCAGCCGACGACGCCCGTTGCGCAGGTCGTTCACCGTCGTCTTCGACACCCCGACGCGCCGCTCGACCGCACGATCGTCGGACGTCCCCAGCAGACGCACCACCGCGGCCCGAAGGTCCTCGTCGTTCGAGATCTCCGTTGGTTCCGCGCCCGGTGTCCCGGGATCTCCCTCCGACGGTGGCAGTGTCGTCGTCCCTTCGTGCGCCGTGCGTCGATCGCCTGGTGTCACAGCGATTGTCCCAGGTCCGCCCGGCGGCAGGACAGGACGGGACACACAGGACGACCGCCACCACCGAATCCGGCCGGGATCAACCTCTTACGTGGGTAACCTCGTCACGCGAACGGGGGGGCGCCCAGTAACCGGGCACCGGGGCTCAGCGCCGGTGCCCGGCGGCTGGTGGCTGGTAGCCGGTGGCCGGGTGCCGGCGACGTCGAGCAGCGCCGGGGCGAGTTCGCGCCATTCGCGGTCCGGCAGCGCCGTCGGGTCGGCGGTGAGGACCTGGATGGCCACGTGGTCGGCCCCCGCCTCCAGATGCTCGCGGACTCGGCCACGGATCACCTCGGCATCGCCATGGGCGACGATCGCGTCAACCAGTCGGCGACTCGGTCGACCTGCGCCCGGACGACCTCGTCCAGCTCGTCGTCGGCGTCGCGCTGGCAACCTCCCGCGGCGACGACGCCGACGACGACCAGGCCGTTCGGCTGCTCAGGCTGACCCTCGACGCGGTCCGAGTCTCCGGCGGGGACGCCTGACGGCTGGAAAGCCTGACGGCGGGTTCAGCCGCGCCCGGGCCACGTCCAGTCGCGGACCTCGGGCAGGTCCTCGAAGTGCTCGGTGACGTAGGCGTGGTGCCGTTCGAGCGACAGCTCGCAGTGGTCGACGAGCCGGTCGGTGCCCGGGTGCGTGCTGCGGGCGAACTCCACGGCGAGGCGGGCCAGGTGGAACCGGCTGACGCCGTTGCGCACGACCATGTCGAACGGCGTCGTGGTGGTGCCTTCCTCCATGAAACCGCGCACGTGGAAACGGCTCGGGTTGCGCCGGCCGTGCAGCAGCTGGTGGACGGCCCGGCTGTACCCGTGGAACCCGACCACGACATCCGTCTCATCGGTGAACAGGGCACGGAACATCGGATTCGAGAACCCGTGCGGGTGCAGGTCGGGCCGCAGCAGGGCCATCAGGTCGACCACGTTCACCACCCGTACCGACAGGCTGGGGACGAACTGGTGGAGCAGGTCGGCCGCAGCGAGGATCTCCATGGTGGGGACGTCGCCGATGCCCACGAGCACGATGTCCGGGTCCCGCCCGTGCCGGGCCTCGGTACCGGCCCACTCCCAGACCGAGGCGCCGCGGGCACAGTGCTCGGCGGCCTCGTCCGCGGTCAGGTACTGCAGGTGCGGCTGCTTGTCGGCGACCATCAGGTTGACGTGGTTGCGGCTGCGCAGGCAGTGGTCCGCGACGGAGAGCAGCGTGTTGGAGTCCACCGGCAGCCAGATCCGCGCGACACCCGGGGACAGCGGCACGACCGTGTCGATGAGCCCCGGGCCCTGGTGTGAGAAGCCGTTGTGGTCGTTGCGCCAGCAGGTGCTGGTCAGCAGCACGTTCAGGCTCGGCACGGGCACGCGCCAGTCGAGCTTCGACGCCTCCTGCAGCCATTTCGTGTGCTGGACGACCATGGAGGCCGAGACCATCGCGAACGCCTCGTAGGTGGCGAACAGGCCGTGGCGCCCGGTGAGGGTGTAGCCCTCCAGCCAGCCTTCGCACAGATGTTCGGAGAGCACCTCCATCACCCGGCCGTCGGGGGAGACCCGGTCGTCGGTCGGCTCGATCGGGGCGACCAGGCAGCGGTCGGAGACGTCGAGGATCGCGCCGAGACGGTTGCTGCTGAGCTCGTCCGGGCTGAAGACCCGGAACGTGGTCGGATTGTCCTGATAGACGTCGCGCAGCAGCTCACCCAGCGGCCTGGTGGTCTCGTGCAGGAGCGTGCCGCGGCGCGCCGGGTCGATCTGCAGGGCATAGGAACGCCACTCGCGCAGGCGCAGCGGCTCGGTCCGCCGGCCGCCGTTGGCGTAGCTCGCCGCGCCCATGCGCCTGTCGCCGTCCGGCGCCAGCGCGGCCAGGTCCGCGATGAGCCGCCCGCCGGCGTCGAATAGGCGCTCCGGCTCGTAGGAACGCAGCCAGGCCTCGAGCTGCGCCAGGTGTGCCGGGTTGTCCCGGACCCCGGCGAGGGGCACCTGGTGGGCCCGGAAGGTCCCCTCGACCTGGACGCCGTCGACCTCGCGCGGACCCGTCCAGCCCTTGGGCGTACGCAGGATGATCATCGGCCAGCGGGGCGCGTCGGTCACCGTCGCCCCCGGCCGCCGCGCCGCGACCTGGAACTCGCGGATCCGCCCGTAGGCGGTGCGCAGCGCCGCCGCGAAGTCGCGGTGGACCTGCTCGACGTCCGACCCCTCGACCCAGTGGACGTCATAGCCGTGCCCGGTGAACAGGCTCGTCACCTGCTCGCGGCTGTGCCGGGCCAGCACGGTCGGATTGGCGATCTTGTACTGGTTGAGGTTCAGGATCGGCAGGACGGCGCCGTCGCGGCGGGGGTTCAGGAAGCTGATGCCCTTCCAGCTGCCCTCCAGCGGGCCGGTTTCGGCCTCGCCGTCGCCCACCACGGCCGCGACCAGCAGATCCGGGTTGTCGAACGCCGCGCCGAAGGCGTGGACCAGGGCGTAGCCGAGCTCGCCCCCCTCATGGATCGACCCCGGGGTCGGGACACTGACATGACTCGGGATGCCGCCAGGTGTCGAGAACTGCCGCACGAGCCTGGTCAGCCCGGCGACGTCCCGCGAGACCGCAGGGTAGATCTCGGAGTAGGTGCCCTCCAGGTAGGTGTTGGCGACCAGCGCCGGGCCGCCGTGCCCCGGGCCGGTGACGTAGAGGACGTCCTGGCCGGTCAGCCGCACCAGGCGGTTCAGATGCGCGTAGATGAGGTTCAGCGCGGGTGAGGTGCCCCAGTGGCCCAGCAGCCGCGGCTTGATGTCCTCACGCCGCAGGGGCTGGCGCAGCAGGGGGTTCGCGAGCAGGTAGATCTGGGCGGCCGTCAGATAGTTCGCGGCCTTCCAGTAGTCCACGAGGCGCGTGAGCGCCTCGTGGTCCAGCTCCGGGACGGTGGTGGTGTTATCGGTCGACTGTGCCGTCGCAGTCATGCGCCGTGGATATCACGTCCACTGTCAGCTCACGGCGAGGCCGTCAGCTGACGGTGAGGCCGTCAGCTGACGGTGAGGCCGTCAGCTGACGGTGAGGCCGTCAGCTGACGGTGAGGCCGTCAGCTCACGGTGAGGCCGTTGTCGACCGTGTAGACGGCGCCGGTGATCGAACGTGCCTCGTCGGAGGCGAGGAACGCGAACAGGGCGGCGATCTCCTCGGGCTCGGCCAGCCCGCGCAGGCCACCCATCCGCCGGGCGAGGTCGGGATCCACGTCGCTCGGGAACGTGCCCGAGGTGGCGATGTTGGTCCTGGTGCCCGCAGGCGCGATCGCGTTGACCCGCAGCCTCGTCTTGAGGTACTCGACGGCCAGCGACCGGGTGAGCGCGATCAGCCCGCCCTTGCTCATGCTGTAGGCCGCCGAGTAGGGAACGCCCTGCAGGCCGGAGTTCGACGCGATGTTGATGATGGTGCCGTCGGTTTCCAGCAGGTGGGGGATCGCCGCCTGGGCGAGGAAGAAGCAGCCGTCGAGGTTCACGCCCATGACCCGCCGGTACTGCTCGACCGGCATCTTCGTCGTGTGCTCGGCCAGATAGATCCCCGCGACGTTGCCGAGCACGTCGAGCCGCCCGAACTCGGCGACGGCCGCGGCGACCGCCTCGGCGCAGGCGGCCGGATCGCTGATGTCGGCCTGGCGTACCGACAACCGCCCGGTCGTCAGCGCCAACGCCTGCGTCTTCGTCTCGGCGAGCCGGCCCTCGTCGATGTCGATGCCGAGCACCGACGCTCCCTGCCCAGCGAGCCGTAACGCGATCGCACGGCCCATGCCGGACCCTGCGCCGGTGATGAGCGCCGCCTTGCCCTCAAACGAAGCAGTCATGATTGGTGAATCCTCCGGACTCTGTGTCAGGATTTCCGCTGGTCGGTGAAGATGCCGGGCTGCCCGGAGTGGATCTCGATCCACTCGGCGCCCTCGTCGCCGGCCCGCCAGGCGTAAAGAAGATCGGGCGTGAAGAATCCCATTCCCGCGCCGACCTTCCGCCGGCCGAATATCAGCTCGCCGCGCAGGACGTAGTTCAGCTGGTGCGTGCCGTGCCGGTGCGGCTTGACCTTCTCGCCGGGCGCGGCTGTCTCATGGAAAACAGACAGCTCCGGGGACTGCAGGATCGTCCTGGTGACAAGGTCGCGTCCGAAGAGGTCGAGGTACTCCTGTGCCTCTTCGGAATCACCGAAGAGCTCGGCGTTCGTGTGCCCCGGAAGCTGGTTGACATCGAAGAAGAACTGCCGGGCGGGCTCGTCGGCCATCAGTTGGCTCCTTCCAGGCGCCGTCGGCGCTCTGAACAATTCACGTCTCAACCGGCCGTCCGGTCAACTCGTGACTTTCGGAGCGCAAGCGGCTATGCGGCGGCCGGGTGGTCCTGGCGGAACACGAAGAGGAATTCGCCGAGCTTGAGTCGTCCGCCGTCGTGGGTGGTGATGGGTGAGCCGAGCCCGCCCGACCGCGTCCCGTCCGGTTCGGCGGAACCGCTCCGGGCCCGGCTGCCACTGGGCCGGGCGCCGGCAGACCTGTCCGCGCGGTCTGCGTGGGCCGTGGGCCGTCGGCCGTGGGCCGTGGTCGTTCGGGAGCCCTGCGGACGATACTGTCCGAAGCCCCCATTTCGACATGCGGCGGCCGGAACTCCCACGCGGGCCGGCAGTTCGGACGGAGATGTGCCATGACCACGCCAGGACAGCCGCCGTATCCGGACCCGGGCCAGCAGGGACACGGTTTCGGTGAGACGGGGCCACAGGAGCCGGGCTACGGCCCGCCACCCGGCGGATTTCCACCCGGCCCGCCGCCTGGGTACGGGCCCCCGCCTGGGTACGGGCCGCCGCCGGGTTACGGTCCGCCGCCGGGTTACGGACCTCCGCCGGGCTACGGTCCCCCACCGGGCTACGGAGCCGGGTGGGTCGACCCCACAGCCCCCTACGGACGCCATCCGGTGACTGGCGAGCCCCTCTCGGACAAGCAGAAGCTCGTCGCCGGGCTGCTCCAGATCTTCCTCGGTGGGGTCGGTGCGGGGCGGTGGTACATGGGAAGCAACGGCATCGCGATCGCCCAGCTGCTCACCTGCGGCGGGCTCGGAATCTGGGCCCTGATCGACGGCATCATCATCCTCACCAGCGATGTCCGGGACCAGTACGGCCGCCCGCTGCGTGACTGACGCGGGCGCCACCGACGAGCACGCGGGGCGCCGCCGGCGGCGTCTCCTTCTCGCCGGCGCGGCCGGGTGCCTGGTGGCGGGCGCGGGCTACCTGGCAGCCGTCGACCCGCACGACCCGGCCGCCGCGATGCCGACGTGTCCGACGAAGGCGCTGACCGGCCTGGACTGCCCGGCCTGCGGTGGCCTCCGGCTCGCCCACGATCTGCTCCACGGCATGCCGGCGGCCGCCGCGCACGACAACCTGTTCCTGCTGGTGTGCGCACCGCTGCTGGTCGCGCTCGTGGTCCGGCAAGCCCGTGCCTACGAGCGCGGCGTGCGCGCGCCCCTCCCGCGCCCGCTTGCGCACGGCATCGCGGGTGCCGCGCTGGCGTGGACGGTCATCCGCAACCTGCCGGGCTGGCCGCTCACGCCGACCACCGGCTGACAGCCGGGCGGTTCCGCGCAGGCGCCCCACGTTCGGCCAGCGCTTGCTGCCGGCCAGGGGAGTGCTCAGCCGGCAGCACCGAGCTCGGTGCCGGTCGCCGTCGGTGTGCCACTGCGGGCCTTGGATGGCCGGGTTCTGGCCGGGCTGTCCGCGTCCACATCGTCAGCGGTCGCCGCTGCTTCCGGCCAAAAAGCGAGGATTTCGGCTGCGAGGGCAACCGAAATTCGCACTTCTTGCGGATTGCCAAACTGCCCCGGTTGTACCTGTTGGTGTGAATTGCTGGCGCTGTGGGGCGACGCGGGATCCTCGGCGGCCCAGTCAAGATCGGTAGCGCCGTCCGATCTTTCTGTGCGAAAGTTCACTTGACATCCTGTAAAGTTCCGCGTGAGTGTGGGGTTCGCCTCGCGAGGTGAGGGCTGTCGGCGGGAATGGGCGGCCTTCCCGGTTCGGTTGAGCCTTCAACAGAACAGCCTCGTCCAGAGCGGAGACCCCCATGTCCAAGCCCCTCCTGCAGATCATCATCGCGAGCACCCGCCCGACCCGAGCCGGTGCGGCGGTGGGGGCGTGGATCGCCGACGCCGCACGGGCGCAGGGTGGCTTCGACGTCGAGGTCGTCGACCTTGTCGACGTCGATCTGCCGATCTTCAACGAGCCGAACCACCCGATGACCGGGAACTACGTACACGAGCACACGAAGCGGTGGAGCGCCACGATCTCCCGCGCACAGGCGTTCGTGATCGTGACCCCGGAGTACAACCACAGCTTCCCCGGCTCGCTGAAGAACGCGCTGGACTACCTCAGCCGCGAATGGCGCTACAAGGCCGTCGGCCTGGTCTCCTACGGTGGGGTTTCGGCGGGCCTGCGCGCGGTCACGCAGCTCAAGCCGGTCCTCGCCGCGCTGCGCATGGTGCCGGTGACCGACGCCGTCTCGGTGCCGTTCCTCGGCCAGCGCCTGGACGAGTCCGGCGCCTTCCGCAGCGACGAGCTGATCGACGCGTCCGCCAAGAGGATGCTCGACGAGCTGGTGACGGTGGGCACCGCGCTCATCCCGTTGCAGACGCCCGCGGGCGACTGACCGCCCGGCCGTACGCCGCCTGACTGGCCGTACGCCGCCTGACTGGCCGTACGCCGTCTGACCGGCAGTACGCCATCCGAGCCGGCGGTTCCGCGGAACCGCCGGCGCCCGCCCGCTGACACCCGCCGAGGCCGCCGACAAGGGAATCGAGAAGCGGACGGTCCGGACGGTCCGGGCGCGATGAGCGCGACAGGCGCGTTGGGCGTGATGAGCGGGAGCAGGCGATGAGCTGGAGCAGGGAGCAGATGGCGGCCCGCGCCGCGGCGGAGCTGCGCGACGGCGAGTACGTCAATCTCGGGATCGGCCTGCCGACCCTCATCCCCAACCACCTGCCGGCCGGGGTCGGGGTCACGATGCAGTCCGAGAACGGGCTGCTGGGGGTCGGTCCGTACCCGTACGACGAGGACGTCGACCCGGACCTGATCAACGCGGGGAAGGAGACCGTGACGCTGCTGGACGGGGCGTCGGTCTTCGACTCGTCGCTGTCGTTCGGCATGATCCGCGGCTCGCACGTGGACGTCGCGGTGCTCGGTGCGATGCAGGTCTCCGCCCGGGGTGACCTGGCGAACTGGATGGTTCCCGGGAAGATGGTCAGGGGGATGGGCGGCGCGATGGACCTCGTCCACGGCGCCCGCCGGGTCATCGTGCTGATGGAGCACACCACCCGCGACGGCGCGTCGAAGATCGTGCCGACCTGCACGTTGCCGCTGACCGGGCGGGCCTGCGTCCACCGGATCATCACCAACCTCGGCGTGCTCGACGTGACCGGGAACGGGCTCGCGCTTGTCGAGACCGCGCCCGGTGTGAGCGTCGAGGAGATCACCGAGAACACCGCGGCCGCGCTGTCCGGCGCGACGCTGTGACAGCGGCGCTGTGATGACGGCGCTGTGATGACGGCGCTGTGCAGCGGTTTTGGAGCTGGTCCGCTGATCGATCGAACAGTCGTCAGAAAGGTGACCGACCTGTAGCGATTTGTGGCCAGCTGTATAGGCTGATCCAACTATGGCGGGGCAGCGGGAAACACTGCACGACATCGGATACTCACGGTGATCTTCGATCGCGGGTGGGTGGAACGAGCACTGCCCGCCTATCGGGTGGGCGAGCAGCTGGGCTCGGGGTCGTTCGGTGCGGTGCTGGCTGGTGAGCACCGGTGGCTGGATCGTCGGGTCGCGATCAAGGTGATGGCCGGTGACGGGGTGGCGCCCGCCGCGAGCGGGTTCGCCGAGGAGGCGAAGGCACTCGAGAAGCTGAAACACCCGCACGTGCTTCATGTGCACGACTATGTCGAGGCCGAGGGCCTCTGCCTGGTGGTGATGGAGCTGATGGCCGGCGGCACGCTGGCTGATCGGCTGCTCGGTATGACCCCGGAACAGGCGTGCGGGGTCGGGCTGGCTGTCGCGGCGGCGCTGGAACATGCGCACAGCCACAAGATGCTGCACCGCGACATCAAGCCCGAGAACATTCTTTTCGGCGCCGACGGCACGCCCGTCGTCGGCGATTTCGGCCTGGTGAAGATGTTCGAGGGCTCCGCGGCGACCGCGAGCGCGTCGGGCACTCCGCTTTACATGGCACCGGAGCAGATTCAGGGCGGCCGGCTCGGGCCGGGCGTCGATCTGTACGCGCTCGGCGTGGTGCTCTACCAGCTGCTGGTCGGGGCGCCGCCGTTCGGCCGCGACCGGCAGTCGGTGCCGGCGGTGATGTTCCAGCACCTGACCCAGCCTCCGCCGCCGATGACCGGTGTGGCGGCCCCGTTGGCCGACGTCGTGTTGCGTGCCCTGGCGAAGTCACCCGCCGACCGCCACCGGGACGCCGCCGCCTTCGCCCTCGATCTCGCGAGGGCCGCGACCAGGGTGTTCGGGCCAGGTTGGGCCGCCCGGACAGGGTTGTCGCTACATCTGCAGGACGCCGTCCGGCGATTCGCCCTCCATCCCCTCGATCCCTTCGATTCCGTGGGTACCAGGCCCGGCACGGTCACCGACGCGGGTGCCGACGACCGGACTGGGGCGGAGCGGCCGAGCTGGGATTTCTTCGTCTCGTACGCCAGGGCCGATCGTGCCTGGGCGGAATGGATAGCCGGACAGCTGGTCGCCGCGGGCCACCGGGTGCTGCTGCAGGCCTGGGACGAGACGCCGGTCCCGTACTGGAGCACCGGCATGTTCGAGGGCACCGTGTACGCCGCCCACACGTTGGCGCTGCTCTCGCCGGCCTATCTGGAAACGGTGCTCGGGCAGCCTGAATGGAACGCCGCCTCGGATTCCGACCGGGCTCGGTTCGCCCGCACCCTGATACCGGTACGCATCGCGGACTGCCACTGGCCCGACCTGCCCGCCGGGGGTCGCCACGTCGATCTCACCAGGACGTCCGCCGACGGGACCCGGCGCATCCTGCTCGACCAGCTCGACACGGCTCGGAGTGGTTCCGCGAGAGGCGCGGCCAGCACGGAGATCGACACCGCTCCCACGCCCGTCGGCGCACCGGCGATCAACTCGCTGATACCGCCCCAGCGCCATCCCGCGGACGCCGTCCCAAGCGCTCCGCCGGTGACAGCGACCAGGCCGGTCGCCGAGCCCGAGCTCCAACCCGAGCCCCAGCTCCAGCCCGAGCCCGAACTCCCGCCCGAGCCCGAGGCCGAGCCCCAATCCGAACCCGAGCTCGCACCTGCGGCCGACCTGGACACACCCGGGCCGGTGTCCCGGCGCGAGCGGCAGCGTGCGCGCAGGCGCAGGTCGCGGCGCCGAACCGCACGGCTGGCCACGGTCTGTGGTGTCATCCTGGCCGTCCTGGCGGTGTCGGTCGGGGCCGTCATGTCCGGAAACCTCTTCGGCGGCACGCACGGGGACTCGGGCGATATGACGGGCTCCCAGGGACGGGACGACCTGGTGAAGGTGACCCCGGTGCCTTCGTCGCCCACCACCTCCGTCACGCCCACCGGGAGCCCCACGCCGACCGCGGTGATCTCGGCGGCCGGCTCGACGGCTCCGGTCGCTCCGACGACCTCGCCCGCCAGCCGGCCGACGGACCCGGTCACCACCACCAGGCCTCCTGCCGTGGCGAGGACGACAGCTCCTCCCGGCAACTCGGCCCAGGCCGCCCCGGCGGGCCCGGGCAGCGGCGACAAGTACCAGGAAGGCTCGCAGGTGAGTGTCTCCGGCTGCACGGGCTGGCTGAACTTCGAGGGCGTGCTGTACGGAAAGCTCTCCGCCGGCGCGGGGTCATGTGTCGCCGACGTCATCGTGAACGGTGAGACGAACACCAGTTCCTCTACCAAGAGGCTCGAAGCGTCGAACTACGCCACCGCGAACTCCAAGCCGGGCAGTTTTCTCGTCTTCGGCTACTACCAGTACTCGGAGCGGATCTGCGTCTGGAACGCGGTGGATCCGGGTGGCAAACGGTGCTCGCTCACGTTCGTGGACACCCAGGGAAAGGTCTCGCGGAGGTGACCATCGGGCCTCGCACCATGACATACGCAAACGGGCCGGCCTGAGGGAGCTCAGGCCGGCCCGTCGCCAGCAGTGCTGTCAGTGCTCAGCGAGCGCCGATCGGATGATCAGCGGTGGTCGCCGCGGGGGTCGTGGTAGTCGCGGTCGTCGCAGCCGTCCCAGGGGCCGGTGATGGCGAGCACGTAGCCGGGGGTCTGGATGTTGGCGAAGAGGATCTTCTTGTCGGCGCTGAAGTTCGGGCCGGTGAACTCGCTCTCGTTGAGCTCGTTGCGCGCCAGCGCGTAGGCCGTGCCCTTCTTGGTGACACCGATCAGGTGGCTGACGCCCTCGCCGTCCTCGGCCAGGATGAGGCCGCCGTAAGGCGACACAGTGATGTTGTCCGGGCCGTCGAAGTCGACGTCCTGGGTCGGGTCCRGGTTCAGACCGAAGATCACCTTGAGGGTGATGGTCTCGTTGTTCGGGTTGTAGAACCAGACCTGGCCGTCGTGCTCCTTGGGGCTGCCGTCGCTCACCCGGGCGTAGCTGCAGACGAAGTACACGCCGCCGTCACCCCACCAGGTGCCCTCCAGCTTGCGGCTGTTGGTGACCTGGTCGGTGGTGAACTGCTTGCGGATGGAGACCGTGGCCGCGCTGCGGTCGGGGACGTCCACCCAGCTGACCTTGTACCTGGTGCCGACCGTGGTCGCCTCGGAGAGGTCGACGATGTGCTGCGACCCGTTGCTGGCGCTCAGCGCCTGCAGGGAGCCGGCGGTGTCGCCGCCCGCGCTCAGCGCGAGCGCACGCAGCGCGCCCTTGCCGGCGCGGAACCTCTTCGGCGGCGTCCAGCGGTAGAACAGGCCGTGCGGGCTGCTGGCGTCCTCGGTGAGGAAGATCTCGGCGGTCTTCGGGTCGACGGAGACGGCCTCGTGGGCGAAGCGGCCGAGGAACTTCAGCGGCACCGGGTTCTTGTTCGCGGCCTGGTCCACCGGGTCGACCTCGAAGACGTGCCCGTGGTCGTACTTGTAGGTGGCGTTGGCCTTCTGCTCGGTCTCCTCACAGGTCAGCCAGGTGCCCCACGGGGTGTAGCCGCCGGCGCAGTTGGTGAGGGTACCGGCCAGGCTGACGTACTCGCGGACCCGGTTGCCCTTCCGGTCGACCACGATGTTGGTGGTCCCGCCGGGGGCGCCCGGGTCGTAGGTGTAGTCCGCGATGTGCGGCACCGGGTTGGCCGCCGCGCCGCTGAGCTCGTGGTTGTTGACCAGCACCGAGCCGCCGTTGCGGGTGGGGAAGGAGGCGGTGCCGTCCGGGGCGCCCGGGGTCGGCTCGCCCGACTCGAGCGTCGTCACACCGGTCTGGGCGATGATCTTGTAGGAGAAGCCCTTGGGTAGCGCGAGCAGGCCCGCCGGGTCGGCGATGACGGCGCCGTAGCCGGTCGCGGAGCGGGATGTGGCCTGCGCGGCGGTGCCGGCGAGGACGTCCATGCTGCCGGCGGCAACCAGGCCGAGGCCGCCCACCGCGCCGGTGCGCATCAGGTTACGGCGGGAAATGGAAGAAGTCACCGGCGTGCCTCCATGGATCATTATTAACTGGGACGCCATGACATTGTCGGGTCGACCTGACACCTCGTTTGTCGGTATATGGCCGCCCGGCCAACAGCTGGGAAACGGTTGCTACGTGCGTGCAGGTTGGGCCCCCGGTCACCGGCCGGGACGCGTCTGTTGGGTGCGGGCATTCCCGGGCCGGAAAAAGCCGTGCACGTCGAGTCCCCGCAATGAATACCGAGCGTTGCCGATTCGGGTGTCGAATCCACAGAAAAGACTTCTGCTTGTGTTTGGTAAGCCTAAGTTTAGTTTGAGGCCTGTCGGACGAGCGGCAGGAAGATCGTATCGACGATCTCGGTGAGGGCGTCCTCGGGCACCGGCGCGAGAGTCATCAGGGCCTCGTGGCGCAGGAGGTCGAACGGAAGCGATTTCACCCGGTCGGGCAGCGGGCTGGGGCCGATCTCGCCCCGCTGGGCGGCGCGGGCGAACAGGGCGTCGAACCCGTCCTTGCGGTCCCCTTTCAGGACGCGGCGCAGGTCCGCGGGGCTGGTGCCGGTCTCCCGGTAGTAGTCGGCCAGGTGGACGCTCACCAGGGTGATGAGCTGGATCCGGGTGGCGTTGACCTGCCGCATGAGCGTGAGGATGTCGTCGCGCAGGCTGCCGGTGTCGGGGACGGTGATCTCGTCCCGTTCGAGGGCGCGGATGATCGTGGCGCGGACGAGCTCGTGCCGGTCGGGCCAGCGGCGGTAGAGGACGGGTCGGCTGGTTCCGGCGCGCTGGACGACGGCATCCATCGTGAAGCTGGCATAGCCGTGCTCGGTCAGCTCCGCCCAGGCCGCGTCGAGCAGTGCTGCCTCCAGTGCGGCCCCGCGGCGACGCTCCGTCATCTTCCCTTCGGCCCCTGTTCTACCCGTTCCGCCTTAGACACGCTTGCGTATCTTAGCGAGGGCGCCTACGATCGCCTCTGGTAAGAAACGTCGATGTATCTTAGGCGGTCGTTCATTGAGTACCTCCGACGGGACCGCAACCGCTGCGCAGCAGGGCCACGTCGACCCCGACCGTATCGACCCGGCGGTGTGGCGCATGGCGATCACCGTCATCGTGGGTGCGCTCGCCGTCATCTTCGACACGACGATCGTCAGTGTCGCCATCAATGATCTCACTCGCGAGCTGGACACCTCGCTCTCCACCATCCAGTGGGTGAGCACCGGCTATCTGCTGGCCATGTTCGTCACGATCCCGGTCGCCGGGTGGGCGCAGTCCGTACTCGGCGGCAAGCGGCTGTGGATCGCCGCCCTCGGAATCTTCCTGCTCGGTTCGGTCCTGTGCGCGGCCGCGTGGGATGTGCACAGCCTCATCGTGTTCCGCGTCGTCCAGGGCATCGGTGGCGGGATCATGATGCCGCTCATGATCACATTGATCATGCAGGCGGCGCGGGGAAGCAGCATAGGCAAGGTCATGGCGACGATCTCGCTGCCGGCCGCCCTCGGGCCCATCCTCGGTCCGGTCCTGGGCGGCGTCATCCTGCATGTCGGCGACTGGCGCTGGATGTTCCTGGTCAACATCCCCTTCTGTGTCGTCGGTGCCTGGCTCGCGGCCCGGAACCTGCCCGACGACCGGCCGCGGGGCGCCGCCCGGGCCCGCCTCGACGTCGTCGGCCTGCTGCTGGTCTCGCCGGGCGTCGCCGCCGTCATCTTCGGTCTCTCCCGGGTCGAGGGAGACGCGGGTTTCGCCAGCGTGGAGGTCCTGCTGCCGCTGATCGTCGGCCTCGCCCTCACAGCGGTGTTCGTGGGCTGGGCGCTGGCGCGCTCCACGGCCGCGCTGGTCGACCTGCGCCTGTTCCGTCACCGCCCGCTGGCGTCATCCGCCGCCGTCGGCTTCGTCCTCGGCGGGGCCCTCTACGGCTCCATGCTGCTGCTCCCGCTGTTCTGGCAGCAGGCCCGCGGTGAGGATGCCCTCGGGGCGGGGCTGCTGCTGATCCCGCAGGGAGTCGGCACCCTGTTCTCCCGGAACCTCGCGGGCAGGTACACCGACCGGTACGGGCCCCGCTGGGTCGCGCTGACCGGGTTCACCCTCGCCTGCGTGGCCACCCTGCCGTTCGCGTTCGTCACGGCCGGCACGGGCGACGTGCCGCTGCTGGCCGCGCTCTTCGTCCGTGGCCTCGGCCTCGGCGCCGCCACCATTCCCCTGGCCGGTGCCGCCTTCATCGGCCTCGCCCATGCGGAGATCCCGCACGCCAGTGTCATCACCCGAGTCGGCCAGCAGATCGGCGGCTCCCTGGGTACCGCGGTCCTTGCCGTGGTCCTCCAGCACACGGCCGGGGGAGCTCACACCCCCGAGGCCGTCGCCGACGCCTTCGGCGAGGCCTTCTGGTGGTCGATCGCCTTCACCGCCGTCGCCGTCCCGCTCTGCCTGCTGCTGCCCGGCCGCCCCGCCGCACCGTTCGTTCCCGAGACGGCCGACGTCGACGCTGACGCGGAAGTCGCCGCGCCGGCGTAGGGGAAGCCGCTGTGTCGGCGTAGGGGAAGTCCCTGCGCCGGCACAGAGCGGGAAGCCGTTGCGCCGGCACAGGGCAGACGAGCGCTTTCAGGGTTTGCGGGCCACACCTGCGAACAGCCAGTCGGTGCGCGGGCTGTCGTCGTCCCCAGGGTTCCACTGCCACGGCCGGACAATTCCGGGTTCGACCAGGTCGAGGCCGGAGAAGAAACCCTCAATGGCGGCTCGCGGCCGGAAGATTATTGGCGACGTCGCGTTCTCGTAGGCTGCCTCCGTCCGGGCCACGCCCTCGGCCGGCGGCCCGTCCGTCGTCAGGTGCGAAAGTGTCAGGAAGGATCCGGCGGGAACCGCGCTCATGAACTCGGCGAGCAGCTCACGGGGCCGCTCGCCGTCCTGGATGAAGTGGAACAGGGCCACCGAGAGAACGGCGACGGGCCGGGAGAAATCGATGAGGGCGCCCGCGTCCGGATGGTCGAGGATCGACCGGGGCTCGCGTGCGTCCGCGGTGATAATTGTTGTCGTCTTGTTCGTCGCGAGCAGCGCGCGACCGTGCGCCAGGACGATCGGGTCGTTGTCCACATAGACCACCCGGGCATCCGGGTTCACCTGCTGGGCGATCTCATGCACGTTCCCCTGCGTCGGCAGGCCGGTCCCGATGTCGAGGAACTGGTCTATACCGGCGTTCGCGAGCCAGCGGGTCGCCCGCTGCAGGAAACGGCGGTTCTCCCAGACGATGTCGAACGTCATCGTCTTGCCCAGGGCGCTGTCGACGGCGGCGGCGGCCGTCCGGTCGACCTCGAAGTTGTCCTTGCCCCCGAGGAAGAAGTCGTACATGCGGGCCGGGGTCGGCCGGTCCGTCCGAAGATCGGCGCCGGGGTCACCGCCGTCGCTCTCGGACACCGCTGATTTGAAGTTCCAGCCCATCAGCCCGCCTCGCCAGCTGTCTCGTCGAATCCGGCGACCTCGACGACGCCGGCGAATGTGCATTCCGGAGCGTATCGCCCTGGATGTCGCCTCGACCCACCCGGACTACCCGAGGTAGGTCCGCAGCGCGCCCAGTGCCTCGTCGAGGATCTCCTCAATCGTGCGCTGCTCGTCGTCCAGCCACTGCTCATAGGCGGAGACCGCGATTGCCAGGGCCACATGGCCGACCGTGCGCGGCAACAGGTCCTCAGCCGTCAGCCCGTGGCGTTCGGCGGCATAGGAGGCGATGACCCGGCGCCACTGCCGGTACTTCAGCGCCGAATGGGCCATCAGCGTCGGAGTTCTCAGCAGCAGGGTCATCCGTTGCCGGTGCTGGGCCACGGCCGCCGCGTCGACATGGTTGAACGCGAGCACCGCCCGGTGCACCGCCTCGTGGACGGGAATGTCCGTCGGCATGGCGGCGAGGGTCTTCTGCAGCCCGACCAGGCTCTCGTCGAACTGCCCCCAGGGGATGTCGTTCTTGGACGGGTAGTACCGCAGCAGCGTCCGGCGCCCGACCCCGGCCGCCGCGGCGATCGCGTCCAGGGTGGTGGCATCGAAGCCGTGCTCGGTGAACACCGCGAAGGCGGCCCGCTCGATCGAGGCGTGATCAGTGACGGGCGGGCGCCCTTTCGGCCGGCGGGCCGGGGCGTCCAGCGCGCCTGGGCTGTCCAGCGTGCCTGGGCTGTCCGGGGTTTCTGGGGTGTCCGGGGTTTCTGGGGTGTCCGGGGTGCTCACCGAAGCGCGCCACTCGAGGAGTTGAGGATTTTGGTCGTTCCCGCGGCCAAAATCGTCAGATCTTGCCAAGCAGCAACTCCAGCCGCGCCGGCGGCTCGAAGCCGAGACTCGAGGAGCTGAGGATCTCGGTTGTTCCCGCGACCACAATCCGCAGGTCTTGCTCGGTGGCAGCGGTCACGCTCGCGAGGATCGAGCGCGGCGATGGCGCTGCCGCCAGCGCGGCGCGCCCGTGGGGTGCCAGCGGGCGTGGCGGAGCCCTGCCGAGTGCCCAGGAACAGGGCGAGGTCCGCGCGCATGACCCGATTCTTCCCTACCGGAGAACCGCGATCGTGCGCGCGACCCGGGCGGATGGGTGGGGCCAGGCCTTCAGCGCGTGGCAGGCTGGCCGGGCTTCGCTGGTCGGCCTGGCTGGCCTGGTCGGGCTGGCTGGCCTGGTCGGGCTGGGAGCAGCGGTCGAAGGGTCCGGCCGCGCAGCGCGCCGGCCCAAAGCCCGGTGCCGTAGGCGAGGTCGTCGAGGCGGCGGGCGAGCAGGAACCTGGCCGGATCAAGCCGTGGGGCGCACCGGCGGTAGTCGACCATCCCGTCCACGACCGCGGCGGCCAGCACGGCGCGGCGCAGGCGGCGGGAGACCAGGCAGCCGGCCAGGCTCAACGGCCACCAGTGGCGCAGCAGCAGGCCGCTGGTCTGGCTCGCGTTCGCGGCCAGTCCGTGGCGGGCGACACCAGGCGAGATCCCCGCGCGGGCGAGGCGCACGGACTGCGCGGTGAGGATGCCCGCCGCGGCGGGCAGCGACCATCGTCGCTGGGCGAGCAGAGCGACGGCGACGCCCGCGCTCCACGGCGCGAAGACCGCCGGTGCCACCGCGTCGTCGTGCCGGCTGGCGAGGACGGTCGCCCCGGTGCCGTAGAACGCCTTGCGGCCCAGCCAGGCGGTGAGACCGGCACGATGATCGTGCCGGGCGGTGACGGCGGGCTCGTGCCGCACCTGCCAGCCGGCGGCGGCCAGCCGCCAGACCAGGTCGACGTCCTCGGCGACCCGCTGGCCGTCGGCGAAGGTGAAACCGGCGCCGAGCGCGGCGACCCGGGCCATCAGGCACGCCGCGGGCACCCAGCCGACCGCGGAGCGAGGATGCACCAGGGCGGCCACGGGGCCCATGTCGAGTGAGGAGCGGGCATCCTCGTAGCGCCCGATCCAGTTCGTGCCGCCCGGCTCGGCCAGCCCGAGGATGCGCGGTGCCACGGCGGCGACCCGGGGCTGGTGGAAGTGGCGGGCCAGCAGGGCGAGCGCCGCCGGCTCGACGACGACATCCGAGTCGATGAAGACGACCAGCGGTGTGGTCACCTGCGCGAGCCCGGCGTTGCGGGCCGTTGCCGGGCCGCGGTTGGCTGGCAGGGCGACGAGCTTCGCGCCATGCCGGTCGGCGACCCGGGCAATGGCCGACGGGTCAGCTGAGCAGTCGTCGACGACGATCATCCGAAGCCGGCCGGCGAGGCCGGACAGCAGCAGGTCGAGTGGCCCGGGCCGGTCGCGGACCGGGACGACCACCGTGACCGCGGACAGCTCGGCCGGTGGCAGCTCGTCGAGCACCGGGTTCGCCACGCCGCTGGCGAGCAGCCGGTCGGCGAGCTGCGCGGACGTCGCGTCGACCACCCGCAGCCGGCGTCCGTCCAGGTAGCGCGCCGCGCGTTCGTTGAGCCGAAGCAGCCGCATCGGCGCACCGCCGACGAGCACCCGCCCGCCCTCGGAGACCCGGACGCACTCACCGATCTCGACGACGAGCCCCAGCCCGACACCGGGATCCAGGCCGACGCCGCTGCCGACGCCGCTGCCGGTGCCGATGCCGATGCCGGTGCTCATCCGCGGAAACCGCCTTCGGCGCTGACGACGGAGCCGGTCAGCACCCCGCCGGCGACCGAGCAGCAGAAGGCGATGGTCTCGGCGATCTCGCCGGGGTCGATCAGCCGGCCGGTGAGCTGCCCGGAGGCGAAGGACTCGACGTCGTCCAGGTCGTACAGCGCCGCGGTGGCGGCCAGCATCGCGGTGCGGGTCGAACCGGGTGAGACCGCCACCGCCGTGACGCCCGTACCGACGAGGTCGGCGGCGAGGCCGCGGACGAGGCCGATGACGGCGTGCTTGGCCATGCTGTAACCGGCCAGGTGGAACAGCCCGCGGGTGCCGGCGGCGGAGGCGACGGCGGTGAAACGGCAACCGCCCGGGTCCGGCCCGGCCAGCATGTGCGGCACGCAGGCGGCGGCGGTGTTCCACACCCCCAGGACGTCGACATCCCACAGGGTCTGCACGTGCGCGGCCGGGGTCTCCCACAGCGGCTGGCCGCCGACCATCACGGCGGCGGCGGCGACCGCCGCGTCGAGGCGGCCGAAACGCTCGACGGCCGTGGCCGCCGCCGCGTCGAGGGCGGCGCGGTCACGCACGTCGGCGAGCACGGTGTGGATCTGGTCGGGGTGCTCGGCGCGTACCGCCGCCAGCTGCTCGCGGCTCGCCAGCGGGTAGTCGACCCCGGGCAGGTCCGTGGCGGTGTCGCCGGCGCCGCTGTCGACCGCGACGAGCCGGTAGCCGCGCCGGCACAGGGCCCGGACGGTCGCGGCGCCGATTCCGCGGCCGGCGCCGGTGACCAGCGCGACCCGCCCGGCGTCGGGTGGTCCGGAGTCGACCCGCCCGGTGTCGGGCCGGTCGCCGCTCACGGCTGACGCTCCGCGGTCAGCCGAGGACGCAGCCGGCCGTGCTGGTCCGGTTCGCCGTGGTCGATGAGGGCGGACACGTTCTCGATGATTGCCCGCAGCAGTTCCTCGCCGGCCCGGGCGCTGGCCGCGGTCGGGTCCCCGAGCACGCCGGACGGCGCGACGGCCGCCACCCCGCCGGCGACGATGGCGGGCATCAGCTCGGCGAGCGGGGCGGTGTTGCCGGCCTGGGCCAGGCAMATCCGCACCTGTTCCGGCGCCAGGTGCAGCATGAGGGACGTCTCGGTGAACCCGGCATGTGAATCGGTCGCCGCGTCACGGCCGACGTCGTCGTGCCCGGCGCTGTCGTGCCCAGGTCTGTCGTGCCCGGCGTTACCGCGGCTGGCGCTGTCGCGACCGGCACCGCTGGCGAGCCAGGCCACGTCGTGGCCCTCGTGGCGCAGCTGGGTGACGGCCTCGGTGAGTCCGCGCAGGTTGCCGCCGTGCGCGTTGACGAACACGATCCGTCCGCTCCAGTCCCGCATGGAGCGGACCAGCTCGACCAGCAGCAGCCGCAGCGCCTGTGTGCCGATGGACATCGTGCCCGGAAACCCCTGGTGCTCCCCGCTGGCCGTGTAGATGACGGGCGGGGCGACCAGCACCGGCACGGCGGCGTCGTGCCGGCCAAGGCGCTGGTGCTGGCGCTGGCGCAGGTGCTCGGCCGCACCCTCGGCCACCGCCACCGCGATCGTGGTGTCGGTGGTCAACGGCAGGTGCGGCCCGTGCTGTTCGCAGGAGCCCACCGGGATCAGCACCAGCGGCGCCGGCGGCACGGCGGGCCATGCCCGCGCCGCCAGCGCCACCGACGCTCCCGACGGCACCGTCACTGCGCCGGCACCGACACCGGCTCCGGCTCTGGCGCGGGCACCGACTCCGCCGCGGGCACCGACTCCGGCGACGGCGTCGGCGCGGGTACGACGACGCCGAGCGTGCGGGAGAAGCCGCTGGGGATCAGGACGTCGTCCGGGGTCAGGTCGTGGATGGACGTGTGGCCGAGCGCGAGCAGCGCCGAGTCGATCCCGTTGCGCAGCACGTCCAGGACGTTCTCCACGCCGGCCTGCCCGTTCGCGGCCAGGGCCCACAGGTAGGCGCGGCCGATCATGACGGCCCGTGCGCCGAGCGCCAGGGCCTTCACGACGTCCCCGCCGCGGCGGATGCCGCTGTCCATCACCACTTCGATGTCGCCGCCGACGGCCTCGACGACCGCGCGCAGGGCACGGATCGGGGCCGGGGTGCTGTCGAGGTTGTTGCCGCCGTGGTTGGAGACGGAGATCGCGCTGACGCCGGCGTCGCGGGCACGCAGGGCGTCGTCCACCCGGCTGACGCCCTTGAGCATGAACGGCCCGTCCCACTGTTGGCGCAGCCAGGCGATGTCGTCCCAGCTCGGCGGGGGTGTCTGCATCCATTCGCCGTAGGCGCCGAAGAAGGTGGGCACCGGCTGGCCGGGTTCGGCCAGGTTCGGCACGGACAGGTCGGGGAGCTTGCCGGTGCGCAGGTAGCTCGCCAGCCAGGCCGGCCGGGACAGGCCCTGCGGCGCCATCTTCACCATGGTCTTCAGGTCGAGCCGTTCGGGGATCCAGGGGCTGCCCCAGTCGCGGCTGTGCGAGAACGACCAGTCGAGGGTCACGATGAGGCCGACCGCGCCGCCTTCTCGGGCGCGTTCGAGCCGGCGGACCATCGACTCCCGGGTGCCCATCCAGTAGATCTGGAAGAACGTGCGCGGGTTGGCGGCGACGACTTCCGACAGCGGCTTGCTGGCGAACGAGCTCAGGCCCATCGCGGTGCCGCGGGCCGCGGCGGCCCGGGCGACGGCGACCTCCCCGTCGGGGTGGACGGCCTGGACACCGGTCGGGGAGATGATGACCGGCAGCGAGATCTCCTTGCCGAGGACGGTCGTCGCCAGCTCACGCTTTTCCTTCAGCCCGGCCACGTGCGGGGCGAAACCGAGCTCGTCGAACGCGCCGGTGTTGTCGCGGTAGGTCACACCGGCTTCCGAACCGGCCAGCAGTGCGCTGTACACCGATTTCGGGAGCCGGCGCTGCGCGCGCCGCTGCGCTTCGGCGACTGATTCGAACCAAGTGTTACCCATGCTCCACCTTCTTGCCGCTTCAATATTTCGCCGGTGCTTCAGCGCGCCGGGGTGAATCCCGCCAGCGGGTTCTCGGCGCACGCGGAGACCGGCGGGGCCGCCGGAGTCGCCAGGGTGGCCGCGTCCGGCCGGGTGCCGAGCTGGAGCAGTACCGGCTCGCGCCGTCCGGCGGGTTCCCGCCGGTGCGAGTGGTCGAGGCTCAGCGCCGGGACGGTCCGCTGCGGGTCGGCCAGCGCGGCCTGCCCGTAGCCCTGGACGCATTCGGGGTCCGGCCCGTCCAGGGGCAGGCCGGTGAAGAACTTCGCCGCCATGCAGCCGCCGCGGCACACGTCGTAGTGCTGGCACGCCGAACACGCCCCGCCGCCCTGCGGTTCGCGCAGCCGGCCGAACAGCTCACTGGTTCGCCACACCTGGGCGAAACCGCCGTCGGTGACGATGTTCCCGGCACGGAACGTCTCGTGGATCGTGAACGGGCAGGCGTAGACGTCGCCGACCGGGTCGATGAGGCAGACCACTCGCCCCGCCCCGCACAGGTTCAGCCCGGGCAGCTTCTCGCCGAAGCCGGCGAGGTGGAAGAAGGAGTCGCCGGTGAGCACCTTCTCGCCGGCCCGCACCAGCCATTCGTAGAGGTCACGCTGCTGGTCGTGGGTGGGATGGAGCTCGTCCCACACGTCCGCGCCGCGCCCCGACGGGCGCAGCCGGGTGAGCCGCAGGGTCGCGCCGTGGTCGTCCGCGATGCGCTTGAACTCGTCGAGCTGGTTCACGTTGTGCCGGGTGACGACAACCGAGATCTTCGCGTCCCGGAAACCGGCGGTGGTCAGGTTGTCCAGCGCCCGCAGCGCCATCGCGAACGAGCCCTCGCCGCGGACCTGGTCGTTCACCGCCGCGGTGGCGCCGTCGAGGGAGACCTGGACATCCACGTAGTCGGTCGAGGCCAGGTAGCGGGCCCGAGCGGCGTCGATCCGCACGCCGTTGGTGGAGAACTTCACCCCGACCTGGTGGTTGACGGCGTATTCGAGCAGATGCCAGAAGTCGGGGCGCACGGTCGGCTCGCCGCCGCCGACGTTGACGTAGAAGACCTGCATCGCCTGCAGCTCGTCGATGATCGACTCGCACTGCTCGGTGCTGAGCTCCCGCGGGTCACGCCGGCCGGACGCCGACAGGCAGTGCACGCAGGACAGGTTGCAGGCGTACGTCAGTTCCCAGGTCAGGCAGATCGGTGCGGCCAGGCCACGTTCGAACCGCGCCACCAGCGGCATCGCCCGCTCGGTGTCGGCGGGCTCGGTCAGGATGGTCAACTGGCTTCTCCCTCTGGCTCACGTGGCTCACGGGGACGGATCACGTCGGCGTTGGCCAGCCCGCGCAGCGCGGCCGCGAACGACGGCCACTGCTCGGCGGGGACACCGGCTCGGCGCAGGGCGGTGCGGGCGTCGGGCGCGTCGCCCAGGCCTCGCACCACCTCGACCAGCTCCCTGCGCTTCAGGAAGATCAGACGGCGGTTGCCGAAGTGGTACGCGAGCGCCCCGAACGACTCGGGGCGCAGCGCAACGGACCGGGACAGCTCCCAGGCCGCGTCGAGGGTCTGATCCTCGATGGCGCGGTCCTTGAGGGTGCGGTCCGTGAGGGTGTCAGTAGACACCGCACATCCCGTCGATCGAGACCTCCTCGATCAGGGTGTCCTCGACCAGCGGTGCCTCGGTGCCGTGGTGGATCTGCGCGGCGGGGCCGGTGGGGGCGGYGGGGCCGGTGGTGCCGACCTGCTCAGCCTCGACCTGGGTGCTGGGCCTGCGCATGGTGCCTCCTCGTGTCAGGTACCGGCGGTCACGTACCGGCCGGCAGCCGGCGCGCTCGGTGGTGTGCGGTCACATTAATGGCACCTGTGGCTAAAATAAAGCCCCATGAGGCCACCGCCCGGGTTGTTACCGCCGTTACCCGTCCTGTCCGCCCTGCCCGCCCTGCTGGCGCTGCTCGCCGACAGGGCCGCGCCCCCGAGCCGTCGGGAGAGCCGATGAATGGCTCCCAGCAGGCGACGGACTCCGACCGCTACGCCGGCAGGCGGGTGAAACGGGTCGAGGACGCACGGCTTCTCACCGGGCGGGGCACCTTCGTCGACGACGTGGTGCGTCCCGGCATGCTGCACGTCAACTTCGTGCGCAGCCCGGTCGCCCGGGCCCGGATCACCGGCATCGACATCTCCGAGGCACTCGCCCTCGACGGCGTGCACGCGGTCCTCACCGCCGCCGACATCAACCCCCACGTCCACGAGCAGTGGTTCAGCCTGGAAGGCCGCCACGCGCCGGACACCCCCCGCCCGCCGCTGGCCGAGGGCGAGGTGCGCCACGTCGGTGACCCGGTGGCGATGATCATCGCGCAGGACCGCTACATCGCCGAGGACGCCGCCGAGCTGGTGATCGTCGACTACGACCAGCTGCCGCCGGTGGTCGACTACGCCACCGCGTTCGATTCGTCCGAGCTGGTCCACGAGGCGTACCCCGGAAACCTCGTCGGCCAGATCGGTGGCCGGCCGATGGCCGACCTCGCGCCCACCTTCGACAACGCCCCGCACGTGGTCAGCGAGACGTACCACCAGCAGGCCTACTGCGCGATGCCGATGGAGACCCGCGGCATCGTCACCGAATGGTCGCCGTCCGACGGGACGATGACGATCTGGACGGCGACGCAGTCCCCGCACGAGGTGCGCGGCTTCTGCGCCCGTCTGCTCGCGATCCCCGAGCACTCGGTGCGGGTCGTCATGCGCGACACCGGCGGCGGCTTCGGGCAGAAGGTGCTGCCGCTGCGCGAGGACATGTGCATGATGATCGCGGCGACGAAGGTGCCCGCCGCGCTGAAGTGGATCGAGGACAGGCAGGAGCACCTGCTCGCCGCCGGCCAGGCCCGCCACGAGCACGGCGAGGCGCGGATGGCCTTCGACGACGACGGCCGCATCCTCGCCGCCACCATCGACCACGTGCAGGACGCCGGCGCCTACCCGTCACCGAACCCGGTGGGCAGCGGCATCGCGGTCGGGCTGATCTTCCCCGGGCCGTACCGCATACCCGAGGGGACGTTCAACTCCCGGTTCGCCTTCTCCAACACCAGCGGGCGGGTCGCCTACCGCGGCCCGTGGCAGTTCGAGTCAGTGGCCCGTGAGTGCCTCCTCGACGTCGCCGCCCGCCAGATCGGCATCGACCCCGTCGAGCTGCGCCGCAAGAACATGCTGCGCCGCGACGAGCTGCCGACCGCGAACTGCAACGGCATGCCCTACAGCGACATCACGCCGCTGGAGACGTTCGAGCAGGCCCTGGAGATCCTCGACTACGACGCGTTCCGCCGCGAGCAGGAGCAGGCGCGGGCCGCCGGGCGCTACCTCGGCGTCRGCACCTGCACCTACGTGGAGCCGACCGCGGGCGCGAGCGCGCTGTACGGCACCGAGGGCGCGACGATCCGGGTCGAGCCGTCCGGCAAGGTCAACGTGTACGTGGCCGGCGGCTCGTGCGGCAACAGCCTGGAGACCACGGTCATCCAGCTCACCGCCGACGCCCTCGGCGTCGACATCGCGGACGTCAGCAGCATCCAGGGCGACACCGCCGTCACCCCGTTCGGCGGCGGCACGGGCGGCAGCCGCTCCGGCCCGATGACCGCCGGCGCGGTCAACCAGACCGCCACCGAGCTGCGCGGACGGATCCTGGCCCTGGCCGCCCACCTGCTCGGCGGCGTCCCGGTCGACGAGGTCGAGTTCACCCGCGGCGTCGCCACGGTGAAGGGCAGCCCCGAGAAGCAGGTGACCCTGGCGGAGATCGCCGAGACCGCCTACTTCAAGTCCGGCTCGCTGCCCGCGGAGCTGTCCGTCGGCCTGGAGGTCAGTGGACGGTTCCGGGCCCAGCACCTCATGCTGTGGGCCAACGCGACGCACGTGTGCACCTGCGAGGTGGACATCGTCACCGGCGAGGTGAAGCTGCTGCGCTACATCGTCAGTGAGGACTGCGGGCCTATGATCAACCCGAACGTCGTGGAGGGCCAGATCTTCGGCGGCACCGTCCAGGGCATCGGTGGCGCGCTCTACGAGGAGCTCGCCTACGACGACGCCGGCAACCCCGTCACCACCACGTTCATGGACTACCTGCTGCCGACCGCGGCGGAGGTGCCCACGATCGAGCTCGGCCACGTCGAGACACCCAGCATCGGCCCCGGCGGCTACAAGGGCGTCGGTGAGGGCGGCGCCATCGGGGCCCCACCCGCGGTGATCAACGCGGTCGCCGACGCGCTCGCGCCGTTCGGAGTGCGCATCTCCCGGCTGCCGCTGACCCCGTCGACGATCGTCGACCTGCTGGAGGAAGCGGCCCAGCGCGGCGCGGCCGGCGCGGTGCGGACGGCGGTGGCGGGATGAAGCCGGCGACGTTCGAATACCACGCGCCGACCAGCGCCGAGGAAGCCGTCGAACTGCTCGCCGACCTGGACGACGCGAAGGCCCTCGCCGGCGGCCAGAGCCTGGTGCCGATGCTGGCCCTGCGGCTGGCGGTCTTCGAGAACCTCGTCGACCTGCGCCGCGTCGACGAGCTGCGCGGCATCGAGACGCGCGACGGATCGGTGTGGATCGGTGCCGGCACCACCCAGGCGACCATCGGGCGCTCCGAGTCGATCGGCCTCAACGTGCCGCTGCTCGCCCGGGCCACCCCGCTGATCGGCCACCTCCAGATCCGCAGCCGCGGAACCATCGGCGGCTCCATCGCCCATGCCGACGCCTCCGCCGAATACCCGGCGGTCGCGCTCGCGCTGGACGTCGAGCTCGACGCACTGTCACCCCGCGGGCGCCGCACCATCCCCGCCGCCGAGTTCTTCACCGGCACGTGGAGCACCGAGCTGGAGGACGACGAGCTGCTCACCGGCATCACCTTCCCGGTCTGGCAGGGCCGTGCCGGGTTCGCCGTCGAGGAGTTCGCCCGTCGTCACGGCGACTTCGCGATGGCCGGTGCCTGCGTCGCCGTCGGTGTCGGCTCGGACGGGCGGATCGACCGGTGCGCCATCTCCCTGTTCGGCCTGGGCCCGTGCGCCCGCCGGGCGACGGAGGTGGAGTCCGAGCTGCTCGGCACGTCACCCGCCGACAGCGACGCCGACGAGATCGGGCGGACCGCCATGGCCGGCCTCGACTCGGTTCCCACCGACCTGCACGGGTCGGCCAGCTATCGCAAGCGCGTGGGCGCGGCCATGGTGGCCCGGGCCTGGCAGCGGGCCTTACAGGAGGCGGTCGGTGACTGACGTCGACATCCAGGTACGGGTCAACGGGATCGCGCGGCGGGCCAGTGTGCCGCCGCGGCTTATCCTCGCCGACTTCCTGCGGGTCAACTGCGGGCTGACCGGCACGCATCTGGGCTGCGAGCACGGTGTGTGCGGGGCCTGCTCGGTGCTCCTCGACGGTGAGGCCGTCCGCGCCTGTCTGATCTTCGCCGTGCAGGCCGACGGCGCCGAGATCACGACCGTGGAGGGGCTGGCGGAGCCCGACGGCGAGCTGTCCGTCGTCCAGGCCGCCTTCCGTGATCATCACGGCCTCCAGTGCGGGTTCTGCACACCGGGGTTCGTCGTCTCGGTGACGGCCTTCCTCGAGGAGAACCCGAAGCCCACCGACGACGAGATCCGGGACGCGCTGTCCGGGAACCTCTGCCGCTGCACCGGTTACCAGGGAATCATCAACGCCGTCCGGGCCGCGGCGGAAGCCCTGGCCGAAGGCGCCGGCTCTGCGAAGGAATCCGAATGAAACTGGAGAACACGCTCAGCATTCCCGTGCCGGCGGACGAGGCCTGGCGGGTGCTGCTGGACGTCGAACGGATCACGCCGTGCGTCCCCGGTGCGGTGCTCACGTCCAAGGACGGCGACAGCTACCAGGGCAAGATCAAGGTCAAGGTGGGCCCGGTCGGCCTGACCTACAACGGCACGATCAAGTTCGTCACCCAGGACGAGGTCGCCAAGGTCGCGGTGCTCGAAGCCAGCGGCCGGGAGCTGCGCGGGAACGGAACCGCCAAGGCGCTGGTCACCTGCCGGCTGGTGGACTCCGGTGACTCGTCCACCAACGTCGAGGTCGAGACCGACCTGGACATCACCGGAAAGCCCGCGCAGTTCGGCCGCGGGGTGCTCGCCGAGGTCGCCGGAACCCTGGTCGGAAAGTTCGCGACGAACCTCGCCAACGAGCTGACCGCGACCCCCGCCGAAGCGCCGGCCGCGCCGGCCGAAACACCTGCCGTGCCAGCCGCGCCGCCCGCGCCGCCCGCGCCGGCCGCGGCGAACGGTTCCGCGGAACCGGCCGCGGCGCCACCCGCCGTGCCGCAGGCGGCATCCGCGGCATCGGAGGCATCTGCGGCATCGGAGGCGCCGATGGCCGAGCCTCTCGACCTGCTGGCCACGGCGGGAGCCGGGCTGTTCACCAAGCTCACGCCGCTGCTCATCCGTCTCGCGCCGCTCGCGCGCTACCTCCCGCTCGCGCGTTCCGCGGCGGCGCCGGCCGGGGCGTTGCTGCTGGTCGTCGCCCTGGCGCGGCGTAAGCCACGCCCCATCGTGGTCAACGTGGTCCTTCCGCCCGGCCCGGGCACCAGGCGCTGACCGTAGGCACGCAGCCAGGACAGCCCCGGATGCTCTCGGCGGCCGGTTCCGCGGAACCGGCCGCCGACCGGCTCCAGCTGTCCGGGCTACTGGCGCAGCTGGGCTACTGGCGCAGCTGGGTTACTGGCGCAGCTGGGCTGCCCCGGGCGCGGCCTCGAACCAGACGTTCTCCTCGACCAGGCGCCGGCTCTTCCAGCCCTCGTCGGTGCGCACCATCTCGTGGTTGTAGAAGCCGCCGCAGTAGGACAGACCGGTCGTCCCCGGCAGGCGCATGGGGTTGAAGAACATCGCCAGCACCTTCGCGGTGTCGCCGGCGAGCTCGATCTCGATGTTGGTGATGTAGTGCTGCGTCATCGGGATCATGCCGATGCCGTTCGTCAGCCAGGCCTCCATCTCGTCGCGTGAGCCGAAGCTGGTGTCCGACGAGCTGGCTGCCCGGTAATCAATGAATGCGTCCTCGGTGAAAACCGTCCGCCACAGATCCCAGTCCTTGGTGTCGACGCCCCGCGCGTACCGGGCCAGCACCTCGTGAATTTCGATCTTGTCGGCCAGCTCCTGTAAGCCCATGCGGTTCCTTCCTCGAAAATCTTCGTTCACGGGTGGCGCCTGGCGTGGTCGATGAGTAACATACGCTCGCACAGCCCGCCGCGGATCGCGCGTACGAATGCAGACCGGATGCGGGCATGCGGGTAATACCGGCACGCGGAAGCCGGTATTAACGGCGGAACGTCAGTTGTCTTACCACGGCCGGATGTGCGCAATCAACTCGCAATCCGCAGTTCCCAGCGGTTGGCAGCCGGGTCGGCGCAGAACAGCACGGTCAGGCCGTCTCGGCCGGTGGTCCGGTAGCTGATGCCGGCAGCGCGTAGCCGCGACTCGACCTCGGTATCGATCTCCACGGCGGTGTGTGCCCTGGCTGCGGGCCGATGGTCCGGGTCGGTACTGAGATGGATCTGGCTGGCGTCGTCCGCCTCGTACCAGCGGGCGACGCCGACCAGGTCGGCGGGCACGTCGATCCGGCGGTAACCGAGGATGTCGACGAGGAACGCGCCTTCGGCGTCCTCAAGACCGGGCGGAACGCCGAGGTTGGCGTGGTGGAATCGTGGCATGCCCCAACGCTGGCATCAGCTGCGGCCGAGTTCCAGTGGCTGGCGTCGGACGTTACGGTCGGCGTACAGTTCCCACCCGGTAGGACGGGCCCACACTGACGGCCTGAATCCGGGAGGAATCCGAGTGGCGGAACCACTTAGTCCTGCCCGGTCGAAATGTCAATGACCGGAATTCGGAGAATAGGCAAGGCGGAGGAGCTGGGATGGCGGACGATCTGGGAGCGGCTGGCCTGCGTTTCGAGCGGGAGGGCGTCATCGGCTGGTGCATCATCGACCGGCCGGCGGCCCGGAACGCGCTCACCCCGGCCATGTACTACGGCATCAAGCGGGCTGTCCGCCTGGTCAACACGGATCCCGAGCTGTCCGCGCTGATCATCACCGGCACCGGCGACGTGTTCGCGCCGGGAGGTGACCTCGGAGGCAGGTCCGAGCCCGGAGACTCCTACCCCACCGACCTCAGGAGCGAGGACATCCTGCCGTTCCTCACGGTCCGGGACAGTCGGGCGCCCGTCGTCTCCGCGGTCAACGGCATCTGCCAGGCCGGTGGCCTGCTGATCGCGATGATGTCCGACATCGCGGTCGCCAGTGACCGCGCCGTCTTCCGGGTGCCCGAACTGCTGCGCGGTATCCCCGACGCCACCTACGCCGCCGTGCTGCCCGCGCACGTCGGGCTTGCCATGGCCCGTGATCTGCTGCTGTCCGCCCGCCGCTTCGACGCGGCCGAGGCGCAGCGCCTGGGTGTCATCAGCCGGGTCGTCCCGCACGACCAGTTGCGTGAGGCCGCGCTGCAGGCCGCGGGTGAGATCCTGCAGACCGCTCCGGAGGCCCGGATGCACGTCAAGCGCATGCTCAACGAGCGCTACGGTCTCATCGACTACCAGACGATGAGCTGGTCGCTGGAGAACTCGCCGGAACCGCGCGAGGGGATGCGCGCCTTCATGGAGAAGCGCGCGCCCGCCTGGATTCCGGCGGAGTTCGCGAACGGCGGCGGCCGGCGATGACGCCACCTGTCCGGCGATGACGCCAACTGGATGACGCCAGCTGTCTGAGCCACGGAGGCCTGTGATGGAGACCGGACTGGGCGGGCGCACGGTGGTCGTCACCGGCGGGAACGCCAACATCGGGCGGGCGGTGGCGCTGGCCTTCGCCGCTGAGAGCTGCAACGTCGTCATCGTGGGCCGGGACGAGAAGCAGGGCCGCCAGGTCTGCGAGGACCTGGCCGGCCAGGGGGCCCGGGGCGTGCTGTGGCAGGCCGCGGACGTCACGGACCGAGCCCAGGTCGCGGCGATGGCCGCTGCCGTGCACGCCCGGTTCGGCCCGGTGGACGTCCTCGTGAACAACGTCGGCGGCAACGTCGGCATGGACGCGTTCGTCGACTCCGACCCGGACACCTGGGAACGCGACATCGCGCTCAACTTCACCAGCACACTGAACTGCTCCCATGCTCTCCTGCCCCGGATGATCGAACAGGGCCGTGGGCGGATCATCAACATCGGGTCGACATCCGGAATAGTCGGCGACCCGCTGCTCGCCGTCTATTCGGCGATGAAGGGTGCGGTACACACCTTCACAAAGGTGTTGGCCAAGGAGGTCGGGCGGCACGGCATCACCGTGAACGCCGTCGCGCCCTACGGCACGGTTCCGCAGGATTTCCAGAAGGAGGTCAGCGCCGGCAGCCGCTGGCATCCACAGGGCGTCTTCGCGCGGCTGGCCGCGACCCGGGCCGAGGAGTTCCACTCGATCGGCCGCCGGACCGTGCTGACCCGCCAGACCGCCTACCCCGCCGAGATCGGCGCCGCCGCCGTCTACCTCGCCTCCGACGGCGCCGCCTTCGTGACCGGCCAGGTGCTCTGCGTGGACGGCGGAACGCAGATCGCCTGACGTCTCAGCGACAGTAGGGAAACCAGTGCAGGAATCAGGGTCATTACCGCCGTTGTGCCCGGTCGAACTGGCCGTCGATGTGCCCGCACCGGAGGGAACGTGGCAGATCGCGGCAAGCGTCCATCTGCCGGCGGGGGAGCCGGCTTCGGCAGGCCCGCAGCCCGTTCTCGTCGCGCTGCCCGGCGGCGGATACAACCGGCGCTATTTCGACCTGCCGGCCGCCGGATTCAGCCAGGCGGAACACCATTGTCGGCGGGGCACCGTCGTCGTGGCGATCGACCATCTCGGGGTCGGTGACAGTACCGTTCCACCGCCGGCGGTCACCACCCTGGCGACGCTTGCCGCCGTGAACCACACCGTCGTCACCGACCTGCTGGCCCGGCTGCGGGACGGCACCGTCGCGCCGGGCGTCCCGCCGCTGGAGGTCTCCGCCGTGATCGGTGCCGGCCAGTCGCTCGGCGGCCACGTGCTCGCCGCGATGCAGGCCGACCACCGCACCTTCGACGGGGTGGCGATGCTCGGCAGCAGCATGTCCGCCACCACCATGCCCGTCCGCCCGGGCACCCCCGAAGTCGAGATCCCGGCGGGAACGCCCGACGCGGACGCGGCCCTGCTTGTGCTGGCGAACACCGACTGGCCCTGGGTCTTCCACTGGCAGGACAGTCCTGACGCCCTGACAGCGCTGGCACCGCCGGTGGCCCGGGCGCCAACCCGCCGGCCACGCCGTGGGACCGGGCCTCCCTGATCGCCGCGGACCTGGCAGGAGGCCTCCCCGCACGGCGGACCGCCCCACCGTGGGGCAGCCTCACCGCCCCGGGATTCGGCTTCGAGTCGATGCTGCCCGGGGTGGTGAGCGCCCAGATCGCGTGCATCGACGTCCCTGTTCTGCTCGCGACCGGTGAGCGGGACGTCTGCCGCCCGCTCACCGTGGAGCTCGCCGGCTTCGTCGCGGCCACCGATCTCGCGGGTTTCGTCGTGCCCAGGATGGCGCACATGCACAACTTCGCGGAGACCCGCAGCCTGCTGTGGGAACGTCTCGACGCTTTCATCGCCCACGTGGCCCGGGCCGCAACCCGATCCGCGGGCTGAACAAGGGCTCCCGATCGGTCGGGAATGGCCCCTTTGGGAGGATCGGCCCATGCGCGCGCGCCCGGCCTCGGATACGTCGACTTCGGCATCGAAGGCGCCGGCTTCGGCATCGAAGGGGCCGGCTTCGGAAGCGCCGGTCTCGGAGGCGCCCGTTCCTGTTCCGGCTCCTGCGCCGGTTCCYGATCCGCCGGGTGCGGCGTGGGCGCAGGCCGTTGCCAGCTGCCGCGGGATCGTCGACGCCGAGGTCCGTCCGCTGCGCGACCGGTATCGGCGGCGAGCGAGCCGGCACCAGCTCCTCTACCGTCTCAGCGGGCTGGCCACGCTGTTGCTGGCGGTCAGCCTGCCGCTGCTCGCAGGCTTGCGGTTCGACCACCGTGACGTGGCCCTGTCCGTCGTTGGCGTCTCCGTGGCGGTGCTCACCGGGCTGCGCGAGTTCTACCGGTGGGACGAGGTGGGGTCCCGACTGCGGCGGACCGAGAACGCGCTCTCCGACGCGCTCCTGCGCTGGGAACTGGCGGTCAGTGACGGGGTCCCGGCCGCCGACCCCGAGCAGGGCCCGCGTGCCTGCTACACGGCGACGGAGGAGCTTCTCACCACGGTTCGCGCGATCCGGGACGCCCAGGCCGCCGCGTAGCGGAACCGCCGGCCGCCGCCGGTCGAGGATCCGAGGATTCTGGCTGGGCACCTGAGCGCGGTGGCCTGGTTGGCGAGTCGCAAGAGTGGAGGATTCTGGTCGTTCCGACGACCGAAATCCTTCCATTTCGCGGTTTGCCAGGTGGTTGTACGCTCGCTGCCCTGGCTCCGCCGTGCGAGCTGCGGCCGCGGGCCGCGGGACTGCCTTCCTGGAATCTCTCCGGTCTTTCGGCCTGACGGTCGGGCGACCTTCTTCTCGCGGTGTTGTTTCTCATCGGCGGCGGGTGCCGGCTGATGCGTAGCATTTCGCCGGTACCCGCGCCTGCGATTTCGGTGCGTGGGTGCTTGGCTGCGCGGAAATGGCATCGGTCCCGGGCGAGACGGTGAGAGGAAAATACCTGTGGCGGAGCCGGTGGGTAAGCCCGTCGAAGGTGAGCGCTACCACGATCTCGACGCGCTGCGTGGGGTCCTCATGCTGGTGGGCGTCTTCGTCCACGTCTCGACCCTGGGGGTCGACCCGGTTTTCGACTTCATCGCCCGGGCCTCCGGTCTTTTCCGGATGGAGACCTTCTTCGTGGTCTCCGGATTTCTCTCCACGATGCTTGTCGCGAAATACGGAGCGACTCGTGCCGTGCGCCGCAGGCTCGTCGCGGTCGGGGTCCCGCTGCTGGCCACCCAGCTGGTGTTCAACCCGCCGACGCTGTGGATGAGCAGTGTCTTCCACAGCGGTCACGAGATGTCCTTCGCCGAGTTCCTGCGTATCGGTTCCGGGGAGGCGCTCGCCGGCCGGCTCAACTGGTACCTGCATCTGTGGTTCCTGTTGGTGCTGGTCGGGTATGTGCTGCTCACCCCCGCCGCGGTGCGTGCGGTGAGGGCGGCGACCACGACCCGGGCCTACCAGCTGGCCACCGCGGGGCGGCTGCGCGCCATGACGGCGATAACGTTGGCGGTGCTGGCGCTCATGGCCGCCGGGCGGGCCTGCTGGAGCGGCGCCCTCGAGCCCGTTCTCGGCTCGGGATTCCATGCCGACCTGCTCCGCCGCGTCCTGGAGTTCCTGCCGTTCTTCCTGCTCGGGGTGCTGCTTCACCTGGACCGCGCCCGGCTGCTGCCGCTCTTCAGCCGACCCGCGCCGGTGGTGCTTGTGGTGTATGCGCTRCTTCTCGCGGTCTCCTGGGGCCGGTGGGTGAGCGTGCTGTCGGCGGGCACCGGCCGTGCTCTGGTCGAGACGTTGTTCGCGCTGCCGGTGATAGCCACGCTCTTCGCCGTGGCCAACCGTTTCGGGTCCCGACCGCGACCCGTCTTCCAGTACCTTTCGGATGCGTCCTACACGGTGTATCTTCTGCACTTCTTCTGGATCTTCGCCTTCGCGCGGCTGCTGGGAATGGACCCGAGTCTCGGGTTCGCGCAGATGGCGGTGCTCGTCGTGGCGACGTACGCGGCCACCTTCGCCTGCCACCATTTCGTCGTGCGGCGTTCCGTGTTGCTGCGCGGGATCCTCAACGGGAGATCGATACGTGGCTCAGCTGGCGCGCGCGAGACGCAGGGCGGCGCCGTGACGTCGATCGACCTGCCTGGGCGGCCGGCCGACACCGCGGGTCGCCCAGCCGCCCAGATCGAGCGTGTTTCTTCGGCTCGCTGACAGAGCCCCGGCTCAGCCGGCCGCGGCGCCACCGGCGACTGAAGCTGCCAGCGCCGCGAGAAGGGTCTGCCGGGCGGCAGCCACCGCCGCCTCCAGCGCGCGGGTGAAAGCGGTGCTGTCAGCGGCCGCGGTGGCCAGCCGCGCGGCGTCGGCCTGGCCTTCGGCGGGGACCAGGCGATCGAGCAGGCCGAAGGGGTGCGCGATCGCCAGCAGTGCGGAATCGGCCGGCGACGGCGCGGTCCGCGAGGCCAGCACGGCCTGCAGCCGCTGCCGGAGGGCCTGCCCGGGCGCGGGTTCGCTGACGGGGTGGAGGGTCACCTGGAACACCAGGGCGACCCGTTCCTTCTTCTCGGTCAGGACGCCGCGTTCGACGAGCTGACGGGCCACCTGCTCCCACAGCGGGGACAGCTCCGTGGCGATGACGGGGAGCAGGTCATCCAGCTTGGCCGGGGCGCCCGTGCTCACGGCCGCGGCGTGTGCAGAGCGCAGCAGCGGGCTGTCGGGCACCTCCGACGTGCCGGCGCCCAACGCCAGCGTCTCGTCGTCGAACCGTAGGCTGCCGGCCTCCAGCAGGTCGGCGACGAGGGACGCGGCAAGGCCCACGTCGACTCCGACACCGGCGACGTCCTTCCCGCTCTCGTCCAGCGCGAGGAGCAGGAACTTCTCGGCCATGGTGATGTCCATGGCCGACATCATCGCGGCTTCCTGCCGTCCTGACAAAGCAGGCCGTTCCCCCCGGAATGTCAGCTGAAATACACCTGCTTTTGTTTCTCGGTTACCTCCGGTTTTTGTCGGACGATGTAAGGAGCCCGGACTTTCCGGCGGTGGTGTTTCCGGCGGCGCGGAGAAGCCGGCTGGCCAGGCCGAGCTGGCGTTCCTGGCGGTGCCGTAGGACCTCCCGCACCCGCTCGGCATGCTCCGGCGTGCCGCACCAGAGCGGAAGGCCGATGACCGCGCCGCCGCCCTGGTCTGCCGGCTGCCTGCTGACGACCAGGTCCGGCCAGGGCGGAGCGGTCTGGTCCACCGGCCCGAGGGCCTGCTCGACCAGCTCGGTGACCGCGGCGGGGCTGACCGGCTCGCCGGCCTGGCCTCGCTCGGCCCGGCCTGGTCCGGCCCGGCCTCGTCCGGCCTGCAGCGGCCAGCGCAGCTCACCGGTCGCGGCGAGGTCGCGGTACCAGGCGATCTGGTCGGCGCGGGCGCTGTCCCGGATCGCCGCGGCCGACTCCGCCGCACGCAGGGCCGCGACGGCTCGGGCGGCGCTTCGGAGGTCGGGAAAGTGCCCCAGCGGGTGGTGATGTCGCCGCGGCACCCGGGTACGTCGGCTGGGGCCGCCGTCCTCGAGCACGACGGTGCGGGCGTCCACGGTGGCGAAGCGCGCTCCGGCGTCGGCGAGGCGTAGCCAGAGGTCCCAGTCCTCCAGGCCGCAGTCCAGCTGGCGCCAGCCACCCACCGCCTCGGTCAGGCCGGCCCGGTGCGCCACCCGGGACGGCTCGAAGAACGGCGAGACGATCTGCAGCTCCGGGTGCCAGAGCAGATCCAACAGCCCGGTGGCCGAGGTGCGGGTGCCGTCCGGGCCGACCCGGACGGCACCCGTGGCCGCGACATCGGCACCGGCACCGGCACCGGCTCCGGCTCGGGCGCCCGAGCCGGTGCCGGAGCTGCCGTGGTGCAGGGCGTCGACCAGGACCGCCAGATGGTCGGGCAGCCAGGTGTCGTCGTGGTCCAGGTAGGCGATGACGTCACCCCGGGCCTGCGTCAGCCCGATCTCCCGGACCGGTGCCGGGTGGCCCTGGCGGGACGTCCGCAGCAGGCGTACCCGGGGATCCACGGCTGCGTATCCGGTGACGATCTCGTCCGTGTCGTCGCTGGAACCGTCCGAGACGACCAGGAGCTCCCAGTCGGGGTAGGTCTGCGCCCGCACCGAGCGCAGCGTCGGCAGGATCCGGCTGGACCGGTTRTAGGTCGGGCAGATCACCGACACTGCGGGCCTGGGCATCGGGGCAGATCCCGGGTCAGCCGATGATCGATCGAACGGCGGGCGCGACGTAGGTGTCGATCAGCCAGCCACCGACGCTCACCCGGTCCAGATGGATGTCGGCCAGACCGGAGTCCTGGAGCCGGTCGGTGCCCTGCTCGAGGCGCACCCCGTCCAGCTGCTGGAAGGTCGCGCTGATGGTCTCGGGCCCGCCGCGAACCGGGATCGCGGTGCCCATGGGGGCGAACCGGGAGCCGGTGTCCACCGCCACGCCGCTGGTGGTGGCGCCCGCGATGACGCTGCCGGCCAGCAGGCCCGTCCGCAACAGGTCGACCCGGTGGCCGGCGTCGGTGGCGGCGGGGTCGGTTCCGTCCGGCAGCACCAGCAGCACCCGGCCGTCGGCGACGAGGTAGCCGGCGCGCACGGTGCGGGGCACCTCGACGAGCAGCGCGGCGGCCGCGCAGAGCGTGACGATCAGGACCGACACCACCGAGATCCGCGCGATCCCGGCCCCGTTCTCCCTGGCCTCGACGAGCAGCTTCCACCCGGCGCGAAGTCCCAGGACGATCACCGCGGTGATCAGGGCGAGACCGCCGGCCGCGCCGACGGGGCCCAGCGTCACCAGCGCGCCCAGCCACGACTGGGCCGCCAGCCCGACCAGGTAGACGGGGAAGAGGATGCAGCAGAAGCCGAACAGCGAGCTCCACCACAGCCGGGGCAGCTCCCGGCGGTACCGCCCGCCGAACAGGAACCGCGCGGCGGCCCGCCGGGCGTCGGCCATCGACTTCTTCCGCAGGTGCGGGATGTCGAGATGCGACATCAGCGCGATGTATCCGTCGAACTTGACGAACGGGGTGAGGTTGAAGACGCCGTAGACGTAGCAGGCCAGGGCCAGGCCCACGACCGCGTCGTGGATGTCGCCCGCGGGCAGTGCCAGGCTGACGAGCGCGGCCACGCCGGCGCACACCCACTGCACGGCGACACCTGCCAGCGCGGTGGCGACCCGGTAGCGGTTGTGGCGCAGCCGCCAGCCGTCGGAGATGTCGCAGAAGAACGCAGGCGTCAGATAGAACAACATCACCCCGAGCCGGCGCGGCCGTCCGCCGAGCGCCGTCAGGACGGCGGCGTGCCCCAGCTCGTGGATGCCCGTGACGACCAGCAGGCCACCGAGCACGATGCCGTACTCGCCCAGCCCGAGCGGGTGGCTGACCACCCGCGTCAGCGACCCGCCCTGCCAGGCCAGCGCTCCCAGCCCGGCGACCGTGATCGCGAGGTAGATCCCCCGGGCGACGGGTGACATCAGCCGGCGCAGCGCCGGGCGGAACCGCCCCAGCACCCGGCTCGGGTCGACGAGGGTGAGCTGGATCGACAGCGGCGGCTGGTAGCTCACCCGCCGCGGCAGCCGGGGCCGTCGGGGCAGCCATCGACGCCGGCGTCGCTCCCGCCCCGCGCCGTCCGTGCCGTCCGCACCGGCGGCCGCCGCCTCGGCCGCCGCCAGGTCGGCCGCGTCCACGACCAGGCCGGTCCGAACGAACGCCCGCAGGGTCCGCTCCACCAGCGCGGCGGTCCACGGCGCTCCGAGCACCACGACGAGACCGTCGACATCCCGCTCGCCGTCCAGGGCGGAGAGCAGGGCCGCCGCGTCGGCGCCGACCCGGATGTAGCGGTGCGGCCCGATCTGCGCCACCCAGACGTCCGTGACGTCGACCGGCGGATGCAGGCACGCCTCGGCGGCCAGCACCGGGAGCCGCGGCACCGGGTCGGCCACGGCGACCTGCGTGCTCTTCGGCGCCGGCACCGGTGCCGACGCCGGTGCCGGTGCCGGCGCCGCGGGTTCCTGGTCGGTGGTGGGGGGAGTGGGAGGCGTGGTGGTCGTAACGGACGTGGCGGTCGTAACGGACATGGTCGTTCGTCCCCTTGTCGGTCTTGCGGGGAGAGCCAGGAGGTCGTGCGGTCAGGTGACGTCGCGTCGATGCAGCAGGCGCTCGGCGGCGACACCGGCCACCGCGAGCCAGCCGCAGAACAGGGCGACACCCCACGGCATCGCGAGCACGTCGGTCGCGGTGTCCCGGTAGATGGAGGCCTGGGCGCCACCTGGCAGGAAGCGGGCGAAGTCCGGCACCCAGGCGCTCAGCGCGCTCTCCACGACCAGCGTCCAGATCAGGGTGATGATCACTGCGGGTACCTGCTGGCGGATGACCCAGCCCAGGAACGTCCCCCAGGGGGCGGACAGGGTCGAGACGAGCACCAGCCCGAGGCAGATGAGCCAGGTCTCGCGGTCGAGCACGAGGTCGTCCCCGCGCGCGCCCATCGCGATCCACCCGGTGAGCAGGCCGGTCGCGGCCCCGGCGAGGCCGAAGACGAGACCGCCGAGCAGGCTCACGGTCGCCTTGGCGGCGAGGACGTCCCGGCGCGAGCGGGTGAGCAGCAGAGACCGGCTGATGGTTCCCGTGCGGTACTCCCCGGTGACCATGAGCACACCGAACAGGGCGGCGAACAGCAGGTTCGCGAAGCCGAGCCGGACGACGTCGTGCGAGCCGGCGGCGAGGGTCGTCCGGCCGGCCGCGATGTCGTCGTGGACGACGCTGGACGTCCCGAGCATGGAAAGGGCGTCGAGCATGACCGCGGTGAGCAGGAGCGCGGGCAGCAGCCAGCCGCTGCGTGCCTTCAGCAGCTCACTGCGGATCTGTCTGCGCATTGCTTCCCTCCCCGGACGCGCCGACGCCGGCCAACGCGGGTTTCGTGAGCAGGTCGAAGAAGCGCTCCTCCAGCCGAGCTCCGTCGCTCACCAGGCTGCTGAGCTCGCCGACGAAGAGGACGCCACGGTTGATGATCACAATGTCGTCGACGGTGTTCTCCAGCTCGGCGAGCATGTGGCTGGAGAGCAGGACGGTGCGCCCGGCGGCGGCCTGGTCACGCAGGAAGGTGCGCAGCCAGCGGACGCCCTCGGGGTCGAGCCCGTTGGTCGGCTCGTCCAGGACGAGCAGGTCCGGGTCCCCGAGCAGGGCGGTGGCCAGGCCGAGGCGCTGGCGCATACCGGTGGACCAGCCACGCAGCCGGCGGTTCGCGGCGTCGGCCACGCCCGTCAGCTCCAGGACCTCGTCGACCCGGCTGTCGGGCAGCCCGATGGCCCGGGCGTAGACCGTCAGGTGCCGCCGCCCGGAATGCRCCGGGTTGATGCCGACGCCGTCCATGCTCACGCCGACGCGGCGAGCCGGGTCGGTGAGGGCGGAGTAGGGGCCGCCGAAGACGGTGGCGCTTCCCGAGGTGGGACGGACCAGGCCGAGCAGGCCGCGCAGCGACGTGCTCTTGCCCGCGCCGTTCGGCCCGACGAGGCCCACGACGCGGCCGGACCGCACCTCGAAGCTGAGGTCCTTGACAGCCACCGTCTCGCCGAAGGCCTTGGTGAAGGCGTCGAAACGCACGACGGGTGTCATGACCCGCCACCGCTTCGGTGGCTCAGCGCCTGGCCGATGAGTACCCCCATGCCGGTGATCAGGACGAGCATCGCCACGACGCTGACGATTCCCAGCGCGGAGGTCGCGGTGTTCGAGCCCTGCGGGGTGAGCATGGCGATGACGGCGACGAGGAGACCCATCCCGCTCACCAGCGCGGCCAGGGCCTGCGGCCGGCTGGCCGCGGAGAGGGCGAATATCCGACTCATCAGTGTTCTCCTCACCCGGGTGCAAAGGTGCGAAGGCGCACGGGTGCACGGGCAGAAGCCGGACCCGGCCTGATCGGGTCGGATCGAGCCAGACCAGAGCAGGCCGGGTTGGTCAGATCAGATTGCCGGTCGGCTCAGGTCAGCACGAGGGCGATCCCGCCGCCCACGACCGCCACCGTGATGGCGCCGGCCTCGGCACCAACCCAGAACGCGCGCCAGTCGAAGGGGGCGTCCAGAGCCTCGAGCTCGTCGACACCCAGCTCCAGCAGATCACTGTCGAGAGTGTTCATGTTTCACCTCCAGACGGAATGGACAGGTCCTGATAACGGCGGTACCAAGGTGGTACGGAAGCGGGCGGCTACCATCCGCCCGCTTCCGTCCGCCTTTTCAGGTGGAGCCGAGGGTCCCGGTCGATCAGGTGATCGCGATGCCGATGCCGATACCGGCGCCGGCAGCGCCGGCCACCGCGACACCGACCCGGAATCCCTGCCAGAAGGCACCCCAGTCGAAGAGGGCCTCAAGGGACTCCAGCTCCTCGACGTCCAGCGACAGCGACGGGGTGTCGGTCCCGGGCCCGGTCAGAACGGACGCGAGCATCTCTCACCTCCTTTGCTGTTCACCGGTCGTATGAGGAAGGCCGACATCAGGTGATGGCGATGCCGATGCCGACACCGGCCGCACCGACGCCGACGACGGCGACACCGGCGCGGAAGCCCGACCAGAAGGCGTCCCAGTTGAACGGGGCCTCGAGCGACTCGAGCTCCTCGATGTCCAGCGAGAGCAGCTTCGTGTCGAACGGGCGCTCAGCGGTGAGAACAGACATGTTTGCACCTCCTTTCCGTTGTTGGGAGCGAACGGCCTGGTGCCGGACGCGGATCAGGTGATGGCGACGCCGATGGCGATGCCGCCGTAGAGGGCGGCGCCGCCGACAACCGCGCCGGCACCGAAGCCGACCACGTAGTGCCACCAGGCCGGAGCCTCGAGGTTCTCCAGCTCCTCAACAGCCAGGTCGAGGGAAGGAATGAACTCCATGAATTTCACCTCCGCGTAGATTGAGCCTCGTCGTCAGGCTCACTGTTTTTTACAGAGAGGTTTTCAGTCGCGCTGTGCGCTTCTGTTTCCCTGTGTCTCCAATAGTAGGAGGTCTGCTTTTCTCTGTCAGTGAACCGGCGGTGAACTCGCGCGTTCCGGTGCCGCCGTTATCTGCGGGTTATCGCCGGGCCGCGCTTTCCGCGGAAAACCGCACTTCGCCCCAGCCGGAACCGGTCGCGACGGGCGAGATGGCGACGGGCGAGCCGCTGGCCGCGGCGGCCAGCATGGCGAGGGTCATGTGCCGGTACCACCCGGTCCAGCTTCGGACCCGGTAGCTGTCCAGCCCGACCGTCGCCCTGGCTCGCCGGACGCCATCGCGCACCGCGCCGGTGCGGCGCGCGGCGTCGACCAGCTCGTTGAGGGACGTGCCCCGCGGCACGTGGCAGGCGTAGAAGAGCGGCTCCGACTGCGGCCGGCGCCGCAGCAACAGGCGATGATCCCAGCGGCCGCCGCGGGACGGGCGGACCCGTATCTGAGCCCACGCCTCGCCACCTCGCTGACTGTCGGCGGCGGCGAGCGCCGCCGCGGTGACGCGCCGGCCGATGGTCGTCCCGATGGTCGTGCCAGGACCGATCCGGGCCACGAACGCCACGTCGTTGCGGGCGAGCCAGGCCCGCAGCCGGTCGTCCGCGCCGAGCGCGGGCCCCAACAGGATCCAGCGCACCGGCAGCCGTCGGGTGGCCCGCGCCACCAGCTCCGCGGCCAGCTCCCGCGAGCCGCCCTGCTCCTGGTCGTCCGGGACTCCGGCGGAGCGGCGCAGCCTGCGGTCGGTGTCCCAGGGGCTTGGCAGGCACAGCTCCCGGTCCACCAGGATCGAGCGCTCGCCGGTGGCGTACGCGGCGAACACCGCGACCTGGCAGCTCTCGACCCGTCCGGACTCGGCGAGGTAGCGGGGGGCCGCGCCGGCGAAGCGCGGCCCCCGGCCGGGCAGCACCACCTCGTCGACGACCAGCGCGGCCGCGGCATGGACGTGCCGTTGGCGCACGTAGCCGAGCAGGTCGTCGCGAACGAGGTCGGCGTCCCAGCCGGCGGCCGTCAGCAGGCGCTGCATACCGTCGGGGCTGCTCTCACCGGCCGCGGCGGCGAGGGCCTGGCCGTGTCGCGCGCCGTCGACCGAGACCAGCCCGCGCAGGTAGGCGAGGGCTCGCCGGCGCGGCTCCGGCCGGCCGAACCGATGCGCGACCCGGGCATGCAGAAGATCCAGCTCGTCCGCTGTCTCCTGTGACTGCGCCAGGTCCTCGACGCTCGACCAGGGATCAAGGATGGCTTCCGTGGTCAACCAGCACACCTCCAACAGACTCAGGCCGTGGCGGTGGTCGGCCGGGCGGCAGGCCGCGGCCAGTCCGCCCGGCTTCGAGGGATGTCAGATCAGGGGATGCGGAAACGGGTGGATGGTGCGGTCGGGGACCCCGCCGGGGACAGCCAGGCGGTCCGGCGCGTCGTCGATCCGGGCGCGCAGCCAGGTGAACTCGTGCCGCTCATCCATGCGCAGGGCGTGCAGGCCGACCGGTATGACCTTCAGCGCGTGCCAGCCCATCGCACGGATCGGCGCCGGCAGCCGGTCGGTCAGGTCCACGACCGTCGGCCGCCCCCCGTCCTGGGCGAGATCGTCCACCAGGTCGGCGATGGACGCCGCCGCGGCGTCCGACGACTCCTGAGGCCTCCGCTCGCGCCGGCCATCGAGGAAGCTCGCCGTCCACTGCTCCACCGCGTCGACCGCCTCGGTAGTCGTCCACAGGCGGGCCCGGTCGAGATCGGAACGGACCGGCGGGAGTGACGCGGCCAGGTCCTCGCGGTCCTCGCGGTACCAGCCGCAGACTCCGCGCAGCACCTCGCGGACCTGGAAGGTCTCCCGGAACGCACCCAGCGCCGCTTCGGCGCGGCAGGCCGAGGCCCGGGAACCGACGGCGGCCAGCGGCCGGTGGGAGCGGCGGTCGACGAGTACCGAGATGACGCACTCGACGCCGCGCAGCGCGGTCGGGACCGCGCCGAAGGACACCGAGAGGCCCAGTTCGTCGGCGACGTGCGCGAGCCGGCCGAGCTCCCGGACCGCCGCCGGCCGGGTCGTCGTCGCGTTCACCAGGTCGGCCAGCTCGACCCGCTCCAGCCGCAGCTGGGCCGCCCACGCGATCATGACGGCATCCCGCTCGACGATCTCGTGCAGGGCGTTGCGCAGGGCCATCTCGGCGCCCGCGCCGGAGGCGGCGCCCGACGGGGTGGGGTCGAACCAGCGCAGGGAGGCCGGGTCTGCGGCCGGGTAGTCCACCAGAGCCGTCGGGACGGCCACCGGTTCGCCACTGACCAGGTCCTGGCCGGTCATCCAGCGCAGGGCCGCGGGGTCCGCGTCCGGCGAGCCGAGGGCGACCCGCGGGTCGGCGAACGGCAGCGGCCGTCCCTCGGCCTGGCCTGTCTCGGTGGACTGGTCCGGCCCCGGTACCGGGCGCAGCGCGAACCGTTCCACGGCCTCGCCGGCACCGCGTAGCAGCGCGTCCCCGGGACCTGTCCCGGCCGCGCCGACCAGGTGCAGGGGGTAGTCCCCGGATTCGAGGCCACGGTGCCCGGCCCCGTCCAGACCGCCGATGTCGACGGCCACGGTCCACAGCGGCTGGCCCGTCGCCGGGGGAATCATCGTGGTGCTGCGGGCGATGCCCGCGGCGCGTTCGAGGGTCGCCCGTGCGTCGATCACGCCATCGCTCCTTGCTGACTCCGGTCCGGGTGGTGCCGTAGCGACTGCCGCAGTAGTTCACGGATCTCGGCGCCGCTGATGCCGGCGAGCGGCGGGAGCCCACCCCCGAAGGCGTTCGTCACCTGGCGGGCGATCACCTCCACGACCGGGTCGCCGGGGGTCGGGCACGGTGGAACGCCCCAGCCGGCGGCCAGCCGCCGCAGGCCGTCCCCGGCGTCGTCGCCGAGCGGGGCCGAGCTCGCGGCGCGCACGGCGCCCCACACCACGGCCAGGCGGTCGGGGTGGCCGAATCGGCGGTCGCCCTCGGCGACGCGCGCCCACACCCCGGCGGCGGCCGGCACCGTCGCCACCATCTTGCTGACCCCGAGCACGCTCGAGACCTCGTTGGCGAGGTACCAGGCGCGCCCGCCGAACGGGTCACGCCCGGACAGCGCCCAGCTGGCGTGGGTGTAGGCCGAGAGCTCGGCGGCCAGCAGCCGCTGCGCCGCCGTGGGCTCGGCGGTCACGGCGAGCTGATCGCCGAGACGGACCAGCTCGGCGATGAGGGCCAGCCCGGCGGCGTCACCGACCGCACGCGGCAGCTGGCTGCCCACCAGCGGGCCCGTCAGGCGCATCAGCGCCTCCAGGACCCCTTCGATGAGCATGAGGCGGGGCAGGCCGCCGGTCGCCTCGGGATCGAGGACCGCGATCTCGGCCCGCAGGCCCGTGCAGACGGCCAGCCGATGCCGGCCCTGGACGTCCACACAAGCCACCGCACTGATCTCGGAGCCGGTGCCGACAGTGGTCGGCACCAGGACACGCAGCGGGAGCGAAGCCGAAGGCGCGGACGAAGCGGGCGGCATGGACGAAGCGGGCGGCATGGACGAAGCGGGCGGCATGGACGAAGCGGGCGGCATGGACGAAGCGGGCGGCGGGGACGAAGCGGGTGGCGGGGACGGAGATCGAGGCGAAGGCGGGGCCGGGGGCCGGGGCGGGAACGGGAGGGCGACGGCGCCGGCGCGGCCGGTGCGCAGCCGGGTGAGGGCGGTACCGTCGGCCAGCGCGAGCCAGCCGAGCTTGACCAGGTCGAGCAGGCTGCCGCCACCGACGGCCACGACCGTGTCGAGCCGTCCGGCCGCTGCCTCGTCGCGCAGCCAGGCGGCCATGGCCGCCACCTCGGCCAGGCCGGAGCGGCGCGGCTCGACCGCGATCATGCTGATGCCGGGATGCTCCCGGAGCAGCCCGGTCACGGCCGGGCACGCGGCGACACCGACGTCGACCACGAGCCCGACGGCCCGTCCGGCCTGGCGCTGCTCGTCGACGACCCGCATCAGCGCGCCCGGCCCGGCCACCACCCGGGTCGGGCAGCTCCACTGCCACCCCGGGGCGGCCGGCGCGGCGTCGCCCGGTGCCACAGTGATCATCTCGCCACCATGACGCCCGGTGTGGCGTGCCCGGAGCGACGGGCCGCGCGGAGCTGGTCGACCCGGCCGGTCCAGACGGCGGTCAGTCCCCGCTCCACGCAGTCCAGCAGCTCGGCGAGATCGTCGTCCGTGTAGATCAGCGGCGGCACGAGCTGGATGCCGGCCGGCCCCGGGTGGACGGCCGCACCCGCCAGCCGGATCGCCTCCAGCGCGGCGACGACGTCGTCCGGCGTGTAGGGCTCGCCGTCCGGGCGGACCAGGCTGAGATGACGGAAACAGCCCCGGCCGCGGTGCGCGACGGCGGCCGGGTGCCGGTCCACCAGCTCGGCCAGCCCGGCACCGAGCCGCTCGCCGAGGGCCGCGCCGCGGGCGACCACGTCGTGCTGGCGCATCTGAGCGACGGTCGCGGTGATCGCCGCGCAGGTCGGCGGGGTGCCGGCGTTCGTCTCGCCGTGCGCCAGCACCGCGTCCGCCTCGTCGAAGGCCGCCCGGATCTCGTGCGACACCACGACCGCCGAGCCCGCGCAGGTCCCGTTGGTCAGTCCCTTGGACAGGACCATCACATCGGGGGTCGCCGGCCAGGCCTGCGAGGCGAACCACCTGCCGGTGCGGCCGAACCCGGTCGCCACCTCGTCCGCGACCAGCAGGAAACCGTACTGTTCCCGCAGCGCGATCAGCTCGGCGAGGAAGTCGTCCGGGAGCTCGTGGGCTCCGGTGCCCAGCACCGGCTCGACGACGACCGCGCCGATCTGCGCGCCCGCGCCGGTCACCAGCCGGCGCAGCGCGGCGGGGTCGGTATGCCCGACATGCCGGACGAACCTGCGGTCGACCAGGTAGAGGTCCTGAGCGAGATCCTCACCGGTCAGCGCGGAGCTTCCGTAGGTCAGCCCGTGGTAGCTGTCACGCAGCCCGACGACCAGGCGGCGGCCCGGCTGGCCCCGCAACGCCCAGTAATGCCGGACGATCTTCATCATCGCGTCGTTGGCAGCGCTGCCGGACGTCGAGAACAGCACCCGGCCGAAGGTGTCCGCCCCGCAGAGCTCCACCAGCGTCCGCGCCGCCTCCAGTGCCCACGGGTGGGTGCGGCGGAACAGCGTCAGGTAGGACGCGTCGAGCATCGCGCGGTGCACGGCGTCGGCCACGGCCTGGTTCCCGTAGCCGATGTTGACGTTCCACAGCCCACTGCTGGCGCACAGGGCGTCCACCCCGTCCGCGAAGCGCAGCCGCACCCCGCTGGCGCCCAGCACCCGGGCGCTGGACGAATCGAAYCGGCTGGGTGGGGACAGCAGCTGCCACAGTGGTTCGACGTCGCCGTCGACGGGCTGGTCGACGACCGGGCCGAGGTCGAGTGTTCCCGAGGTCATGACCGTGCTCCGTCCTGGTCCGGGTCCGGGGAGGGGACGCACTGCAGCAGCAGGGTCGAGCGGTCAGGCTCGCGACCGCCGGCGATCTGCTCACGGCCGGCGACGGTCAGGCCGGCGGCGGCGAGCTCGCGTTCGAGATCGGCGACGTCCAGGAGGCGTACCTCGCTGGTGAAAAGGCGATGGTCGACGGTGCCGGCCGGATCGACCTCGGAACGGAACGCGCTGATCAGGCGCTGTTGCCCCGGGCCGTCGATCCACTCGACGAGGACCACCATCGACCCGCCGGGCCCGTCGGCCGCGGGCACGGTCAGCACATGGGTGTTCTCGCGGACCGGCTGGGCCAGCATCGGGCCGCGGCGCATCTGGAGGGTGCTGAACAGGAACATGCCGGTCGGCGTGAGGTGCCGCCGGACCGCGCCGAACATGGCGGCCCGCCCGGCCGCGTCCAGCAGCGACACCGAGGTGGCGCCGAGCACGACGGCGTCGAAGCGACGTCCCAGGTCGAACCGGCTCATGTCGCCCTCGACCAGGGTGAGCGGACCGGCACCCTGCTCCGCCGCCGCGGCCTTCGCGCCGAGCAGGCGCAGCATCATCGGGGACTTCTCCAGCGCGACCACGTCGTGGCCGTGGCGCAGCATCGGCAGGGTCAGCCGGCCGGAACCGGCGGCCAGCTCGAGCACCGAGCGCCGGGTGCCGCCCAGCGCCGACAGCAGTTCGGTGATCTCCTGCTGGTCCTCGCCCCCGAGGAGGTCGTAGAGGACCGAACCCCGCTCCGAGTAGATGTCCTCGACCGCGAGCGCGTCGCCGAACATCCGGATGAGGGCGCCGGCTGTACCGGGCCGGTCGGATCCCGCTCGGTCGGATCCCGCTCGGTAGGGCCCCGGTCCGGTGGCCTGGGTGGCGAGTTCGGTGGCCGTCACCGCGGTTGCCTCGACGGCGGCTTCGGCGCTCACCGGGATGAGCCAGGCGTGGCGGTGGCGACGACGGCGACGGCGTCCCTGGCCGCGGACCGTGCGGCGATGCCGGCGATGCCGGCGAGGTCGACGCCCGAGCGCGCGAACGTGGCGATGAGTGTGGCGAAACCACTGCGTACCGTGTCGGCGGACGCCCTGGTGTGGCCGCATGCAAGCTCGACCGCACGCTCGCCGGAGCCGACGACCAGCAGGATCTCGACCATCGCGGCCGCGGCCGGGCTGATCCGGAAGACCCGCAGGTCGCCCGCCGTCACGAGCAGCGCCGCGGAGCGGTCGGCCACGATCAGCGGCGCGTTCGGCGCGTCGACGTCCGCCAGCTCGCCGGCGAGCGCCTCGACCAGCCGGCCACCGAAACCGGAGACGGTCGGCCTTTTGATCCCTTCGCGCTGGGCCCGCCGCAGCGCGTCGATGCTCCACAGGAACCGTGACAGCCAGGGCCGAACCTGGCGGGCCTGGCTCGACACCTCGGCCGGGACGACCTCGGCCAGACACGGATCGTCCGCGGGGACCCCGTCGAGGATCTCAGCGTGGCCGGAGAAGGCGTGCTCCAGCGGCTGGAAGCCCGCGGTGGTCAGGTGACCGAAGATCGCGCCGCCGGGAGCCGGGCGAACCGTCCCGTCGGCGGCGACGAACAGACGGCGGCCCAGTCGGCCCGCGCACGGGTGCAGCGTTCCGAGCGCGCAGCTGTCCGCGAGCTGGACCAGCGGGTGCAGCAGGTGTTCCGGGAAGTCGCCGCGGCTGCGGGCCGCGTCCGCGTCCTCGAGGAACACCGAGTAGTCGATCTCGGAGGTGATGCGCAGCAGGGTGGGCCCGACGAGCGACAGGTAGGCGCCGGACGCGTAGTCGAAGGTCTGCAGGAAGAAGTCGTCGCCGATGAGGAGGTCGTCACCGGGTTCGGTGGCGGAGCCGGCGTAGCGGACGAGCGAGCCCACGACCGCGGCCGGTACCGGCGTGCCCGGATCGGCCGGAGTGAACACCAGGGTCTGGAAGTCGGCCAGGCCGGTGTCGGGATCGGTGACGGCGGTGAGATGCTCGGCTGAGGCGAGCACGATCTCCTCCGGCCCGCTGCCCGGCCCGCTGCCCGCCCCGGCCGCCGGGTCGGCCGTAGGGGCGGGACGCTCGTCACCGTCGACCGGTGCCCGGCCGCCGGTGGCCCATCGCCCGAGCCGCCCGCTGATCGCCTGGATGTGCTCGGCGCTGCCGGGCTCGTCCAGCAGCAGGCCCGGCGCCAGGGTCAGGAGCTCGCCTGACATCAGGCCGTCCTCGGTCGTCCCCGCGCGCAGCGTGACCCGCTGGCCGCCCGCCTTCGCGGCGACACGCTGGACGTCTCCCGGGCCGAGCGCACGCAGATCCAGCTCCAGAGCGATGTGGCGGCCGAGGGCCAGCAGCCCGATCGCCTGAGCCGCCCCGCTGATTCCGGTGACCCGGATCTGGACGATGCCGGCGGCCTCGGTGAGCTCGGCGACGGCGCGGACGCCGGCCTCGTCGATCAGTGTGGCCGCCAGCGTCGCCGACCAGCAGGGTGTCGCCGTTCCGTCGGCGATGGCGGCGAGGCCGGCCAGCGAGGCGAAGGAGACCAGCCGGCGCCGGACGTCCTCGACCGATCCGGACAGGCCGTGCAGGGGAACCGGCGAGGACGGCATCTCCTCCTGCGACCGCAGCCACGACAGCTCGGCCGCCAGCAGAGTGGCCGGTCGGTCCGCGAACGTGCCGTCCGCGTTCTCGGCCACCAGCGAGATGCCGACCTGGGTGACCTCGTGCGCCGGTGAGACGCCGTCGAGGTACGGACTGCGGTCGAGGTCATCGGCCTGCCACGGCACCGAGAGCCGCGCCAGCAGGCCGGCCAGCGCCCCCGGACCAGCACCGTCCGGCTCATCCGCTGGTCGGCCGCCGTCGGCCACGCCCGCGGCCACCCCGTCAGCGGCCGTCGCCACCGTGGCTCGCCACCCTCGACCGCAGTAGGCGTCGTCGCATCGGCAACGGTCGATCCAAATGATCTCGCCATTTGTCGGTCGGGCCGGAACCGTGGATTCCGTCGGTGTTTCCGTGCCGACCGACGGTGGGTTGTCCAGGCCGTCGGAGTCCTGCGCGACCAACGCACGCAGGTGCGGCAGTGAACAGGCCGACTCAGCTGTGTCGACCACATAGCCACGGCTCGCCAGAGCGGCGTGCACGAGACGAAGCGGCCAGCTGGGCCGGGTTCCGAGGATCTCGGTCACCTGGCCACTGCTGTGTTTCCGCAAGTCGAGGAGGGTGAAGCGGCGCAACTGAACACCTCCGGTGTGTGGCTGTCGTCGCGGCAGGGAACGCACGCGAGCGTAACTATGGCCATCTATTACCGTCGGTGTCTGTCCTCCCCGGTGTCCCCAAAAAAGGCGACACGGGGCGGGCTGGGTGTTCATCGTCCGTTTACGGTCTGTAGCTCGTCAGTAAATATCGTCTCGTTACTCTCGGCAGCCGGCCTACCGAAAAGGAGATATCGTGGTAGATCATGTCTGCCCGTCATCCCTGAGGATCGGAGTCGTTGGTGACCGCCCACTCTTCGGGTGGGCGGTCCAGCAACTTCTGATTCGTGAGCCGGACATGACCGAAGCTCTTCTTGCCAAAAGCGGCGATGATCTACAAAAAATGTTACGGGCCGCAGGTGGCGTCGACCTCGACATCGTCATCCTCGACTTCGGCGCCGGTTCGGCCTCGCCGGTCGAGGCGGTTCGCGATGTCAGGTCAATCGGCCGCGTACTCGCCGTTTCGGAGTCGCTGGACGGCGAAAAGGCGTTTTCTCTGCTGAAAGCCGGTGCCTGCGGCTATATATCGAGCAGTGCGCCCTGCTCGACCTTTGCGGTCGCGGTGCGGGCGGTCGCGATGGATGGATTCTATCTGCCGTCCCCGCTTGCGGAGGCGTTTTTCGCGGATCGGGCGCTCGATGCGCCGGCTGCGGACACTGTCCGTCCACGGCTGTCCGAGCGGGAGGAGCAGGTGCTTGGATTGATTGCGGAAGGGCTGACGCATGGCCAGATCGCCACGAGACTGGGTGTTGCGGTAACCACGGTCAACACCTATGTGCGGCGTACCCGGGCCAAACTGGCGCTGGGGAACAAGGCGGAACTGGTCCGGGTCGCCCTGGAGCGGCAGCTGAGCCCGGTGGCGATGCAGGGCCCGGTCGCGGTCAGTCCGCTGGCCAGGCCGGACGCCACTGAGCTGGCGAGATCATGGTCTGGTGCCGCCTGGTAGGGCCCATGTAGGGTCGACGGAGGTGCGCCGGGAAGTCTGGTCGGCAGTTCAGTGCGTTGTGCCCGAAGTCGTGCGGGCCCGGGGTCGTCTCCGCGGCCGCGCGGGGCCGTTGGCGATCGGAGTTTCCTGATCGTTCTCTGCGGTCCGGGCATGAGTGCGCTCCGTACCGACCGAGAAGAGCTGCCGATGCCCGATCCGTCCCGCCGTGAGTCGCGTGGAAGTGCCGGATCCCAGCCGTCCGAGCCTCAGCCGTCCGACTCTCAGCCGTCCCGGTCACGGTTGCTGGGCCTGCCGAGCTGGCCGCAGGCTCAGCACGTCGCGGGCATCCTGCGCGACGAGACGGTCGGCGGCATCCTGCTGCTGGCCGGTGCCCTGATCGCGCTGACCTGGGCGAACTCGCCCTGGCGGGAGTCGTACCACTCGCTGGTCGAGACCAGCGTCGGGCCCGGTTCGCTGCACCTGCATCTGAGCCTCGAGCAGTGGGCGGCGGACGGACTGCTGGCGATCTTCTTCTTCGTGGTGGGGCTGGAGCTCAAGCGGGAGTTCCTGCTGGGGGACCTGAGGTCGGTGAGCCGGGCGGTGCTGCCCGTCGTCGCCGCGGTCGGTGGGATGGTGACCCCCGTCCTGATCTACCTGCTGGTCAACACGGTGAGCGCGGACGGATCATCCACCGGCTGGGCGGTGCCCACCGCGACGGACATCGCGTTTGCCGTGGCCGTGCTGGCGATCATCGGCGCGCACCTGCCGGCGGCGCTGCGGTCCTTCCTGCTCACGCTGGCGGTGGTCGACGACCTGCTGGCGATCGCGATCATCGCGCTGTTCTTCACCGATCATCTGAGCCCCGGCCCGGCGCTGGCCTCACTGGCTCTCATCGTCGTGTTCGGGCTGCTGGTGAACCGTTCGGTCCCGCGGTGGTGGCTGCTGGTGCCGCTCGCGGTCGCCGCGTGGGCCTTCATGCACGCCTCGGGGATCCACGCGACCATCGCCGGGGTGCTCCTGGGCTTCACTGTTCCGGCTCGCCCCGGCCCCGGGGAGCACGCGGGGATGTCGGAGCGCTTCGAACACTTCTGGCGCCCCGTCTCGGCGGGCGTGGCCGTGCCGCTCTTCGCGCTGATGGCTGCCGGTGTCTCCCTGCTCCAAGGCGGCATCGGCGGGGCGTTCACCGATCCGATCGCCATCGGGGTGGCGCTTGGCCTGCTGCTCGGTAAGCCGATCGGGGTGCTGGGGTCGACCTGGCTGCTGGCCCGGTTCACCCGGGCCGAGCTGGATTCGGAGCTTTCCTGGTGGGACGTGTTCGGCGTCGCGCTGCTCGCCGGAGTCGGCTTCACCGTCTGCCTGCTGCTCGGTGAGCTCGCGTTCGACGACGACGCGGGGCAGGCGAATCACGTCAAGATTGCGATCTTCATCGGCTCGGTGGCCGCGGCGATGTTCGCCACGATCGTGCTGCGCGCACGCAACCGGGTCTACCGCCGGCTGGCCGCCGAGGAGACGGTCGACCTCGACGCCGACGGCATTCCCGACATCTACCAGACCTCCGAGGCTGACCAGCGGGGCCGGTGACCGGCCTGTCTGCGGCCGTCGCCGCTTCGGGCCGCCGCCTGTCTGCGGCCGTCGCCGCTTCGGGCCGCCGCCTGTCTGCGGCCGCCGCCTGTTTCGGGCCGGCGCCTGTTTCGGGCCGCCTGCCCGGGCACCTGCTCCGCCGCCTGCTCCGATGTTTGTCGCTAAGACAGGTGCCTGCCAGCGGTGAGGTAGGCGAGACTCGCATGGTGACCGAAAACAAGATGAGTGGACCTAGTCAGATGTTAGATCTTTCCGGTCGGGTGGCTGTCGTCACCGGTGGCAGCAGGGGAATCGGCCGGGCGGTCGCCGAGGGCTTCGCCGCGGCCGGCGCGGACGTCGTCGTCGCGAGCCGAAAGCTCGACGCCTGCAAGGCCGCGGCGGCCGAGATCGAGGCGGCAACCGGGCGACGTGCCCTCCCCGTCGCCTGCCACGTCGGCCGGTGGGAAGACTGCGACAGCCTCGTCGACACGGTCTACGCCGAGTTCGGTCGCTGCGACGTGCTCGTCAACAACGCCGGAATGTCGCCCGTGTACGACGACCTGGCCTCGGTCAGCCAGGCGCTGTACGACAAGGTGCACGCCGTCAACGCGGGTGGGCCGTTCCGGCTGAGCGCCCTGATCGRCACCCGCATGGCGGCCGGCGACGGCGGCTCGATCATCAACGTGACGACGGCCGGCTCGCTACGGCCGAACCCGAGCGACCTGCCCTACGCGATGGCGAAGGCAGCCCTCAACGCGCTGACCCTCGGCCTGGCCGGGGCCTGGGCGCCCAAGGTGCGGGCGAATCTGGTCCTGCCCGGGGCGTTCGACACCGACATCACCAACGCCTGGGGCCCGGACGCCAAGCGCCTCGCCGCCGAGATGAATCCGATGAAGCGGATCGGTGTGCCCGGCGACATGGTCGGGGTCTGCCTCTTCCTCGCGAGCGACGCCGCCGGCTACGTCAACGGGGCTCAGATCCTCGTCGACGGCGGCCTGTTCCGGACGCTCTGAACCAGCCGGCGGAACGCGGACGCGCCGTCAGGTGAAAAGGTCCGGGGCTCCGGCTGTGTCTGTCGCCCCGGCCGGATCTCCGGCCGGGGCGCTCCAGGGCTGCCGTGACAGTGCCACCTGGGACACCTTGGCGGCTCCCGCGTTCCGCAGCGCTCGAGCGACCTCGTTGAGCGTGTTGCCGCTGGTGAAGACGTCGTCGTAGACAAGGATGCGCCGACCCGCGACCAGAGCCGGGTCGGGTACCCGCAGCGCCGCGCGCAGCGCCGCGGCAGCCACCTGCCGGCCCGCCGCGTTGCGCTGCCGGCGCATCTTCGGGGTGGCGTACATCCGGATCACCAGGGGTGGGTCGAGGTGAAAGGGCAGTTTCCCCGAATGATCATGGCCGATGGCCTGTTGGATCACAAAGCGAGTCATGTCCTGCTGCGGTGCGGCGCCCGGCTCCGCGAAGGTCGGGCTGGGGATGATGCAGTCGTGCGGGTCCGCAGCGAAGTTCTCGAGCATGTAACCCACAAGTACACGCGCGAAGATAATCCCCCAGGCCCACCTGTCGTGGTCCTTCCAGCGGAGTATCGCCTCCTCCAGTGCCCCTGTCTTCATGGCGATCGCGTGGGAGCGGTCGAACATCCGGTCTGTCGAGTTGCACAGGGTGTTGAGGCAGCGCTGCCCGACCAGCCGTTGAGAACAGATCACGCAGCAACTCGTGCCCGGTACGACGAAGCTCTGAGCTGCGCATTCATAGCAGAACTGCACGGTCCCGGTCTCACGTAGCGGACAGTGCCCGCACTTTCCGAATCCCGGAGGAGTCGGCAGCCCGATACCGCTGGGCGTCGCCATCGCAGGCGGTGACGGTCAGGAGGAGAACTCTATGGCCAACTGCTCACGCCGCTCGTCCGCAGCCTGTATGCGGTCGATCGGCAGGAGCCCCTCAAGCACGTCATCCACAGTGTCCACGACCCGTGCGCCTCGATTCTCCACGTAGCCACGTGCCCACTCGTGGGAATCTACCAGACTACGCAACAGGAACACACGCTTTCCATGCTCCAGAGCAAAGCGCGCCTGCATCTTTGCTCCGGAGGTACTCGACGCCTCGATCACAACAGTGCCCTGCGTGATGCCTGACATCGTGACGTTCCGACGCGGGAATCCGAACTTTGTCGGTGGGGAGTCCGGCCAGAACTGCGAGACGACCGCCCCGTGCTCGGCGATCGTCTCGCAAAGCTGGGAGTTCTGTCTGGGGTAGGATCGAAGAATCCCGGTCCCGACGACGGCAATAGTTCGTCCGCTGGCTTCCAGGGTTGCAGTATGTGCGGCGGTATCAATGCCGAGTGCCATCCCGGAAACCACGGTGACATCGTTCTCGACCAGCAGTCGGGCCATTCTTGAGGCCCGGAACATTCCATCGCGTGACGCTTCTCTCGTCCCGACGACCGCAACGCTTCGGATGTCCTCGGCGAGCAGTGAGCCGCGGACGAACAGAAAAGGCGGCAGATTGAAGACGAGACGGAGGTTCATCGGGTACGAGTCATCGACGACTGTGTGGAGTGTCGCGCCGACCGCGGCCGCCTGGTCCGCGGCCTCGCGGGTCTGAGCCATGAGCGAGTCGACCTTGTCCAGGCCAGCGCGGAGGTTCGGCAGCGATCTGGCCGCGTCGCGGGTGGCCTCGGTGAACTCGCCTGCGTACAGGCGGTCCAGGCCGCCGGGGCGTTGCGCCTCGCGGGCGATCAGGTGCCAACCGACGCCGTCAATGCGGCACAGCGTGAGCAGACGTATCTGCTCATCGCTGATCATGGCGATCGTCCCCAGTTTGTGGTCCGTGTCGAAGCTTCTCAAGCAAGCTAGCGCACCGTATCGAAGTACGCATGGCCTATCAGGGCCAACGTGAGGCGAGTTGCGCCTCGGTGGTGAGCTGCTGGCTTGCGGATTCACCGAGGTTGCTGTGGTGTGGATGCCTTACCGCCACCTGGTTGTCCCCCGGTGGGGCGTGTCGTTATCCGCATGCCGTTACTAGTACAAAAGTACTAGTAACCCTCCCTGAATTCTCCCTGGTCATGATTCCGTCACGGGTGGCCGGCTGCTGGCGGCTCCGGCGTCGACCTGGCCGGGGCCGCCAGCGCCCCGGTCAGCCCTTGGCGGCGTTCTTGGCGGAGAGCCTCGCAACGATGGCGGCGAAGTCGTCGGTCTGGAAGGACTGCTCCTCGGCGGTGTTCGCGTAGTCGAGGCTGGCGAGCACGGCACGTTCCTGGTGGATGTTGAGCAGACGCTTGGTGGCCTCCACCGCCTGCCGCGGCAGCTCGGCGATGCGCTTCGCGCAGGCCAGCGCCTCGGCCAGCGGGTCGGCGGCGATGTGGTTGGCCAGCCCCATCTGGATGGCACGCTCGGCCGAGATGCGCGCGCCGGTGAAGGCGTACTCCTTGGCCAGGTGCAGGCTGGTGTTCAGCGGCCAGGTGAGCGGGCCGCCGTCGGCGGCCACCAGCCCGACCTGGATGTGCGGGTCGGCGAGGAAGGCCTTCTCGCCGATGTAGACGATGTCGCTGAGGGCGACCAGGCTGCATCCGAGGCCGACCGCGGGGCCGTTCACCGCGGCGACGACGGGGACCCGGCACCGCACCATGTTGAGGACGATGTCACGGCCGTGCGCGATCGACTTGGCGCGCAGCTCCCGGTCCTGGAACAGCTCGTTGAGGTAGGTGAAGTCGCCGCCCGCGGAGAAGGCCCGGCCGCTGCCGGTGAGCACGGCGGCCCGGACCTCGCGGTCCTCGTTCAGCTGTGGCCAGAGCTTCGCGAGCCCGGTGTGCAGGGCGTCGTTGACGGCGTTGAGCTCGTCGGGTCGGTTCAGAGTGATGATCCGCAGCGACCCGTCGGCGCGGACTTCGATCTCCTCCGGCATGTCGTACACGTCATACGTCCAATCCGCTGGTCCGGGTAGCGATGGTGTCGGTGGCCGGCCCCGGTGCGTGGCCCTCGACGATGCCCGCCGGACGCCGCGGAGCCACCGTGACGACCGGAACCACATCTTCTCGTCCCCAACGCTTGCAAACTACATTCTCTCTGACTGCGAATCAACTTCTACGAACCGAGAATGATGTTGGTGGCTCCGGTCGTCGCCTGGCTGGGTCGGGGTGCCCGTTCGACAGTCGAATGTCGTCTGACCTGGCCAGATAGATATTTCTGGCCAGATGGCCCGGATAGTCGGCCGAGACGCCCTCGACCGTGTTGTGCTGTCAAGGGTTCTCGTCTCCCGGATGACTGTTAAGATCCCGTTCGACCTGAATATTGTATTTATCCTAGCAACGGGATGCATGCACTACGGGGAGACTATGATCAATACGCCATCAGGTGCGCCCGCAGGTGAGCCGAGCACGCCGGGGTTCGCGCTGGGTGCCGTTTTCGCTCCGCTGGCCCCGCAGGATCCCCGGGTGGTCGGCGGATACCTGATCCGGGCACGGATCGGCGAGGGTGGGATGGGGGCGGTATTTCTTTCCTACACCCCTGGCGGGCGGCCGGTGGCGCTCAAGGTGGCCCGGCCGGAGTTCGCTGCCGATCCGGAGTTCCGGCGCCGATTCAGGACAGAAGTCGCTATTGCGCAGCGGGTGCAGGGCCTCTACACCGCCCCCGTCATCGACGCGGACCCTGAAGCCCCACAGCCCTGGCTGGCCACGGCCTACGTTGCGGCGCCTTCGCTGGCTGTGACGGTCGGGCGCCAGGGCGCGTTGCCGGTGGAGACCGTCCTTGTTCTGATCGCCGGTGTGGCCGAGGCATTGCAATCGATTCATGCGGCCGAAATCATTCACCGTGACCTCAAGCCGGGGAATGTCATCCTGGCCGCGGACGGCCCCCGCGTCATCGACTTCGGCATTTCCCGGGCGACCGAGTCCTCCTCGGGTGCGATCACACAGACCGGGGTACGGGTCGGTACACCTGCCTTCATGTCTCCGGAACAGGTCCAGGGAGCAGCCCTCGGCCCGGCCGTGGACATTTTCGCCCTGGGTTCCACCGCCTACTACGCGGTCACCGGCGAGCTGCCGTTCGGGGCCGATGCCGCGGTCTTCAACCGCATCGAGAAACACCCGCCGGCCTGGGATCGCTGCCCGGACCAGATCCGCGGGCTCCTGGAAGCCTGTGTGGACAAGGATCCGGCGCGCCGGCCCACCCCGGCAGTGCTGATCGACCTGTGTCGGGAGGCCTCCACCGACGAGCGGCTGCGTATCGGTGAGGGCTGGCTACCGGCCACCGTGGTCGCGGATCTCACCCAGTACAGCCTCACCCCACCGCCTCCACCACCGCTGCCATCGGGCGGCACCGTCGGCCACGTTCCAACCGGCCCCATTCCGCCGGCTTCGTCGCCGTGGGGCCCGCCGTCGGCGCCCCCAACTGCTGGATCTCCATCCGCCGGGTCTCCGCGTGGGAAACAGCTGGCCTGGGCGGTCGGTGGTCTGTGCGCGGCAGCGCTCCTCCTGGCAGTCGTGTTCACGGCGCTGAACAACGACTCGCCAGACAAGGGGGCCACCGGTGACGGCCTGACGCCCCAGACCGTGAGCGCCAACGAGTCCACGTTCTCCAGCGAACCCACGTCTTCCAGCGAGCCCACGGCGACTCGTGGCAGCAGCCCGTCGCCGGAGAAGAGTGCAGATCCCGCTTCCCAGGGCGTCGATCGTTACCTTTCCGAGTTCACGGCGCTGGAGAGCGCCGGAGCGGTGGAGACCGGCGCCGTGGCGGTGAACGGCCAGCAGCGGACGCGTAGCATTCTCATCCGGGCCGTGGGTGACAAGTATGCCGCAAACTACCGCGTCGGGAAGGTCGACTACGATCTCGGGCGTCATTTCCAGAAATTCCAGGCGGTCGTCGGGCTTGCGGATGACGCTCGTAGCACCGCGGTGTACCAGGTCAGTATCTACGGAGACAACCAACGGCTGGCCGATCATACGATCCGGCTCGGTGAATCCATCCCGATCGACATCGATGTAAGGGGAATCCTGCGACTCCGTCTCGAGATCACTCATACCGACGGAGACTCCGGTGAGGGGTACTCCAGGTATGACTCGCGGGTGGTTTTTGGGGAGGCGAAGGTGGTCGGCTCCGCGGACGAGGTTCCCAGCYGAACCGTCACGTCACCTGAACCGTCACGTCACCTGAACCGTCAGGTCATCGGAGCCGGGAGTCATGGGCCGTTGGCTGCGGACGGGGGCTCGGCTTGGCACGCGGCACGCGCGGGACCGAGCTTCCGGGTGGCGGTGCGCCTCCGCCTCGCTCGACCGAGGCGAGAGGGCAGGAGGTCCGGCGGGCATCGGGTCTGCACTTCGTCGTGCCCGTGCTGCGGTGCCCGTGCCGCCGGGGCGCGGCGCGGTGCCGACCGCTGGCGCGTGGCGGCCTCGCCGTGTAGTCAGGATATGGGTGTTTATCGCGAACGGTCGGCCTGCGCCGACCGTCTTCGGCCTGCCCCGGCCAATCTCCGCGACCGACTACCCACGTCTACGGACCGACTACCCATGGGAGGGCGCCGCGTGGCCCGCTCAGATATTCCGGTGTTCGACGCCGATAATCACCTCTACGAGACGCGTGAGGCGTTGACGAAATTCCTGCCCGACCGGTACAAGGGTGCGGTCGACTATGTCGAGGTCCGTGGCCGCACGAAGATCATGGTTCGTGGCCAGGTCAGTGAGTACATCCCGAACCCGACCTTCGACGTCGTGGCCCGGCCCGGTGCGCAGGAGGACTACTACCGGAAGGGAAACCCCGGCGGGCTGTCCCGGCGGGAGATTTTCGGCAAGCCGGTCAAGTGCATCGACGCCTGGCGAGAGCCGGCCTCTCGGCTCCAGCTGCTCGACGAGCAGGGGATCGAGCGCACCCTGATGTTCCCGACGCTGGCGAGCCTCATCGAGGAGCGCATGCGCGACGACCCGGATCTGGTGCACGCCGTCATCCACTCCCTGAACGAGTGGCTGTACGAGACCTGGCAGTTCAACTACGAGGGCCTGGACCGCATCTTCACCACTCCGGTGATCACCCTGCCGATCGTGGACAGGGCGATCGAGGAGCTGGAGTGGGTGCTGGAGCGCGGCGCGCGCGCCGTTCTCATCCGGCCGGCGCCGGTCCCCGGCCTGCGCGGCCCGCGCTCGTTCGGCCTGCCGGAGTTCGACCCGTTCTGGGAGCGGGTCCAGGAGTCCGGAATCCTGGTCGCGATGCACTCGTCCGACAGCGGCTACTCGCGGTACCAGAGCGAGTGGATGGGTTCGAGCACCGAGATGCTGCCCTTCCAGCCGAACACGTTCCGCATGCTGCAGTCCTGGCGGCCGATCGAGGACGCGGTCTCGGCGCTGGTCTGCCACGGTGCGCTCTCCCGCTTCCCGGGCCTCAAGGTCGCGGTCATCGAGAACGGGATGAGCTGGGTCGCCCCGCTGCTCACCGCGATGAAGGCGCTCTACAAGAAGATGCCGCAGGACTTCCTGGAGAACCCGGTCGAGGTCGTGAAGCGGAACATCTACGTGAGCCCGTTCTGGGAGGATGACCTCGGCGAGCTCGCGCAGCTGCTGGGCGAGGACAACGTCCTGTTCGGCTCGGACTATCCGCACCCGGAGGGCCTCGCCAACCCGGTGAGCTACATCGACGAGCTGTCCCACCTGCCCGAGGAGCTCGTCCGCAAGATCATGGGTGGCAACCTCGCCCAGCTCATGGGCGTCGGCGTGCCGGCCTGACGAGCCCGGCCGGGCCCGGCGCCGCATCGGTGAGTGCGGCGCCGGGCCGCGGTGCTGACCGCAGTGCCGACCGCGGCGGTGCTTGACCGCGGCGCCGGGCCGCGGTGCTGACCGCGGTGCCGGCTCTGGTGCTGACGGCGGTTCGCTCAGGTGTTGCGGCCGCCGTTGACGCCGATGACCTGCCCGGTGATGTAGCCGGCCTCCTCGGAGATGAGGAAGGACGCGGCCGCGGCGATGTCCTCGGGCTTGCCGGGGCGCCGGACGGGGGTGAGGTCGGCGTGCTTGTCGACGCTTCCGCCGAGCAGGCCGCGCTCCTCGGACGCCCGCAGCATCGGGGTGTCGACGAAGCCCGGCGGGATCGTGTTGACGGTGATCCCCTTCGGCCCGAGCTCGAGGGCGAGCGACTTGGTCATACCGATCAGGCCGGCCTTGGTCGACACGTAGTGCACCATGTACTGCTGCCCGGACTGGGCGCTGGACGACGAGATGTTGACGATCCGCCCCCAGCCCGCCTCGATCATGTCCGGCACGGCGTTCTGGGTGCAGTAGAGCGGCCCGCTGAGGTTCACCGCGATGATCCGGTCCCAGACCGGGTCGGTGATCTTCAGGAACTCCTTGAAACCGGTGATCCCGGCGTTGTTGACGAGGACCAGGATGGGGCCGTAGGTGTTCCGCACCTTTTCGAGCGCGGCGTTGACCTTCGCGCGGTCGGAGACGTCGACAGCGAACGCGGTGGCCTCGCCGCCCTTCTGGCGGGCCTCCTCGGCCACGACCTGGGCGGCCTCCTCGTTGAGGTCGAGTACGGCGGTCGCGAAGCCGTCCTCGGCCAGCCGGAGGCTGATGGCGCGCCCGATGCCCGAGCCACCCCCGGTGACGACTGCCGTGCGTCGTTCGGTCACTGTGCCGAACCTCCCTGTGGTAGCTGGTTGCTACGTCGCTGTGATCCCTCGAGGGTGCGAGAGCGAGTGAACCACCAGGCGGTTGACGCGCTCTCGCACCATGCGAACAGCATTACGCGACGGGCTCCTCGCCGGCCAGTGATGCACGGTGCATCAGTCTGGAGGACGTCGGTCCGTAGGGCAGGGCTCGGTGCAGCATCCCGGTGTTGTCCCAGATCACCAGATCGCCCTGGGTCCAGCGGTGCCGGAGGACGAACTGCGGCTGGGTCGCCCAGTCCAGCAGGCGGTCGAGCAGCGCCCGGCTCTCGTCCGCGGGCAGGCCGACGACCTCGCCCGCCGTCGACCCGACCAGCAGCGACTTACGCCCGTTGCGGCGGGTCCACACCACCGGCTGCTCCCGGGTCGGGTTGCGGTCCCAGGCCGCCCGTTCCTCGGGCGAGGGGTCGGGGTTGGCCACGAGCTGGGAGGCGGTGAAGCTGTGCAGGGCACGCACACCCTCCAGCCGCGCCTTCTCCTCGTCGGGCAGGGCCTCGTACGCGGCGTAGGTGTTGGCGAACTCGGTGTCGCCCTCCGTGCTCCCCGAGATCTGGCGTGCCGTGAGCAGGGTGGCCTTGTCCGGCACCTCGCCGGTGGTTCCGTCGATGTGCCAGTAGAACGTGGCCTCGCGGTACGCCGCCAGTTTGCTCTGCGACGCGTCGCGGGTGATCCGCTGGATCTCCTTGAGCTGATGGCCGCCCATCGGCAGCGGCAGGACGTTTCCGAGCAGCCGGCCGAAGGCGACCAGGCTCTCGTCGTCGATGTCGGCCTCCCGGAAGACGACGACGCCGCTGTCCTCCAGGGCCGCGAGGGCGTCCGCGGCGACGCCCTTGTCGACGAGCTGGGTGCCCGTCAGCCCGCTGAACTCCGTCCCCGTGTTCGGGGTGATCTTCCTTGTGGTGACGCCCATCGCGGTTCGCCTTCTCAGAGGGCCGGTTCGACGGCGGTGTCGAAGTACGCGGCGCCCGAGTCCGGGATCCGCGGCTGCTTGAAGATGTTGACCGGGTAGGACGTCATGATCATCGAGTAGAGCAGGTGCAGCAGGCGGGTGTCCTGGTCGGACAGCGCGTGCACGTCGCGGGTGTCGAGGTACGCGATCGCGTCCTCGGCGAGCGGGGCGACCGCGTCGTAGAACGCCTGCAGCTCGTCGATGGTCTTGGAGAGCCGCTTCTGGTAGCGCTCCTCCCGGGTGGCCAGCGCCCAGTCGGCGACCCAGGGCTCCAGGGCGTTGAACCGCTCCGGCAGCGAGACGTCCCCGGCCGCGTTCCCGGTTGCGGTGCCGGATTCGTCCACGGTGGTGGTCATGGCGGCGGGCCCCTCTACTTCTCGCTGCCGGCCTGGTGCGCCGCGACGGCGTCCCGGACGACCTTGTGGAACTGGCGGATCATCAGCTCCATGTCGGACAGGTGGAAGGTCTGCAGCGCCCGGTTGTTGAGCTGCGACCAGGTCGCCTCCACCGTGTTCGTGTCCTGCATCGCGAACTCGACGGTGCTGTCGACGACGAGCTCCTGCGCGAGCCGCTCGGAGGCGGTCTTCGGCTCGGGGAAGTAGATGTCGACCTCGTAGGCGTGGGTGCCGACCGTCTCCGGGATGTACTGGTAGGTGATGTAGTAGCCGCGGCCCCAGAGCTGGATCGACAGGTTCGGGAACAGCCAGTACTGGTCGTTGCTCCAGGCGCGGATCCCGCCCGGGTTGCGGTTGCCGGCCAGGTGGCCGAGGTCCTCGCGGACGTCGTCCGGGCCGAACAGACCGGCGCGGAACAGCCGGTAGGCCCAGTTCATGTCGCGGGCGGCGGGGCCGACCGAGCCGTCCTTCTTCTTCAGGACGGGCGGGCCGGGCACCGAGGTCAGCATGTGCGGGGTGAACAGGTCGTAGTGGTAGGAGTCCATCGGCGGGACGAGCTTCTCCGCCTCGGCCACGTTGGTGTTCAGGAACCGGCCGTGGACGTAGGCGGGGTGGTACCACTCCAGCAGCGCGTCGATGCCGATCTTCCAGTTGCCCTTGACCTTGGTCCGGAAGGACCAGTGGTTGGTGAACTTCTCGAACGRCCAGCTCTCCAGCTCGGAGACGAGCTTCTCGCCGAGGAACTCGCGCAGCGGCGGGGCGTCGGCGCTGAAGTTCACGAAGATGAACCCGGCGAAGACCTCGCAGCGCAGCGGCGGCATGGCGAGCTGGTCGTCGGGCAGCGACTCGAAGAACTCGTTGCGCTTGGTGACGTAGGTGCACTTGCCGTCGAGGCCGTAGCGCCAGCCGTGGTACTTGCAGGCGAACTGCCGGGCGGTGCCCTGGGTCTCGTTACCCGGGTGCTCCTGCCAGACGACCTTGTTCCCGCGGTGCGCGCAGATGTTGTGCAGCGCGTACACCTGCCCGTCGGTGTGCCGGGTGATCACGATGGAGCCGAGGCCGACCAGCTCGCGGGTGAAGAACGTGCCGTTGCGGGGCAGCTGCTCCACCCGGCCGACCTTCAGCCAGGTCCGCTTGAAGATCGCCTCCCGCTCGGCCTGGAAGAACTCCTCGGAGATCGAGTCCTCGTAGTCGACCGGACCGGTGTCGAGATCCGGGTAACCCGGCGTGTACTTCCCACGACCGGTCGCCAGCCGTTCCTGGATGGCCATCGGCTTCATCCCCTTTCACGGAATCGATTTCGTGCACTTCGCTGGCTCAGATCACCCCGTCGGCGCGCAGCTGGGTGATCTCCTCCGGGCGCCGTTGCAGCAGTTCGGTGAGTACGGCGTCGGTGTGCGCCCCGAGCTCGGGCCCGAGCCAGCGGATCTCGCCCGGGGTGTCGGAGAGCGCGGGAATGACACCGGGCACGGCGAGTGGTCCGATTCGGGACTCCTCGACGGTGATGGTCTGCCGGTGCCGGTACTGCGGGTCGTCGAAGATGTCGGCGATGGAGTAGAGCTGCCCGGCCGGGACCTGGGCCTGGCGGCAGCGGGCCAGCACCTCGTCGCAGGGCAGCGAGCCGACCCATTCGCCCACCAGGGAGTTGACCAGGCCGCGGGCGGCGAGCCGGTTCGCCTTCGGGCCGAACTGGTCGGCGTCGGCCAGCTCCGGGCGCTCCATGGCCCGGGCCAGCCGGGCGAACATGTCGTCGTTGGAGCAGGCGATCGCGATCCAGCGATCGTCCTTGGTCCGGTAGTGGCTGTGCGGCAGGACGTTCACGGTGTCAGCGCCCATCCGTTGCCGGACGAAGCCGAGCTGCTGGTAGGCCGGCGCGATCTCGTCGAGCGCGCGGAAGACCGACTCGTACAGGGCCAGGTCCACCACCTGGCCCTTCCCGGTGCTCTCCCGTGCCCGCAGCGCCATCAGCACACCGATGACCCCGTACAGCCCGGTCATGTAGTCGGCGAGGGAGGTGGAGCCGGGGGTCACCGGGGGCCCGTCCGGCTCGCCGGCGAGGTAGGCGAGGCCGGAGAAGGCGTGCGCGATCCGGGCGAAGCCGGGAAGGTCCCGGTTCGGCCCCGACTGCCCGTAGGCCGAGACCCGCAGCAGCACCGCCCGTGGGTTCAGCTCGGCGATCTGCTCCGGGCCGAGCCCCCAGCGCTCCATGACACCGGGCCGGAAGTTCTCGATCACCACGTCCACCGTCGCGATGAGCTCGCGGAGGATCTCGAGGCCGCGCGGGTCGGCGAGGTTGAGGGTGACCGACTGCTTGTTGCGGCTCTCGCTGAGCCAGACCAGGGTGTCGCCGCAGTCCGTGTCGGTGCCGAACCGGCGCAGGTTGTCACCGGTGCCGGGGCGCTCGACCTTGATGACGTCGGCGCCGAACTCGCCCAGCACCGTCGCGCAGAACGGCCCGGCGAGGTAGGTGCCCAGATCGAGAACTCTGACGCCCTGCAGTGCGTGCATGCTGCTCAGCTCCCGGTGTGCCCGCGGTTGGACAGTGCGCCGATTCCCAGCTCAGCCGGGAGTTCTCGTCCCACGATCCACTGGGCGGCGGCACCTGCCCCTGACCCCTTGACCATGGGCCCGTCCTCTYGGAAGGTGGATGAGAACGACGATCTAGCTGACCGGAAACGACGCTACCACGAGATGTGAGGTCGTCCTATAGTCGGACGCGCATGTTATTCTCCGGCCGTGACGAACGAGCGACCCTTCCGCTTCGCGGTCCAGGCCACGAAGGCGAAGTCGGCGACCGAGTGGCGTGACCTGGCCCGCCGGGTCGAAGACCTCGGGTTCTCCACCCTGTTTCTCGCCGACCACTACCTGGGCCCGGGGCCGGCGCAGCGGGAGGCCAGGTGGCCACCGCAGTACCTCGCTCCCATCGCGGCCATGGCCACCGCGGCCGCGGTGACGACGACGCTGCGCGTGGGCTGTCGGGTCTTCTGCGTCGACTACCACGTGCCCGCCGTCCTCGCGAAGGAGGCGGCGACGATCGACCTGCTCTCCGACGGGCGTCTCGAGTTCGGTATCGGTGCTGGCTGGAGCGAGCCCGAGTACCAGGCCATGGGCGTGGCCTTCGACGCGCCGGGACGCCGGATCAGCAAGCTCGCCGAGGCGATCTCCTTGTTCAAGGCGCACTGGTCCGGAGAGGACATCGATGAGAAGGGCGAGTTCGTCAACGTCTCCGGCTACGTGGGGCTGCCGCGACCGGTGCAGCGCCCGCACCCACCGATCATGGTCGGCGGCGGCCGCCGGCGGGTGCTCTCCCTCGCCGGGCAGGTGGCCGACATCGTCAGCATCTCCAACGTGCCGTTCGTCCCGGTGAACTCAGACGGCCTGACGCCCGCCGAGGAGGCGGTGCGCCGGGTCGGCTACGTGCGGGACGCCGCCGGGGAGCGCTTCGGTGGCCTCGACATCGAGAGCTCGCCGTTCTTCACCCGGGTGACCAAGGACGCCGAGGAGGCAGTGGAGGCCGTCGGCCGGGTCGCGGCCACGATGAAGGTGGACGCGGGCGGCCTGATGCGGCATCCGAACGTGCTGGTGGGGTCCTCCGACGAGATCGTCGAGCGGCTGCAGGAACGCCGCGAGGCGTTCGGGGTGAACTACGTCAGCATCCAGCAGTCGGAGATCGAAAGCTTCGCCTCCGTCGTCGAGCGGCTGACCGGCAGGTGACGGTGACCGCCGCGGGGCGCGGCACCGGTGGTCCGGGTGGCCGCACGGAGCGAGCGGCCACCCGGGCGAGGTCAGCGGGCGACGTAACCGCCGTCGACCGGGATCGCCGTACCGGTGATGAACGACGCCTCGTCGCTGGCGAGGAACAGTGCGGCCGCGGCCAGTTCCTGTGGCCGGCCCCAGCGCCGCATCGGCTGGGGGAGCTTGCTGCCGTCGGGCGGCGCGGAGTCATCGGAGGCGTTGGCGAGGCCGGTCCAGGTCATGCCGGGGCAGATGGCGTTGACCCTGATGTTGCTCTCGGCGTAGTCCAGGGCGGCGGACTTGGTGAGCTGGATGACCCCGCCCTTCGCGGCGGAATATCCGGCCTTCCCCTTCCACCCGACGAGCCCGGCGGCTGACGCCGTGTTGATGACCGAGCCGCCGCCATGGCGCAGCATCGCGGCGATCCCGTATTTCATGCCCAGGAAGACACCCTTGAGGTTGACCGCGACCAGAATGTCGAAGGTCTCTTCCTCGATTTCGGCGAGCGGCTTGGGTGGACCACCGAAGCCGGCGTTGTTGAAGAGCACGTCAAGTCGGCCGAACTCGCGCTCGGCGGTATCGATCATGTGCTTTGCTTCGGCGGCCACGGAGACGTCGGCGCGCACCGCGACCGCACCGTCACCAATGGCCGCGGCGGTAGCGTCCTCACGGCCGCTGATATCCGCGCAGACGACCCTGGCGCCGGCCTGTGCGAAAAGCAGTGCAGTGGCCCGGCCGATACCGGAGCCGGCGCCGGTCACCACCGCGACCTTCCCGTCGAGACGGCGCACTGCCAAAGAATCGGGAATCTGCTCGACCATGCCGACAGTTTACACATAATGCGTGCGGAGTGAAGATGCGGAGATAGTAATCATGAGAGCTTCGTAGGTCGTTCAGGAAAAGTCCCCGTCAAGCCGGCAGGATGAATCGCTGCGGCTGGCGGGATTTCGTCGTGCGCATTTTCGGCGCGCCGGCCCCGCCACTGGCGGTGGGGCCGGCGCCAACCGTCACCACTGCCAGTGGTCAGGCCGGGTCAGGCGCCGGCGAGGGAGGCCTTGTACAGCGTGTTCGCGGCGAGGCGCATGTGCGCGGCGTCGACGAGGCGGCCGTCGCGCCCGATCGCTCCGACCCCTTCGGCCTCGGACGCCCGGTAGACGGCCACCGCCTCGTGCGCCTCGGCGACCTCCTGCGCGGTCGGGGCGAACACCTCGTTGGCAACGGAGATCTGGGCGGGGTGGATCGCCCACTTTCCGTCGAACCCCAGCAGGCTCGCATGCGTGGCGGAGCGCCGGTAGCCCTCGATGTCCTGGTACGCCGGGTAGGGCGCGTCGATCGCGTCGATGCCCGCTCCGCGCGCCGCGGCAAGCACCTGAACCCGCGCGAAATGCCAGAAATCTCCCGGATAATCCCCTACCGGATCGAAGTTTCCGTCCACCCGGGCCCGCAACGAGGCGGAGAGGTCACCCGCTCCGAAGATGATCGCTTCCAGGCGGGTGCTGGCCCGGGCGATCTCGGCGGCGTTCGCCAGGCCCTCAGCCTCCTCGATGAGGACCTCCAGCGCGATCCGCCGGGTGAGCCCGAGCTTGTGCTCCAGCTGCGTGAGCAGGACGTCGACCCACCAGACATCCCGCGCGGACCGGGCCTTGGGCACGATGATCACATCGAGCGCCTCGCGTGCGCCGGTGACGATCTCGATGATGTCGTCATGGCACCAGGGCGTGTCCAGGCCGTTCACCCTGACGGCGCGAACGGTCCGCCCCCACTCCAGACCCGTGAGCGCGGCTACGGCGATGCCCCGGGCCGCCTCCTTCGCCGCTGGCGCRCAGGCGTCCTCCAGGTCGAGAAAAACCAGGTCGGCGTTAGAGGCCGCGGCTTTCTCGCACATTTTTGCGCTGCTGGCCGGAGTGGCCAGCTCGGACCGGCGGGCGCGTGGCCGGCCGGCGTCGGTGGCCACCGTGGCCGGATCCGCCGAGGCCGGGGATTCGGGCACGTCTGGTGCGGGCAAAACTGCCTCCCTGTTCCTGCTCCGGCCGGGATTCCCGGCCAGATGACGACAAATTCCGCGGCTGCTTCGGTGATCTCCCGAACGAGCCGGGAAGGCCCGTCCGAATCAGCTCGCGGGAAGGGGCTCGAAAGAGCTGTGATCCCATCGCGGTGCTTCATTGATGTTGTAGATCTGATCCGATTTCGATCCCGGGGATCGTTCGGCATCGACTTCCGGTGTCGTGCTGTGCTGGTGGGTGGGTCGGCTGGGGCGGTGTCGGCGGACCGCCCACTGATCACCCTCGGTGGGAAGGCATGCGATCGGCGTGGGAGCGCCCACGGCCGCGCGGCTGGTTTTCTCTGGGTGGATCACTTTCCCATGGAGTGGGAGGGAGTTGGATTCGGTTGTTCGACTTTGTCTGCAACGTTAGTGTTGTCGCATGGCAACTGCAACCGTGCGCGGCTGCGCGGCTGCGCGGCTGCGCGGCTGCGCGGCGGGCGGGTGGGCCGCGGCGCGATGCGGCGCGGTGCCGTGCGACGCGATGCGGTGCGGTGCCGAGGGCGCGGTGGGATGCCGGGATCGTCGGCATGTCCGGAGATGTTGCTCATCAATGACTGACCACTACTGCGGGCCGTGTCCGGAGGGACTCATGCAGGAGCAAGAACATCTGTTCATCGGGGGCGAGTGGGTCGCGCCGGCGGGCACGGGCGCGGGCGTGATCGAGGTCGTCTCGCCGCACACCGAGCAGGTCATCGCCCGCATCGCGGCGGCCGGCAACGCGGACGTCGACCGGGCGGTGGCCGCGGCGCGCCTCGCCTTCGACGAAGGCCCCTGGCCGCGTCTCGACCCGGCGGAGCGCGCCGAGGTCGTCCGGCGGCTGGCCGGTCTGGTGAAGCCGCGCCGCAAGGAGCTCGCCGAGCTGATCAGCGCCGAGATGGGTGCGCCGATCTCGTTCGCGAAGCTGTCCCATGTGGCACTGCCCTGGATGATGATGGGCGCGTTCGCCGACATCGCGGTGAACCTGGCGTGGGAGGAGCCGCGCAAGGGCTTCTACGGGCAGGACATCATCGTCCGCAAGGAGCCGATCGGCGTCGTCGCCGCCATCGTCCCGTGGAACATGCCGTTGTTCCTGACCGTCGGGAAGCTGGTGCCGGCGCTGCTCGCCGGGTGCTCGGTGGTGCTGAAGCCGTCCCCGGAGACGCCGCTGGACGCCTACGTGCTGGCAGACCTGCTCACCGAGGCGGGGCTGCCGCCGGGGGTCGTCAGCGTGCTGCCCGGCGACCGGGACCTGGGCGAGTACCTCGTGTCACATCCGGGCGTGGACAAGGTGTCGTTCACCGGGTCGACGGCGGCCGGCCGCCTGGTCGCCGCGTCGTGCGGGTCGAACCTCAAGCGGGTCAGCCTGGAGCTCGGCGGCAAGTCCGCGGCCGTGGTGCTCGACGACGCAGACCCGGCCGCGGTGGCGGCAGGGGTGGAGATCGCCGGGCTGATGAACAGCGGGCAGGCGTGCGTCGCCCAGACCCGGATCCTCGTCCCCCGGTCGCGGTACAGCGAGTACCTCGACGCGCTGGTCTCGATGGTCGAGTCGCTGCCGGTCGGTGATCCGTCCGACCCGGCGACGAAGGTCGGCCCGATGGTCGCCCAGCGTCAGCAGGGGCGGGTGCGCGGCTACATCGAGGAGGGCCAGAAGGAAGGTGCCCGGCTGGTCACCGGCGGCAGCGATCTGCCGGCCGGTGTCGAGAGCGGCTGGTACGTGCGTCCGACCGTCTTCGCCGACGTCGACAGCGGCATGCGGGTCGCCAGGGAGGAGATCTTCGGCCCGGTCCTGACGGTGCTGCCGTACGGCGACGACGCCGAGGCGGTACGCATCGCGGACGCCACCGAGTACGGGCTGTCCGGCTCGGTGTGGACGTCCGACATCGAGCGCGGGCTCGCGGTGGCACGAAAGGTCCGCAGCGGCACCTTCGGCGTCAACCAGGCCTACAGCATGGACCCGAACGCGCCGTTTGGTGGGGTCAAGGCCAGCGGGATCGGGCGTGAGCTGGGCCGTGAGGGCATCGAGGGCTACCTCGACGTGAAGTCGATCTCGGTGGCCCCGGCATCCTGAACGTCGTCGGCTGGACCGGTCACCGGGAACCGACCGGGTTCCGCCTGCCTCGGGGCCGTTGACGCGGCCCCCGGGCAGGCGCTGGAACCCAGTCCGTGGGTGGGCGCGAGCGTGTCGCGTGACCGGTCGCGACGACACCGCGTCCTGTGCCCTGCGTCCGCTCGCGGGCGAGCGGCGCGGTTATGGGGGAGCTCGGCGTTACCGGGAAGGCCGGCGTTGCCGGGAGCTCAGCAGTAGGAGGTCACAGCTGGTTGTGACCTGGCTGGCTGGGGCCGGAGCGATCACAGCCCGGCGCGGCGGGCGCGGCGGGGCTGGACGACGGGTCGACGGCGACCCAGCGACGAGCGTGGGAGAGGGCGGCACCGCTGTCCTGCAGCCTGCGCAGTCCGGCGGTCACCTCGGCGGCCGGGAGGCCGAGGTCGAGGGCGAGGACGCGCGCGCGTACCGGTCGGTCGGCCCGGGCCAGGGCGTCGCGGACGGCGATGAGGGTTCGGTCGGCACGGCTCACCTTGTCCCGGTGCCGGCGCTGAGGCTGGCGCGGGACGTCACCGGCTAACCGGCTCTTCGCCTGCACCGCGGCCGTGGGAGAGGTCACAGAATGCATTGCATCACCTTTCTCGATTTCGCTTAACTTCAACAATGCCTACTTTTGCGGCTGTCGTCATGGTGAGGTTCGCCGCGTTACGCTAAGTGTTTGCCAGAATACAGCCCGCCGAATGGTGTGTTCGCTGTAACAGGACGGGCTGTTCGGTGCCCGCCGGTCGGGTGACCCGTGCTACGTTGCCCGGCCGGTCCGTTGGTGCCACCGTGCCGACCGGCAGGTGTAATCCGGCCGATCGGCAGGTACAAACGGGCGCACCGGCCACCGGCCTCGTGGGCCCCTGACCCGCGCAATCGCCCGGCGCCGCGGCGGCGGACCGGCCGGCGGCCAGCCGAACAGCCATGTTTTTCTTGGGTTTTCATGTTCATTCTATGAAGAATTTCTCAGTTGCTGTGACACGTGGTCGCCGTCCCGATTACGACACTTCCTCCGATCGTCCGGGGCTCACCGGAGCGAAACATTCCGTGCCGCCCGGCTGGTCCGGTGGTCGTCTGGGGTGTTGTCCTGATCGTGTCTCCCTCCTCCTTCGGTGTGGGCCGGATCATGGCTGTGAGCTGGGCCTAGGCGCCCGTGAACGAGCACTAGTGATGGAACGAAGCCTGGTCCGCGGCGGACCACGCCGGCCGGGAGGCCTGGCCGCTCAGCCGGCCGACCGCCCGCTGAAGGTCCTCGACCAGCAGGTGCGCCAACTCGCGGCTGAAGTCCGCGCGGATCACGATCCGCAGCACGGCCAGGTCCGTCAGATCGGCGGGGAACCGGTAGGCGGGCACCAGCCAGCCCCGGGTCCGCAACGCCTCGGACACGTCGAAGACGCTGAAATCCGTGCCAGCCCTCGTCGTGAAGGCGAACGCGGGGATCCCGGAGCCGTCCGAGACAAGCTCGAACGGCCCCAGCTTGGCGACCTCGTCCGCAAGCCATCGCGCATTGTCACGGCACGTGCGGGCGGTGAGCTGATAGCCGGCGTGGCCGAGCCGCAACATCGAGTAGTACTGCGCTACCACCTGTGACCCTGGTCGGGAGAAGTTCAGGGCGAACGTCGGCATCGTGCCGCCGAGATAGTCGACGTCGAACACCAGTTCGGCTGGAAGGTGCTCGGTGTCGCGCCACACAACCCAGCCGACGCTCGGATACACGAGCCCGTACTTGTGGCCTGAGGTGTTGATGGACACGACCCGCCGCAGCCGGAAGTCCCAGTGCAGGTCCGGGTCGCAGAACGGCGCGACGAACCCGCCGGAGGCGGCGTCGACGTGCACCGGGACGTCCGGGCCGCCGGTCTCGGCCAGGTGGTCCAGCGCCCGGGCGATCTGCTCCACGGGCTCGTAGGTCCCGTCGAAGGTCGAGCCCAGTACGGCCACCACCCCGATCGTGTTCTCGTCGCAGCGGGCGACCGCTTCGTCCGGTGTCAGATGGGTGCGCCCAGGCGCGAGCGGGACCAGCCGGGGCTCGACATCCCAGTAACGGGCGAACTTCTCCCAACAGACCTGCACGTTCGCACCCATGACGATGTTCGGGGCCGGTGCGTCGCGCGGGCTCCGGGCGCCACGCCACCGGCGCAGCATGGCGAGCCCGGCCAGCATGCAGGCTTCGGACGAGCCCGTGGTCGAACAGCCGATCGTGTCGGCGGCGTCCGGGGCGTGCCACAGCCTGGCCAGGATGTTCACGCAGCGTGCCTCCAGCTCGGCCGTCTGCGGGTACTCATCCTTGTCGATCATGTTCTTGGCCGCGCACTCCGCCATCAGCCGGTCCGCGTGCTCGTCCATCCAGGTGGTGACGAAGGTTGCGAGGTTGAGGCGGGCGTTCCCGTCGAGCATCAGCTCGTCCCGCACGACCTGGTAGGCGGTCGCCGCCGGCATCGACGAGCGGGGCAGCCGGAACCGGGGAACCGTGGTGTCGGCGTCCGGGACCGCCAGGTGTGGGCGTATCGCGACGGTCTGGTCGCCGTGCCCGCCTTTCGCCCGACCATGCAGGGCCATCGGACGTCCCTCCCTCCCGCCGTCACCGGTGTCGCCAAGAGTCTGCGACCCAGCAATCGATTACGCCAGGTGACGTACCGAGCGGGGAGGGTGGTAGTCGTGGGCCCTCAGCGGGCGTCGGCCAGCGGGATGTCCGCTTGGGCACCGGTCTGGCCGCTCTGGCCGCTCTGGCCGGTCGAGGCGGGCTGGCCGGTCGAAGCGGCCGAGCGGCTCCGGGGCTGCGGCGGGGCCGTTGCCAGCCGCTCGACCAGCAGCAGCGCCAGATCGTCGTGCAGGTTGCCACCGACATGGCTGGTGAGCGCGGCGGTGAGCTGATCGAGGGCGGCGCTCGGCGACACCTCCCGGAGCAGGTCGACGTGCCGGTCCAGCGGGAAGAAGGCGCGGTCGCCGTCACGCGCCTCGATCAGGCCGTCGGTGAACAGCAGCAGCCGGTCACCGATCTCCCAGTCCGTGACCGTCGTCGCGAACTGCTCACCGAGCCCGAGCGGCGGGCCGGACGGACAGGTCAGCGTGGTCGTGGTCGTGGTGCCGACGAGCAGCGGCGGATGATGACCCGCCGAGCACAGGCTGAGCTGGCCGTCCGGATGGATGTCGACCAGCAGCGCGGTCACGAAGTCCTCCGGATCCGCCTCGCGGCTCACCGACCGTGCGCAGGCGGCCGCGACCTGCCCCTGGTCGAGCCAGGTGACCGCGGCCTCGCGGAAGGCGCCGAGCACCACCGTCGCGAGCCGGACGGCGGGCAGCCCCTTGCCCCGCACGTCGCCGATGATGAGGCGGATCGTGTGCGGCGTCGCCACGACTTCGTAGAGGTCGCCACCGACCGACGCCTCCGCGGCCGCGGAGAGGTACCGGGCGGCGAAGCCGGCACCGTGCAGCGTCTTCGGCACGTCCGGCAGCAGGGCCCGTTGAGCGACCTCCGCGACCGCCCGGACCTGCTGCAGCTCGGAGCTCCGGCGGATCCGGTGGGCCGAGATGTACACCGCGACGGCCACCTGGGCGGCGACCAGCACACACGCCGCGATGTGCTGGCCGCTGCCGAAACGGTGATCCCACACCCCGGAGACCACCGCCACGACCTCGCAGCACAGGCCCAGACCCAGCGTCACCAGGGGTGGACAGGTCACGGCCGCGACCAGCGCGCCGATACCGAAATAACCGGTCGTGGACAGATCCGTGGCCGCACCGACGGCGATCCCGGCGGCGAGGACCAGCAGAGCGGCGGTGAGCGGGTCGGTGTAGGCCCTGACCCGGTGAACCACGCTGGTGAGCATGCGCCATTGTCCCGGGCCGACGGCGTCTGTCAGCCGGAGACCTCCATTTTCGCCGGTGACAGGGGCTGGCAGGCCATCCCGGGCTCGCCGCTGTCGGGCTCGGGGGCGTCAGGCGGGTGCCGAGGTCTCCAGCCGCCCCGGCCGGCGGGTGTACCACCGTTCGACGTCCTCCAGCTCCGCGGCGAGCGAGATCAGCGGGCCCTCGCCGCCGGCCGGTCCCATCAGCTGCGCACCGACCGGAAGGCCGGCCGCGGTCAGCCCCGCCGGGACGTTGATCGCCGGCCAGCCGAGGACGTTCCACGGCCAGGTGTAGGGAGCCGCGGCGATGATGGCCTGATCGGTCTCCCAGCTCGTCGGGCGGTTGAGCTCGCCGACCCGAGGTGGCGGCACCGCGGTCGTCGGAGCCAGCAGGACGTCCACCTGGCGGAAGACACGGCCGATGTACGCCCGGGCCGGAGCCTCGACCACCCTGGTCAGACCGAGCAGCGGCCGCAGCGCCCGCCCGTTGCGCGCGTTCGTCAGCGTCCTCGGGTCGAGCAGGCCGGGATCCGGAACCCGGCAGGACCAGTCCCGGATGCCATCCATCGACCGGGGGAGGAAGAGGAGACCGAGCAGCCCGTACGGCGGATCGAGCGGCACCACCTCATGCCCGAGCCGGGCGAGCACCTCGGCGAGACGTTCCACCGCGGAGCGGACAGCCGGATCAAGCGTGGCCGGCATCCCGCTGTACGGAATCCGCAACGACAGCCCGATCCGCAGCCGTGGCGGCGGGCGTTCGGCCGACCGCACGAACGACTCCATCGGTGGGGCGGTCCGGTCCCGGTCCACGGGGAGGCTGCCGGCCAGCAGATCCAGCAGCAGGGCGCCGTCGGCGACGGTCCGGGTCAGCGGACCGAAGGTGGTCAACCCGTTGAACTGCTCGGTCACCGGTGCGCTGGAGATCCGTCCGCGCTGGGGCTTGATGCCGACGAGGTGGGTCCAGGCGGCGGGGATGCGGACCGAGCCGGCCCCGTCGGAGCCGATCGCGGCGGGCACCAGCCCGGCGGCGACCGCCGCGGCCGCCCCACCCGAGGACCCACCGGGCGAGTAGTCGAGGTTCCAGGGGTTGCGGGTGCTGCCGAACGCGGCCCCCTCGGTGAACGGCCACTGTCCGAACTCGGGGGTGTTCGTCTTCCCCACGATGATCGCTCCACTGGCGCGCAGCCGGTGGACCATCTCGCAGTCCTCGGTCGCGGGCGGGAAGTCACCGGCGGCGCCGAACGCGGTCGGAAGCCCGGCGATGTCGGTGTCGTCCTTGATGGCGATCGGAACGCCCAGCAGCGGCAGCCGCTCGCCGGCGTCGAGCCGCCGGTCGGCCTGGGCGGCCTCTCGCAGCGCCTCGTCCGCGCGCAGGACCCGGAAGGAGTTGAGGGTGGAAGCCGTCGCCTGGATGCGTTCCAGGCTGGCCGCTACGAGCTCCTGCGAGCTCATCGTCCCGGCCGCGAGCTGCGCGGCGAGTTCCCGCAGGCCGTAGAGGCCGTCGGGTTGGCCATCGTCAGCCCACACAGCAGCGGTATCCGACATCAGGCACCTCCTTGGCGCGGCAAGCGCGGCGGGAGCCGTGAAGGGAACGCTAGACGACTCCGCCCCGCCGCCGCGCTCCGTTGCCGGACATGAGACATACGAGCCAGCGCGCGCGGTGCCACCTGCCATCCACCGGCCGCCACCCACCGGCTGCCGGCCGCCGCCGTCCGCGGCCGTGGCCGGGGCCGGGGCGGCATGGATGAGCTGAGGATCGTCGTCGCGCCAGCGACCACCAGCTCGGGTCCTGTCCGGCAGGAACGTCAGACTCGGTGGCGGCGTGCACGGACCGTGGCGTGGGGTTCCCGTCACTGTCCTGCGAAACGGTGGGTTATGCCGAAATTCCATGGGTAGTCGGGAAGGAAAGATGCGTGTGGCAGCCGGCGGATCCCCATCGGCTCACCGCGCGCGAGATGCGCGATCTATCGAGGAGGACCGCGAGATGAAAGAGGGCGCCAATACCGGAGCCAGCACGGCGCCGGATACCGGCGGTGCCGCTTCCGTGGAAGCGGCCGAACGCCCCCTGGACACTGCCGCGACGGACAGCGGTGTGAGCGCCACCGACATTCGCCGGAAGTTCAACGACATGACCACCGGCCTCGCCCCGCATGTGGTTTCGGCCACAGAGAAGACGCGGGACGTCGCGGAGCGGGCGGCGGGTGCGGTCCGGGAGAAGGTTGCCCAGAACCCGACCGTCGCGACCGCGACGGAACGGACCGTCGAGGCGAAGGACAAGGCTCTCAGTACTGTGCGGGACCAGCTCGACCAGCATCCGCAGGCGGCGGCAGCTGTCGAGCGGACCGCCGTGACCAGCGGGAAGGCCGCTCGAACCGTGGGCGAGCAGGCGCGGCGCCGTCCTCGCGCCACCGGCGGGGTGGCCTTCGGTGTGGCGGTGCTGCTGCTCCTCCGGCGGACCGTGCACCGCCGGGGGGCGGCACGGTCCGCCCGCTCCGGCGACTGACCTCGCCCGATCACCCGCCGCTTTGTCCGGCGTCCGCGGAAACCGGGTAAAGCTGCCGGATCGCGAGTTTTCAAGAGAAAAACGTTTGTGTCGGAACCGCTCGGGAACAAGGATCTCAGCCGAACTTCGAAGGCAAAAACATCCTGGTAAGGGAGAGCTCGCTGATGGTCACCTTCCTCGTCATCATGGTCCTGCTCGGTCTCGTCGCCGGCGCGGTTGCCCGTCTGGTTCTCCCGGGCCGGGACCCGATCGGAATTCTCGGTACGATTGGCGTCGGAATCGTCGGTTCCTTCGTCGGCGGCTTTCTCGGCTATGTTCTCTTCGGTAAGGATCTCGGTGAGGGCGCCCTGCAGCCGTCGGGCGTCATCGGCTCGATCATCGGAGCCATCATCGTGCTCGCCCTGTGGCGTTCCTTCAGCGGCCGTGGCATCTCCCGGGCCCCGCACAGCCGCCGGTACGCCCGCCGATAGGCCGATAGCAGGCGCCTTCAAGTCGGACTGCCTGGCGCCCTGCGGAGCGAACGGACGGCCACCGTTCCCGAGAAGTTTCGGGAACGGTGGCCTCTTTTCATGCCGCCTGTCGGGTGAGCAAAGCGCGCACTCCTCGGGCGGCTGACCAGCTACGACGTGCTTGAGCGCCGCCACACTCCGGAAGACGGTCGCCAGAAGGCCGCCGCTTCATCGCAAACAGTCAGGTGTTCGTCCGGCTCAAGTCACCAGTTCCCCGACCTGGGCGCGTCCGGTGAGGCATCCTGTCTCTATGGCGTGAGGCAGGCCTGCCCGACCTGCCATCCCGTTTTGGGCAGGCCTGGTCCGCCAAACAAGGGTGCGGTTTGGCGAACCCAACGCTCCTGTGYCGGACATGGGCCCGACGTTCATGTCCGGGAGATGCCGCAGCCTCAGCGAACGCGGTGCGGATCCGGCACGGAGCCTGGAGAAGGGGGACTATGAGATGATCAGGTTAAGGGGAGCTCTGGAYGAGGACCTACCGGAGCTCAGCATCCTCGATCGAGACGTCTTCGGCAGGATCGCTTACCCGTATTTCGTGCTTCGGCAGCATCTGGACGTCTTTCGCGAGGGATTTCTTCTCGCCGAGTTGGATGGAGATCTGGTGGGCTATTCGCTCGCGGCCATCGCATCAGCCAAGGGTGATCTCGCGCACTATCTAGCCCTCGGTGTAAAGGCGAGCTGCCGCAGCCGGGGAATCGGTCGCCTGCTCGCGGAGGAGACACTCGCTGCACTGAAGGGACGTGGCGTTCGAACCGTCTCCCTGGCGGTCGAGCCCGGCAACATGCATGCCCAGACCCTATATCAGTCGCTCGGATTCATGCAGGTACGCCATGAGGCAGATTATTACGGACCCRCGGAGTCGAGGAATATCCTGAATCTCAGTTTCATGCCAGATCAGTACTCAAGTCACAGTTAGCAAGAATGCTCTGGGAAGGGACAAGGGAAGACTTCCGGGACGCTGCTGTGGCCTCCCGCTACTTCCCGCCCCCCGTCCGCCCCCGTCCACGACTGCCCGCGGCATCCACGGTCACCGCCGCTGGGCACATCGTTCCTGCCTGGCCCCGAGGAGGTGCGATGACGGCTTCTCAGGAACGGAGTTCGCTGGTCTCGAACCGCTCCGCCTTCTCCCAGAGGTCCGCGAACTGCGCCGCCCGGCTCACGATGTGATCTGGCTTCGACCACAGCTCCGTTTTGAATCCTTTTCCTGCGGGAGACGTCTCGTAGCTGAATCCGTCGTCAAACAAAATGAAGTCGTCAATGACGGGTGGCACCATTCTCAGTATCCGAACCTCGATGCCGCGATCCCGGTGCATGGCGCAGGTGTCTAGGAGCTCCTGAGGAGCGACCGTGTTCTTGCCCTTGAGGATGAATATTCTGCGTACGACCACCTGCCGCCGCACGGCGGCATGTTGCGCGGCCAGATACGCCTGACCGATCTGGCCGGACCAGAACCCGCCCCTGAAGTTTCGGGATCCGCCGTCGACTGTCGCGGTGCTGATCGCGAGAATATGCTTTTGAGTGCTTCGAGTCAGTGCCAAAAGCCAGTTCTGGTCCTCGCCCTTGTACTCCGTGACCCCTCGACCGCTGATTTCGTTCATCAGTTTGAAAAGCGCGTCAATCTCCTCGACGGCAAGCCGCCCGGCGATCGGTGATGGGACCTTCAGACTCTCCGTACCGTTCAGGATGGAGATGATCGGGTGATCCGGCACGCCGAGATCCCTGGYCAGCTGGTCGACCCTCTCCATCATGTGAACTGCGCGGTCCACACGAGTCAGTCGCTCGTGCACGTACTCCTCCAGCTTCCGCATCCTGTCGTTCAGGTCGGCGGCAGTCTTCTGCTGCAGTTCGCCGAAATCGATGAGGTACTGAACGACGAGGACGACTCCGCCGAGGAAGAAGYCGATGAGAGCGCAGTTGATGACGKAGGTGTCGGACAGCGCGCCGACCACTATTGGCACTGCGCCGGTCGAGACTGAGAGCGAGATCTTACGCAGCAGCGGATGGACGGTCATGGTTCCCCTCTCACGGCGTGGGAACTGTTGTCGGGGGGCACTCGGTGAACCGGTGCCCAAAGGGGCGCCTGGTTCGCCGGCAGGAAATCGCCTCGCGTCTGGCGGGCCAGCGCGGCGGTCGGGTCTGCCCGCCAGATGACGGTGTTCGTCCTGACTCCGGGGAAGCTCTGGGCCAGGCCCGATCAGCGCTGGGGCACCAACCGTGGCTGTGGGCTGGCCGTTAGGGGAAGCCGCCGTCCGTCATGACTTCGCGAATCTCGGACACAGAAAACCTACCGTGTTGTGTGTCATGGAGGTACGTCGTTGTGGTAACGGGCAGGATGACGGCTGAGATCGACCGACCAGGGACGTTTCGTCGATGGGAGGACACAGTACCAACTAGGTAACAGATTGCGGCGCCGAGAAGGCCGACAGAACTCTTGGTCGAGGGAGTGCTGTTCGCCAGTCAAGATCTACACTGGTATCTTTGGGGTAGTTGGTCTGTTTCGTCACGAACGAGTGGTCGATGGTTGCTTCGACAGAGCGGTGCCTCGAACGGCGCCAGGTCTGGTCCGTCAAAAACACGACAGCTGTCCGACTGTTAAGGCGTTCTTTGGCGTTGGATACAGGGTGGGATTGCGAACTTGTCGTGCGGGTCTGCGAGTCCGCCCGTCGTCCGCGCGCGGCGGCGAGGCGGGAGTGAGGGAGCGCCATGGCGCCGGAATCTGGATGACATGGGGCGCAGTGGCCGCGACACGCGCATCTTGTCGGTGTCTGCGCCCTGCCAACGGCTCGACCGGTCGGTGTGTCGCCTCGAACTCGACGCTCGGATCGGCTCGCTACCCGCGCCAGCCGGCTAAGTTGACGTGTTTTTGGCCATCACAGTTCATACTTGGATCACCGACCTCGTTGGCCGTGGCCCAGCCCACCCGTAGCTCGGATCGAAGCAGTGAGGCGCGCATTCCGTGGGAGTCGATGTGCACATAGAGTCCAGAGAGCCCAGAGTGCCGCCGATGGGGAACTCTGCGGGGGAGTGGGACAGCTTCGACCCCAGTGAGTATCACCGGACGAACTACGCCGCATTGCGAGACGATGATCGGCAGATCATCGAGGCTGTGCGTGACTTCTTCGCGGTCTTTGCCGCGGAAGCGGCGGTGAACCGCCCACTGAGTGGCCTCGACGTCGGCAGCGGCAGCAATCTCTACCCCGCGCTGACGCTGCTCCCATGGTGCAACGAGATCACCATGATGGAGTACTCGGCGAGCAACGTCGCGTGGCTGCGCGAAGAGATCAAATCGTACGGAACAACCTGGGATTCTTTCTGGGAAGTACTCAGGCGGGATCCCGCTTATGCCGCGGTCGATGATCCTCGGCGCGTACTCGCCACGCGGGCCACCGTCCGGCAGGGCAGTGTGTTCGAGCTGGACCAGAATCGGTGGGATCTAGGCACCATGTTCTTCGTGGCCTGTTCGATATCCGGATTTCGAGAAGATTTCGCGCAGGCGCTGGAGTGCTTTTTGAATGCGCTTGTTCCGCGCGCTCCGTTCGCAATGGCCTTCATGGAGAAGTCTCATGGATATCGCGTTGGTGATATCTCCTTCCCAGCGGTCTCGATAGGAATGGAAGAAATTTCGAAAATCCTTGACGGGGTGGTCTCCGACCTTGATGTGGATCGCATTTTCGGAGCGGAGCTTCTTCGGGAGGGATATGAGGCGATGATACTGGTGCGCGGGAGAACGAGAGCTAGGCCGGTCAACTCGAGAATCTCAGTAGAAGTATAGAGAAATTCCCGGTCACCTGCTTTCGTGGCTCCCGGGTCGACTCGGAGTTGCGAGATCGGGATCCGGTTCGACTTACAATGTCAATAAATATGTGGTGCGACTTCAGAAAAAGGGGGAAAATTGGAAATCCGGCCTCGGCAGTTACTGCTGGAGATGTGGCAGGCGACCAGCGGGTATGCGTACGCGAACGGTGATTGGCAGTTCCGTGGCCGCGTGGAGTCGAATTCCATCAGCGATGCAGAACAGCTGCTCTGTCTCGTGTATCCGGCCTACCAGATGGCTGGCATGGGTTTCGTCAGGCCGGACGAAACGGCCAAGGACGTCACCGAGGCACTGGCGAAGATCGGCGACGCGCGTCAGATTCCTCAGGTCCTGACCCGGGCGCTCGCGGATTATCTGGCTACATATTCGGACGAGGATGGCGCCCCGATCTTCACGGGGGGCACCTATCTGCAGGCCCTGCGGGCCGGTGACACCGTGACCGCCGAGCAGCAGGAACTCGAGCTCGTTGACGCCTTCTCGATGTCCATCACGCTTTCCCTGGCCATCCTCGGATTCGTCAAGGAGTTCCGGCCGACGGTACGCCGGCCGGCGCTGCTCGATGAATTGCTGCAACTGGAGGAAGCCGCCTCGCATCGGCTGACGGCCGCAATGGTGGGAGTTCTCCGAAGCTTCACGGTGCGGGCGTTCTCCGCCGATTCCGAAGACGGGCGGGCGCTTCGTGACCTGGTCAATACCAGCGACCGATCGCAGGAGCGCGTTCTTGACGAGCTGCTGGACGCTCTCGTTCCAGCACGTACCGCGCTGCGGGAGCTGAAGCTCGGCGTCGACATCTCCTCCAGTGACGTGGTGGAGGACGACAGCCTGCTCTTCGAATGCGGYTGGTCCTGGGGCACCGTCCGCAACGCCCCGCCKATCGATCCGACCTGGGGGCCGAAGGCGGTGGCGCAGGCCAAGGGCCTCGCCGAGGCGAAGCCATCGCTCTACTTCACCCTCGTGGCGCTCGATGGCATCGCCGACCTGTATTCGGAGCGGACACGCCGGCTGGCTCTCATCACCCCTGAGCAGGAGGGCCTGGTCGGGGCGCTGGCGTTGCGGCAGAACCTGGCCCAGCTCTACTGGGGTACGGTGACCCGTTTTGGTGACAGCCGGTGGGCCGTCGAGGAGGTTCCGTGGCGGGGTCGACGACCTGAGACCGAAGGCCCGGAGACGGACTACGACACTCTGCTGGCCGCGTCGCTCAGCATCGAGGCGCTGGCCGCCGAACGCACACGAGATGTCGACGTTGCCAGAGTCACCTCCGTCCTCGAGGAGCTGGCGATTCGAGGCCGGGTCACACGACGCGCGCAACCACAGGATTCGGCGATCGCGCTGCACGTGCCGGGCATGCGGCTCGAACTCGTCGGTGCGGAGGAGGTAGGACCGGCCGCCGCCTGGGCGGTGACAGACTTCTCGACGGCCCTGCTCAAGCGCGTCGCGCGTACGGCGTCCATCACCCGCGACAGCTCGCTGAGGGACAGGCTGCTCAGACTGGCCGATGAGATCTGGTCGCGGCACGTTCAGCGTCGTCAGCTCGCCGAAGGACCGGGACRGGGCCTCTGGGACGACCTCGGCCTCATGTTCAAGGCGCCAGCGGACGAATACGAACGGGAACCGTCCTGGTATTTCACGGAACGGGTGATGGAATCCCTGGTCGCTGTCGCGGCACTGACTGTTAATCGGCCCTACAGCAGCAGGCTGGCAGACCTGGCACTGGACATGCTGGTTGAAGCTGAACATCTGCATTCCAGTGAGCTTCTGAGACAGTCCCCTACCTCTACCCAACCGGCTCGCACCCACCTGTACGGGATCGGCGCGAATCTCAAGCGCGCCCGCCTGTTGCGTGAGCAGCAGCCTGCGACGTCGCTTGCGATTCTTCAGAAGGCGCTGCGTGATCTTGATGCGCTCGCGCTGGCTCGGCGCGCGTGACCGGCCGACGACGGTGATAATCTTCGCGACGTCGGACARGGGCGGCACCGGCCGCTCCGTGACGAGCTGCAATGTTGCCTACCGCCGGGCCCTGCAGGGCACCAATGTGTGCTATCTCGATTTTGACTTCGGCTCGCCGACAGCGGGTGCGATCTTCGGAGTCGAGGCAGCGGGTCAGGGCACGTCGAGCGCCAGGGGGCTGCACAGTTTCCTTTCTGAGCGGGTGGACGAGCCGGAACAGGTCGATGTCTGGGCTCAGTCGACGCTCGGCGGGAGATGGTCCAAGCCGCTCGGTGCCGGCCGCCTGACACTGCTACCGGGTGATGTCGGCGGCGGGGAGTTCCCGATCGCCGACGAGATGATCCGTCGCTGCGGGGATCTGTTCCTCCGCCTTGATGAGGAATTCGAACTCATCATCGTTGATCTGAGCGCGGGCAGGTCGTATGCGACCGAACTGGTCCTGCGCACGACCGCTGATCCAGTGATCGCAGAGAAGATCGTCCGCTGGCTGGTCTTTCACCGCTGGACCCGGCAGCATATTGTCGCGGCCGCGGGACTCGTCTACGGTCCGCAGGGTATTCTTGAGACGGGTGAGGGCTGTGGGCACGGGCGGCGGCAACTGGAAGACGCCGTTCGCTTCGTGCGTACCGCTGTTCTCGAGCCCGACTCGCCCCAGCTCGGTGGCCTGCGCCCGGAGCAATCGGTTTGGCTGCAGTCATACAACCTGGATCTGCAGAGGCTTGCCGGTAAAATGCGCCTGGGTAGCTCGCTGATGCTCGGTTCGATTCCTCTGGACCCTGTCCTGCAATGGCGTGAGCAGATTATCGTTGAAGAGGACATCTCGACGACAAGGATTGCCAACGAGGAGACCGGGTATGCGTTCGAGCAGCTCGCCCTGAGGTTGACCGACCCCGTGCAGTGGGAAGGGATCTGACGGCCATGGAACGGACCTCCGGGGATTTCGGGGTGCCCTCGGCCCGTGCGGTGTTCCGCGAGGAGCACGCGGTCGAGCGCATCTCCGAAGTGCCTCTCTCTCATCTCTCGGTGGAGCTCGGCCACTTCTACCCGGAGGACTTCGGGAACGGCGGCGTGGAGCTGGAGCGTCAGTTTCGCCGGATTGCGATGTGGGCGCAGCCGACGCAACTGGCTGCCCTCAGCGGCAGGGCCAAGGGCAGCGCTCGGGTCAGCACGTGCCTGTTGGTGGATGACTACTCGCAGCGCCAGGAGATGCCGCCTCCGAGCGTGGTGATACCGATGGTACTGGCCGTGGCGGAGGCCAACGGTGTGGTGATCGACTACATCGGGCGGGAGTCTGCGTGTGCGGACGAGGGGCAGGCGCCGCTGGCACCGATGGTCGAAAAGGCGATTATTCCCGACCCGGCGTACGGTGTGAACGGGTCGCGGCCTCCGGTGCACGAGAGCGGCTGGCTGTGTAACGGAGCTCGATCACCAGCTGGTGCGGGAGTAGCCGCGATGCAAGGGCCGAAAACGTGGGAACCACCGGCCGAAAATGGACTTCGTGCTCACTCCGTCTTCGTTGACGTCGAACTCTGGGACCAGCGTGAGCGGGACAGGACGAGATGGTCGTGCGCCTTTCTGGCCGCGGTGTGGCAGCTGCTGCGACTGGGCCTGCTGCGGGCACGGGGCGAGACCGTGGTACGTCCCGTGGCCCTCGACCTCAATGAGCTTCCGGAGAGCTGGGCTGGATTCCCGGACATCGCCCGCGTGACGACCGGGGCTTCAGCCTTCAGTGCTTATCGAACATTTTCTATTTTGGACACCGCCTATCTTCCGGTCGAACACGCGGTTCGCGTGATACTGGGCCAGATCGGTGTCGACGGGATCGCGCTGAATTCTCCGGTTCGTCGCGCGGAGGGTGAGGGAATAACGTTGCCAGTCGAGCCGGCTGATCGGGTCTCCTACCTTTTCCTGAGTCGTTGATGCCGACATCGAAGGCGCCGGGGCGGTCACCGAGGAGGTCGGCCGATCCACCAAATCTCCTGGTCGGAGAGGTTCGCACCACCCTGCTGCAGAACTCGCACCAGGCCAGTGCCGACGTGGTCTCCCGGCTGCTGGACCTTGACCCGAGTAGCCGGGTCCGTGTCGCGACCAGGCCGTTCGCGCACGCGATCTCCCCGGACGAACGGATCGGCGTGCACTGCCCGCTTGCCACCGGTACGGGTACCTCGGCAGACGGGGCCGGTGTGGTGCTTACCCGAGCTTCCATCACCGGCGGAATAGTGTTGCAGGCATCTGCCCGGGCACGTGTGGTGCGTGCGGCCGGAGACCGCAGATTACCGTGGTCGCACTACATAGCTCACCCGGGATTCATCGAGGTTGACGGCCGCTGTACCGGTGACGACCTGGCCACGGGTTTCCTTCAGCCCACAGTCCAGAACTCGGTGCCCGGCCGGTCTCCAGCGCCCCTTGATATGGGCGCGATGGGTAATCGACTGATCGATCGCGTGCAACGTATGCCATACATAGACCGTGTGACCATGCTGCGGGCACGCCGGACCAAATTTCGGTTCGCGGTTACCTGGATGCCACCCGACACGCATGAGCCAGCCATCAACCCAGTCCGAGACGTCGAACTCGTCATCCATGACGAAACGTTGCGGACGTTGCGGATGCGATTGGTGGCGTCGGCCTGTGATCCGGCGGAGGTGACGGCCGCGTGCGAGGACCTCGCCCTCCATGACTGGCTGCTGTCGACGATCGCGGTCCTGGTCGAGAACAGCCGGATCGGCGTCGATCCGGCTGCGGAGGTCATCGCTCGTATTCGTCCCGCGATCGATAACCTGCTGCATCTGTGGATGCCAGGCGCAGGTGTCGCGGGGGACCTAGCGGCAGTGTGGTCGGCGCTGGAACGACGTCCTGGATTCTCCCGCCAGTGGATGAGTCTTCGTGGTCAGATCCAGAGCCAGCTGCTGCTGGCAATTCTCGAGAAATCGGGGTCGTCCCGTGGAGCCGAGGCTTTTCAGGACCCGGTCGATGAGTTCTACCGCGAGGCATAGAAGGCGCTGTCCGCCAGGTTGAGATCTTCGCTTCCGGAACTGCCCGGGTCTCGGTGCCGGCACATCGCACCGACCGGGGACCGGTAATCGGGAGGCCGTGAGCGGGCCCCAATGAGGTGTCGGCGGGGGCCTCGCGCGTTCCGGATCATGGTGCCTGCCGCGGCAGCGGCAGGAAACGGTGCATCACGTACAGGTCGACCTCGCCCTGCCAGGGATGGTCGAAGGCCGCTGGCAGGGTGCCGACCATGCGGAAGGACAACGAGCGCCACAGGGCGACCAGCTGGGTGTTGGCCGCGACGACCGCGTTTACCTGCATCGCTCGGTAGCCGAGGTCGACCGCATAGTCGATCATCCCTTCGCCGGCGGCGCGCCCGACCGCCCGTGCGGCAGCTGCCCGCGCGGCTGCTGGGCCGTAGCCGCCGGGGCCGAACGCCCCGCCGCCGAGGTTCACCAGGGTCGGATCGATCAGTAGCTGAGCCAGCACCACGTGGCTGCCGAGATCCGGCTGGGCGGGAACGAGCAGTGCGGTGGCGACCACCCGGGTCGAGGCTGGGCCGTCGTCGACCTCCATCACCAGAACCCGTGCGGGCTCGGGCAACATCCACAGCCTGCGTGCGCGGGCCTCGTCGGTGCCGGGATCCCAGGTGCACGTCTCACCTTCGGCGACAACGGCGTGCCAGACCGGCCAGATCGCCGGCCAGTCGTCCTCCGTTGCCCGACGTGTCCGCACATGCCGATCCTGCCTGCCAACGCCCGGATACGTGGGCTCAGTGTTGCGTCATGGGCGCCTGTTGGATGGGGAATCTCGTGTACCCGGCCACACCGGGAAGCCGGCCTCGGTGCTGGCGGGGGTGCAGGCTCTCTGCGCGCCGGTGAGATTCGCCATGTCGTGGCCGGTCGCGCGGCGCACACTGCTGGGCTGGCCGCGGCGCTGGTCGGGAGGCCGGGTGCGAGGCCCGTCGCGAAGCCGAATGCGCGGTCGTTCGGCCCGATGCGGGGTCAGCCCCAGCCGAGCTCGTGCAGGCGGGCGTCGTCGATGCCGAAATGGTGCGCGATCTCGTGGACGACCGTGATCCGGACCTCGCGTACGACCTCGTCCTCCGAGTCGCTCATGGCGCAGATCGGCATCCGATAGATGGTGATCCGGTCCGGGAGAACGCCGCTGTACCAGTCACCGCGCTCGGTCAACGGCACGCCCTCGTACCGGCCGAGCAGGCCTGGGCCCTCCGGGGACTCGTCCTCGACGAGGACGGCCACGTTGCGCATCTGCCGTCCCAGCTCGGGGGGCAGGCTGTCGAGCGCGGCGACGACCAGGGCCTCGAACCGTTCGGGGCTGATGGTGACCATGGGGCCATCCTGCTGCCCGCCTCCGATTCTGGTCGCCCCTGCCGGCTCGGTGTCGCCCGCTGGACAGGGCCGGGTGCGACTGCCGGGGTTGCCCTGACTGATCCCGCTGGTTATTCTCAAGTTAAGAAAATCTCGATACGAGAATAACTGGCCGAGCCTCCTGGCTGGCCGGTCAGGAGCAAGGGTGGTGAACCATGCCTGCGGGCGATCACATGCCGGCACGTTCAGCTCGGGGTGGCGACTACGACCCCCGGACCTACGATCCGCGGGCCTTTGACCCCGTGGCGGTCACGGTGGATGTAGTCGCCCTGACTCTGCGCGATGGTCGGCTTCATGTGCTGCTCGTGCGCCGCGGGGAAGCGCCCTTCGCCGGCCGGTGGGCCCTGCCGGGAGGGTTCGTCCGGCCGCGCCCGGGCGTGGAAGGGCCTGCGGGCGAGGAGGACCTGCCCGAAGCGGCCGCCCGTGAGCTGGCCGAGGAGACCGGGCTGGCCGCGGCCGACCCGCTGGCCGCTCCTGACTCGCTGGCCGCTCCTGACTCGCTGGCCGCTCCTGACCCGCTGGCCGCTCCTGACTCGCTGACCGCGGCCGACCCGCTGACCGCGGCCGACCCGCTGTCGCCGCTGTCGGCGCAGTCCCCGCGGCGGGTGCACCTCGAGCAGCTCGGCACGTATGGCACTCCTGGGCGTGATCCGCGTATGCGGGTCATCTCCGTCGCCTACCTGGCCTTCGCGCCGGACCTGCCGGACCCGACCGCCGGTGGTGACGCGGCCGCCGCGGCCTGGGCGCCGTTGTCGACAGTGTCGGGCGGCCTTTCGTTCGACACCTCGGGGCGTGCCGATCTGGGGTTCGACGCCGTCTGCCTGGATGACCTGGCGTTCGACCACGGGCGCATCCTGGCCGACGGGATCGAGCGAGCCCGCTCGAAGATCGAGTACACGCCGTTGGCGACAGCGTTCGTGGGGGAGCAGTTCACGATCTCCGAGCTGCGTGAGGTCTACACGATCGTGTGGGGGCGAGCTCCGCACGCGGCCAACTTCCATCGCAAGCTCCTGTCGGTTCCCGGGTTCCTGGAGGACACCGGGACCACGACGGAACGCGGGGGCAACCGAGGTGGCCGCCGGGCTCGGCTGTACCGGGCTGGTCCCGCGACGCTCCTGTATCCGGCGCTGCTGCGGCCGTCCGGCGCGGAGCCGGGAGAGCCCGTCCTCGACGCCGTTACAGGGGGCGGCGTCGAGGACGGTGCGCTGGATGGTGCCCTGGATGGCGCCCGGGATGGTGCGCGGTGACGCCCGAGCCGGGCCCGTCCGGGCTCGACGGGGCGTTGGGCCTGCTGTTCGACGTCCCGCCGGAACCCGGTTGGCCTGATCTCGTCAGGGTGTTCGGGCCTACCCCGGGCATCGCCGGATACCGCAGGCTCGCTCGCCTCGTGCACCCGGACCGGGCGCCGGCGGCGAGGTCCGGGGTCGCGACCGCCGCGTTCGTCCGGCTTGGTGACCTGTGGCTTCGCTACCAGAGTCTGCAGCCGCCGCAGGTGACCGACCGCGGGGCGGCTGGCGGTGCCGCCTACGCCGCCTCCGCCGGCCCGACCACCGATTCCGTAGACGCCGATTTCGCGGACGTCGAGCCGGTGGACGTCGAGCCGGGGGATATCGAGGAGACGGTCATCCGGACGAGACGTCACCTCCACACGATTCGGGTCGTCCCGCGGCGGACCGCGGTCGCCAAGGCCGCCGGGGCCGCCGGGGCCGCCGGTGGGCGGCCGGATGGTGGGGTCATCGAGGGTGATGTGGCTCTGTTGTACCCGGCCGAATGCCGGGAGACGGCGAGTGGGACGACCCGCACGGGGTTCCTCAAGGTTCCGCGGTCCGCTGCGGACAACGACCTCATGGAGCGTGAGGCCGCCGCTCTCACCCGGCTGGCCCGAGCCGGGGACCGGCGGTTCGCCGCCTACGCGCCGCGCCTGGTCGAGTCGTTCCTGCACACTCCGGCGACCGGCGGCGGGCAGTGTTCCGCGCCACGGCGCCGGGTCAACGTCCTGGAGCGGCTCGACGGTTTCCAACCGCTCACCCGGGTCCACGCGGCCTACCCCCAGGGGGTCGACCCGCGGGACGCGGCCTGGATGTGGCGTCGGCTGCTGGTGGCTCTCGGCTACGCCCACCGCGCCGGGGTGCTGCACGGCGCGGTCGTGCCCGATCATGTGCTCATCCATCCCGAGAAGCACGGGCTGGTGCTCGTCGACTGGTGCTACAGCGTCATCCGGGACCCCGAAACCGCTCCGACAGTCGGCCGGGCCGCAGGTTCGGCGGCTGGCTCGGCGGCCGGTCCGGGGGCTGGTTCGGCGGCCGACCCGGACAACGGCCCGGCTGCCGGCGCGGCGGATCTCGCGGCGCGGGTGCCGGCCGTCGTGCCGCGTTTCGCACCGATGTACCCGCCGGAGGTGGCCGCGCGCCGCCGTCCGGACGAGGCCACCGACATCTACCTCGCCACCCGCTGCATGACGTACCTGATCGGCCCGGGCCTGCCCGCGCAGCTGCGCGCCTTCGCCCGCGGCTGCACCCTGCCGGCCGCGGCGCGCCGTCCGCATGACGCCTGGCGGCTGCTCACCGAGCTGGACGACGTGCTGGAGCGGCTGTACGGCCCGCGGCGTTTCCGGCCGTTCCATCTGCCCGCCGCGGACGGATGACGTCCCGGACCGACCACCGACCACCGACCACCAGCCACGACCACGACCACCGACCGCTCAGGCCGGCCGCGCAGGCGGGCCACGACCACCAGACCTGCAGAAGTACCACTCGTTCGAGATCCGGAGGCGGAGAGAAATGGGCAGTGGATCCTGGTCAACCAACGTGTACGAGGCGGCGGCGGGCTACCGGGCCCGCAGCGGGGCGAGCGCGTTCCAGTACAGCGACTCGCTGCGGGCGAACAGGCCCCGCCGGTCCTGGAAGGCGCACCCCGACCTGGACCCCTGGCGGGTCGGGCTGCGGGAGAGCCGGGACAACGACGAGCACCCCGAGAGCCTGGCGATCTCCGTCCTGTTCGATGTGACCGGGTCGATGGGCCAGGTGCCGCGCACCCTGCAGACCCGGCTGCCCGAGCTGTTCGGGCTGCTGCTGCGCAAGGGCTACGTCCAGCACCCGCAGATCCTCTTCGGCGGCATCGGTGACGCGAGCTGTGACCGGGTCCCGCTGCAGGTCRGCCAGTTCGAGTCGGACAACCGGATGGACGACCAGCTCGGCGCCATGCTGCTGGAAGGCGGGGGCGGCGGGCAGCTGCACGAGTCGTACGAGCTGGCGCTGTACTTCATGGCCAGGCACACCGCGACGGACTGTTTCGACCGGCGCGGCCGGCGTGGGTACCTGTTCATCGTCGGTGACGAGCTGCCCTACAGCCGGGTGGTTCAGAGCCAGGTCGCCGCGGTCATCGGCGACCGGCTGACGGAGCGCCTGTCGGTCGAGCGCATCCTCGCCGAGGTGGAGCGCCGCTACCACGTCTACTTCATCATTCCCGCCGGGACGTCCCACGCGGGTGACAGCGAGGTGCTCGGAACCTGGCGGGCGCTGCTCGGTGAGCGGGTGCTGGAGCTCGACGACCTCGACGCGGTCTGCGAGACGATCGCCGTGACGATCGGCCTGGGTGAGGCGGCGATCGACCTGGACGAGGGGCTCGACGACCTGCGGGACGTCGGTTCGGCCGCGGCGGTGCCGAGTGTCGGCCGCGCGCTGGAGCGGTACTCGCGTGAGGTGGCCGTCCGCGGTTCGCGGTCCGCGGTCGTCCGTGGCTCGGGTGCGCTCGACCGACGGATCGCCGGTGCCGGCAGCCGCGGCATCGTGCGCCTGTAGAGGCCGGGGAACGAGCTGTGAACCGTCTCGTGAATCGCGATCGTGATCGCGATGATGATCGCGATCACGTCATCGTCATCGATCTGGGCTTCGGTGATGCCGGGAAGGGGACGGTGGTCGACTGGCTGTGTGCCGCCCGGGCCGGCGCGGGCGGTGCGGGCGGTGTGGGTCGTGCGGGTGGTGCGGGTGGGCGGGCACCGACGGTGGTGCGGTTCAACGGCGGGGCGCAGGCCGCCCACAACGTCGTCACCGACGACGGCCGGCATCACACGTTCGCCCAGTTCGGCGCTGGTTCGTTCACCCCGGGCTGCGCCACCCACCTGGCCCGCACGATGCTCGTCGACCCGTTCGCCCTGGTGGCGGAGGCCACCCACCTGGAGTCGGTCGGCGTGCCCGATCCCTTCGCCAGGCTGACGGTGGACGGCGAGGCCCTGCTCACCACCCCGTACCACGCGATCGCGAACCGGGTCCGTGAGCTGGCCCGGGGCGCCGGGCGGCACGGCTCGTGCGGGATGGGCATCGGGGAGACGGTGTCCTACGCGCTGGCCCGGCCGGCCGTGGCGCCGCGGGTCGCCGACTGCCGCAGCCCGTCGCGCCTGCGCGCCCGGCTGCGTGAGCTGCACGACTGGCTGCGCGCCGAACTCGCCGCACTCACCGCATCAACCGAGTTCGCCGCATCAACCGAGTTCGCCGCACCAACCGAGCTCGCCGCACCCGTCGGGCTGGGCGGGGCTGGCTCCGGCGGGCAGACAGGGGCTGCTCGGCTCACGGCGGTGCCGGCGGTGGAGGAGATACCGGAGGTGGAGGACTGTGTGGCGGTGCTCACCGCCTTCGGCCAGCTGACGCGGATCGTCGACAGCTCCTGGCTGCGGGTGCTGTGCGACCGTGGGCCGGTCGTGTTCGAGGGGGCGCAGGGCGTCCTGCTCGACGAGTGGCATGGCTTCCACCCGTTCACGACCTGGTCGACGACGACCGCGCGCAACGCCGAGGAGCTGCTGGCCGAGGTGGGCCGGGGCGGGACGGCCCGGCGCCTCGGAGTCGTGCGTGCCTACACGACCCGCCATGGGCCGGGGCCGCTGGTGACCGAGGACGCGGAGCTGACCGCCGCGTTGCCGGACGTCCACAACGGGACCGGCCGGTGGCAGGGGGCGTTCCGKGTGGGTCACTTCGACGCGGTCGCGCACCGGTACGCGGTCGAGGCCGCCGGCGGTGTGGACGCGCTCGCGCTCACGCACCTGGACGTGGTCGAGCGGCTGCCGCCGGGGCTGGGGCTGCGGGTCTGCGACGCCTACCGGATCGACGGGGCGACGGTCAGCCGGCTGGCGCCGGGGCCTCCCGGCGATCTGGAGCGGCAGGGGGCGCTGACCCGCAGGCTTGCGCGCGCCGAGCCGGTGCTCGGCGCGCGCCCCGACGTCGATGCCTGGCCCGATCTGGTGACCGAGCTGTTGGAGGCGCCGGTGACGCTGCTCTCACGCGGCCCGCGCGCCGCGGACAAGCAGATCACCGGACAAACAGGTCACCTGCTGCCGAGCAGGTCACCGGACAGACTCAGTGCAGGGGCCCCATGCAGTCCTTGCACCGCTCGCTGAGAATGGACAGGAGCTCGACCGCCTTGATCGAGGCGTCCCGCACCTTGGCGAGGTCCTGTGAGGAGTTCAGCCGCAGCAGCGCGGCCTCCGCGCCGTCGGTGGCGCCTTCGCTGAGCGCTTCGACGATCTCCGCCGCCGGGGTGCCGTACTGGTACAACAGCACCTGCTTGTCCTGATAGGACGGCAGCTCGGCGGGGAGATGGCCGAGGCCGACTCCGGCGAGTTTCCGGCTGAGTATCTGTCGTACATTGGTGCCGAGCCGGCCATAGCCGCCGATCTCACGCAGGACTGCCATGTCGATGCGATAGACACCGTTGTTGCCGACGACCGCGGTGCGCAGGTCTTCCCATGAGATGGGCGAGCCGGACCAGGCGTCGACGGCCTGAGCTTCCGTCACTTCCTACCGTCCTGGCTTTCGGTACCGCTGCGGATGGGCACGAGCTGTCGAGTCGTTCAACTTGTCGAGCCGTTCAACCTGTCGAGTCGTCCTGTCTGTCGAGTCGGCCGCGTCTGCCGAGATTGCCTGCCGAGCTGTTTGCGGGTGCGCACGCGCGCTTTTTTCCGCGTGTGCGCGAGGCAACGCTACCCGGCCCACCGGACCTGGTCCAGAACGGCCCGGTGGGTGCGGTTTCCGAGACGTAAATCCCGCCACGCCCCTCGGCCGGGCTGGTTCGGTGGAGGGTGCCGCGAAGGGGGTCGTGGCCCACGGTATCCGCATCGGGGACGATATTCATCCGCGAACACGGCGGAAATCTCGGATATAGTTCCGCAGGCACGGATGTGAACTGTTCGGGTTGGCGCAGATGCGGCGGTAGGCGAAAGTCTTCGGTCGGTAATCCTGTGTTTCACGTCATACCTGGGCAGGTATATCCGGTGCGGTCACCAGCGAGGATACTTCCGATTAACGAGGCGCTGATCGGGTCGAAACCGGGCCAGGCACCGAGCGGGGGGCCCCGCCGGGACCCGTGCCGCGGCTTCTGCTAAGGCGCGTGCCAGCGCACGTGCAGGTCGCGGGGTCGGTAACAGCCGGCAGGAAAAGTTTTTCCTCGGAATTTTCTTCCCGGATTTCCTCCCGGCTTTCCTGAAGGCCCAGTTCGCCGCTGTCCCGAGCGATTTCTTGTTAACGGGGCAGTTACCGACGTACATGCTTCCGAAATGAATGCCTCCTACGGTTCCTAGACATCGCGGCACGCCGGGTGGACGAGCTACCAGCGCCCATTCGGTTGCGGGGCCACGACCGCGACCGAATTCCGGCCCGCGGGACGCACTGTGCGAAACCGTGCATGCGTACCCAGGCTCCAGGAGGAGAAGCAATGCGCCAGATCGCGTTCTACGGCAAGGGTGGTATCGGCAAGTCCACCACCCAGCAGAACACCATGGCCGCCATGGCGGAGATGGGTCGCCGGGTCATGATCGTCGGCTGTGACCCCAAGGCCGACTCCACCCGCCTCATCCTGCACTCGAAGGCCCAGACCTCGGTCATCGAGCTCGCCGCCGAGAAGGGCTCGGTCGAGGACCTGGAGCTCGACGAGGTCCTCATCGAGGGCCAGTGGGGCATCAAGTGCGTCGAGTCCGGTGGCCCGGAGCCGGGTGTCGGCTGCGCCGGCCGTGGCGTCATCACCTCCATCACCTACCTGGAGGAGGCCGGCGCCTACGAGAACCTGGACTTCGTCACCTACGACGTCCTCGGTGACGTTGTGTGCGGTGGCTTCGCGATGCCGATCCGCCAGGGCAAGGCCCAGGAGATCTACATCGTGACCTCCGGCGAGATGATGGCGATGTACGCCGCGAACAACATCTCCCGAGGCATCCTCAAGTACGCCCACTCCGGTGGCGTCCGCCTCGGTGGCCTCATCTGCAACAGCCGTAAGACCGACCGCGAGGACGAGCTGATCATGGAGCTCGCCCGCCGTCTCAACACCCAGATGATCCACTTCATCCCGCGTAACAACGTCGTGCAGCACGCCGAGCTGCGCCGGATGACGGTCATCGAGTACGACCCCCAGAACAGCCAGGCCGACGAGTACCGCCAGCTGGCTCGGGCGATCGACGAGAACGACATGAAGAACATCCCCACCCCGATCAGCATGGACGAGCTCGAGGAGCTGCTGATCGAGTTCGGGATCATGGAGCAGGAAGACACCAGCATCGTCGGCCAGAGCAAGGCCGCCGCCTCCGCCTGACCTCCTCCGCCCACCACCGGCTTCAGTCACCGTCGAGGATGAGGTTCCGATCATGACGACGACGCCGACCCCGCCGCGGGCCGAGACCGAGGCGATGATCGCCGAAGTCCTGTCGCATTACCCCGCGAAGGCGGCCAAGTTCCGCGCCAAGCACATCAAGGCCAACGACCCCGAGGGGTCGAAGGAGTGCGAGGTCAAGTCCAACATCAAGTCCCGCCCCGGAGTCATGACGATCCGTGGCTGCGCCTACGCCGGTTCCAAGGGCGTGGTGTGGGGGCCGGTGAAGGACCTGGTCACCATCAGCCACGGCCCCGTCGGCTGTGGCCAGTACTCCTGGGCCACCCGTCGTAACTACGCCCGCGGCCCGTGGGGTGTCACCAACTTCGCCGCGATGCAGGTCACCACGGACTTCCAGGAGAAGGACATCGTCTTCGGCGGTGACCCCAAGCTGGCGCAGGTCTGTGACGAGATCAACGAGCTGTTCCCGCTGGCCAAGGGCATCTCGGTGCAGTCCGAGTGCCCGATCGGTCTGATCGGTGACGACATCGAGGCCACGTCCCGCGCGGCCTCCAAGAAGCTCGGCAAGCCGGTCATCCCGGTTCGTTGCGAGGGCTTCCGCGGTGTCTCCCAGTCGCTGGGCCACCACATCGCCAACGACGCCGTCCGTGACCACGTGCTGGGCACCGGTGGCGCGAACCACGTCTCCACCCCGTACGACGTCGCGCTCATCGGTGACTACAACATCGGTGGTGACGTCTGGGCCTCCCGCCGGATCCTCGAGGACATGGGCCTGCGCATCATCGCCCAGTGGTCCGGTGACGGCACGATCAACGAGATGGCCTCGACGCACCTGTCGAAGCTGAACCTGATCCACTGCTACCGGTCGATGAACTACATCTGCACCACCATGGAGGAGCGCTACGGCACTCCGTGGATGGAGTTCAACTTCTTCGGTCCGTCGAAGATCGTCAAGTCGATGCGCGCCATCGCGGAGAAGTTCGACGAGACGATCCAGGCCAAGACCGAGGCCGCGATCGCCCGGTACGAGAAGCAGTTCGAAGAGATCATCAAGGCCTTCCGGCCGCGGCTCGAGGGCAAGCGGGTCATGCTCGCCGTCGGTGGCCTGCGCCCCCGCCACACCATCGGCGCCTACGAGGACCTCGGCATGGAGGTCATCGGCACGGGCTACGAGTTCGCGCACAAGGACGACTACACCCGTACCTACGGGATGCTGAAGGAAGGCGTCGTCCTCTACGACGACCCGACCGCGTTCGAGATCGAAGAGTTCGCCAAGCACCTGAAGCCGGACCTCATGGGTGCGGGCGTCAAGGAGAAGTACGTCTTCCACAAGATGGGCATCCCCTTCCGCCAGATGCACTCCTGGGACTACTCCGGCCCGTACCACGGTGTCGACGGCTTCGCGGTCTTCGCCCGGGACATGGACATGGCCATCAACAGCCCGACCTGGGACCTGATGGAGACCCCGTGGTCGAAGTCCGGAGAAGTCTTCTGAGCGAGTAGCCCGGCTCCGCCGGCAACCACCGGCGACCACCGGTGATCACCGGTGGCTGCCGGCGGCCATCAGTGGGCCTTCTCCATCCCACGGGGCACGGCCAGGAACCGTGAGCCCGAGCTGGCGATGGAAAAGGCTCAAGTCACGGCAGAAAGGAGGAGGTCCGGTGACGACGACTCCCGAGACGAACAGTCACATCCCGCTGAAGGTCCTCGACCACACCGAGCTGTTCAAGGACGAGGTCTACACCAAGCAGTTCGAGACCAAGCGCGAGTTCGAGAACGGTGCGGACGACGCCGAGGTCAACCGGGTCCTGGAGTGGACCCGCACCTGGGAGTACCGCGAGAAGAACTTCGCCCGCGAGGCCCTGACCGTCAACCCGGCCAAGGCCTGCCAGCCGCTCGGTGCCGTGCTCGCGGCCATCGGCTTCGAGGRCACGCTGCCCATCGTGCACGGGTCGCAGGGCTGCGTCGCGTACTTCCGCAGCCACTTCGCGCGGCACTTCAAGGAGCCCGTCCCGGCGGCCTCCACCTCCATGACCGAGGACGCGGCGGTCTTCGGCGGGATCAACAACCTGGTCGAGTCGTTCGCGAACGCGACGGCGCTGTACAAGCCGAAGCACATCGCGGTCAGCACCACCTGCATGGCCGAGGTCATCGGCGAGGACCTCTTCGCCTACATCCGCACCGCGCGGGACCAGGAAGCCGTCACCAACGACTTCCCGGTGTCGTACGCCCACACCCCGAGCTTCGTGGGCTCGCACCTCAACGGCTACGACGTGATGGTCAAGGGCATCCTTGACATGGTCACCGAGCTGCCCGAGGCCAAGACGGCGCCGGAGACCGGCGGGAAGCCGCAGCTCAACGTCTTCCCCGGCTTCGAGACCTACCTCGGCAACCTGCGCGAGTACCGCCGGATGCTCGAGCTGCTGGGTGTCTCCCCGCTGATCCTGGGTGACCACTCCGACGCGCTCGACTCGCCGGCGAACGGGGAGTACGACCTCTACCCCGGTGGCACCAAGCTGGCGGACGCGGCGAAGGCCAAGCACAGCAAGGCCAGCGTCGTCCTGCAGGAATCCACCATGCGCCGGACGGCGGAGCTCGTCCGGGACAAGTGGAAGCAGGAGACGGTCCTTCTGGAGACCCCGATCGGCATCCGGGGCACCGACCAGTTCGTGAAGGAGATCGCGCGGCTCTCCGGTCAGCCGGTGCCGGCCGAGCTCACCCTCGAGCGCGGTCGTCTCGTCGACGCCCTCGCCGACTCGCACGCCTACCTGCACGGCAAGCGGGTCGCGATCGCCGGCGACCCGGACCTGGTCATCGCGCTGACCCGGTTCGTGCTGGAGTGCGGCATGGTGCCGGTGCACCTGGTCAGCACCAACGCGGACAGCAGCTTCAAGGCGCGCATGGAGAAGGTGCTTTCCGCGAGCAAGTTCGGCGACGCGGCCACCGTCTGGCCGGAGAAGGACCTGTGGCACCTGCGGTCGCTGGTCTTCACCGAGCCGGTCGACCTGCTCATCGGCAGCACCTACCTGAAGTACATCTCCCGCGAGGCGAACGTCCCCCTCGTCCGGGTCGGATTCCCGATCTTCGACCGTCACCACCTGCACCGCCAGGCGACGATCGGGTACACCGGCGGGCTGAACCTGCTCACCCAGCTGGTCAACACCATGCTGGACGAGCTCGACCGCTCCAGCCTGCCGCATAGCTTCGACGCCGTGCGCTAGGTCCCGTTCGGGGGATGCCTCCTGAGCATCGGCATCCCCCGAGCGGTACGCACGGCCTTCCCAGTGGTCGGCCGGCTGGCGGCCCCACCCCCCGCTCGGCCGGGGCCCCGCCCGTGGCGCCGGGACCGCGCCCCCCACGTCACGAGAGCCGGCGCCCCGCCCCTGCCGGGGCCGGCCCCCCGGCCGGCCGGCCACACCCCTCGACCCCCACTGCGCCACACCAACTCCACCGACAACCACTCCGCCGACAACCACTCCGGTTCAGAAGAACCGCTGGTCCATCGAACGGCCCCGCTCACCCAGCTCACCGAGGGCAACGCCCTCCCAAGCGGAGAGATCGCCATGGCCGCCACTGACCGCGCAACTCTCTTCACCGAACCGGCCTGTGACCACAACCGCGAGAAGTCCGCGAAGGAGCGCAAGGCCGGCTGCCCCAAGCCCGCTCCTGGGGGCACGAGCGGGGGATGCACCTTCGACGGTGCGATGATCACCCTGGTTCCGATCGTTGACAGCGCCCATGTCGTGCACGGCCCCATCGCCTGCGCCGGCAACTCCTGGGACGGGCGGGGAAGCCTGTCGTCAGGACCTGACCTCTACCGACGCGGCTTCACCAGCGACGTCGGCGAGCAGGATGTGATCTTCGGCGGCGAGCAGCGCCTGTTCGACACCATTCTCGAAGCCGTCGAGCGCCACCGCCCGCCAGCGGTGTTCGTCTACTCGACCTGCGTCACCGCCATGATCGGCGACGATCTCGACGCCGTGTGCGCTGCCGCCGCCACGCACACCGGTGTGCCGGTCATCCCGGTGCACGCGCCGGGATTCGTCGGCAACAAGAACCTCGGCAACAAGATCGCCGGTGACGCGCTGCTCGAGCACGTCATCGGCACGGTCGAGCCGGCCGACGTGAGCGAGTACGACGTCAACCTGGTCGGCGAGTACAACATCGCCGGCGAGCTGTGGGACGTCCTGCCCACGCTGTCCAAGCTGGGCCTGCGGGTGCGGGCCTGCATCAGCGGGGACGCGCGCTACGCCGACGTCGCCGCCGCGCACCGGGCCCGCGCGACGATGGTCGTCTGCTCCCGGGCCCTGCTGGGGCTGGCCCGCGGGCTGGACGAGCGTTACGACATCCCCTGGTTCGAGGGCAGCTTCTACGGCGTCCGGGCGATGAACGACACGCTGCGCCAGTTCGCCCGCCTGCTCGGCGGCGGCGCGCTCGCCGAACGCGCCGAGGAGCTGATCGAGCTCGAGCAGACCGCCGTCGACCTGGCCCTGGAGCCCTACCGGGAGCGGCTCGCCGGCAAGCGCGCCGTTCTCTACACCGGCGGGGTCAAGAGCTGGTCGATCGTCTCCGCGCTGCAGGACCTCGGCATCGAGGTCGTCGCGAACGGCATCACCAAGAGCTCCGACGGGGACGTCGAGAAGATCTCCGAGCTGCTCGGCCCGGATGCGAAGATCGTCTCCGAGGGCAGCCCGCGCGAGCTGCTGCGCATCGCGGACGAGACCCGCGCGGACATCCTGGTCGCCGGCGGCCGCAACATGTACACCGCGCTCAAGGGGCGGCTGCCCTTCCTGGACATCAACCAGGAGCGGCACATCCCCTACGCGGGCTACCGCGGCGCCGTCGAGCTCGCCCGCCGCCTCRACCTGGCCCTCACCAACCCGGTGTGGGAGCAGGTCCGTGCCCCCGCACCCTGGGACGTCGCCAGCACGCCGGCGGAGGTGGCGTGATGGCGCGGGTCGTCACGAGCAGCCGGCGGGCCGGCCTGGACCCGCTGAAGTTCAGCCAGCCCCTCGGCGGCGCCCTGGTCTTCCTCGGCCTCGCCAGCTCCATGCCGGTGATGCACGGCTCGAAGGGCTGCGCGTCGTTCGCCAAGGCGCTGCTCACCCGGCACTTCAACGAGCCCGTCCCGCTGCAGACCACCGGGATCACCGAGGTCACCGCGGTCATGGGCAGCGGTGAGGAGCTCGTGGTGCACCTGGACGCGATCCGCGCCAAGCAACGCCCAGAGATCATCGGGCTGCTGACCACCGGGGTCACCGAGGTCAGCGGCGAGGACGTCGGCGGCCAGATGCGCCAGTACATCGCGATGATGGAGCACACCACTCCCGAGGGCGCCCCGCTGATCGTGCGGGTGTCGACGCCTGACTTCGTCGGCGGCCTGTCGGACGGCTGGTCGGCCGCGCTGCGGGCGCTCGTCACGACGGTGCCGTTCGACGGGGCCRACCCCGACGGCCACGACCTTGACGGACCCGACCGTGACGGCCTCGAGTGTGGGAACACGGTCGCGGTGCTAGTCGGCCCGTCCCTGACCGCCGCGGACCTCGACGAGCTGAGCGCGCTGATCCGCTCGTTCGGGCTGAGCCCGGTCCTCGTCCCGGACCTGTCAGGCTCGCTGGACGGGCATCTCGCCCCGGCCTGGCAGCCGACGACGACCGGCGGGACGGACCTGACCCGGCTGCGCCGCCTCGACCGGGCGGGCCTGGTGATCACCGTCGGGGCGACCGCGGCCGCCGCCGGTGCCGACCTCGCCGGCCGCACCGACGCCGATCTCCTGCACTATGACCACCTCAGTGGCCTGCGGGCGGTGGACGGGCTGGTCAGCGACCTGATGGCCCGGTCCGGCCGCGGTCCGTCCTACGAGGTGCGCCGGGCCCGGGCCCGGCTCGCCGACGGTCTGCTCGACACCCACTTCTACCTGGGTGGCGCCCGGGTCGCGCTCGCGATGGAGCCCGAGGCGCTGGTCGCCGTCGGCTCGCTGCTGTGCGACGTCGGTGTCGAGATCGTGGCGGCAGTCTCCCCGACGGACGCCCCCGTGCTGGCCACCGCCCCGTGGGACGAGATCGTCATCGGCGACCTGGCCGACCTGGAGGAGCGGGCGGTCGAGGGCGGTGCGGAGCTGGTCATCGGGTCCAGCCACACCCGGGCGGTCGCCGACCGCATCGGCATCCCGCACCTGCCGGTCGGCTTCCCGATCTACGACCGGCTCGGCGCGGCCCTGCGCACCACCGCCGGGTACAGCGGCAGCCTGCGGCTCCTGGTGGACGCGGCGAACCGGCTGCTCGACCACCACCACCAGCACGCGGAGCACCCGCACGCGGAGCACCCGCAGGCAGAGCACCCGCTGACAGAGCCCCAGCACATCGAGCACCAGCACATCGAGCACCAGCACATCGAGCACCAGCACGCCGACCACCGCGCGGAACCGCACCGGGACCACCCGGGCCACCGCGCCGAGCGCAGCGACGTCGACGTCAGCCCACACCCGATCGACCCGTTCGACGAGCTCGACGTTCTGTGCGAGGAGCCCTCATGTTGAAGATCGCCTTCGCGACCGGCGACGGAAGCGCCGTCGACCAGCACTTCGGCTGGTGCCGCCGGTTCGACGTCTACGAGGTCGGACCGCAGGGCTACCGACTGTTCGAGACCCGTGAGCTCGGGCCGGCCGAGGAGGACGAGGAGGACAAGATCGCCTCTCGGCTGGCCGCCGTCACCGACTGCGCGATCCTCAACGTCTCCGACATCGGAGGGACCGCGGCCGCGAAGGTCATCAAGGCCCAGATCTACCCGATGAAGGTCGCCAAGGGCACCGCGATCGACGGCCTGCTCACCAAGTTCGTCGACGTGCTCGCCGGCAGCCCGCCGCCGTGGCTGCGCAAGATCCTGCGGGCGCACAGCCCCCAGGAAGCTCCCGCCTGGACACCGGCAACGACCGGTTCGTCCGCCTCGGATTCGGCCACGTCGACCCCGACAACCATGGGAGGAACGGCATGACCGCATCGACATCCGCGGCGAACGGGAAGGTCGAGGGGTTCCTGAAGGACCTCGCAGACCAGCTCCGCGCCGGCGACACCTACGGCAAGCTCGACAAGTTCTCCGACGAGGCGATGCTCGCCCCGTTCGTCCTCACGAAGGAGCAGCGGCGCCAGATCTCGGTGGCCTGCGACATCGACGCGGTCATCGAGGCCCGGGTGCGCTCCTTCTACCAGGCGGTCGCCGCCGCGGTGGAGAAGGCGACCAGGGCCGAGACGACCACGGTGCTCGACCTGAACCACGAGGGGTTCGGCCGGGTCGTCATCTTCGCGGGACGGCTCGTGGTGCTCTCCGACGTCCTGCGGGACGCCCAGCGCTTCGGCTTCAACTCCCTGGAGGACCTCGCCGCCCGCGGCGAGGCCTTCGTGACCGCCGCCGCCAAGTACGTCGACCAGTACCGGGAGGCTGCCCGCGATGACTCCTGACACCAGCGCCGGCACCGACGTCGCCGCCATCCAGACCCGGCTGCGCAAGATGAACAGCAAGGCGTCCCAGCTCAAGCTCGACCTGCACGACCTCTCCGAGGAGCTGCCGCTCGGCTGGGAGGGCATCCTCGACGTCGCCCGCCGCACCTACGACGCCTACGCCGAGGTCGCGGTGCTGGAGAACGAGCTGCGCGCGGCGAAGGAGGCGGCGAAGTGAGCGCCGCCGGCCAGGTCGACGAGCAGCTCGCCGAGTTCCGGCGCTGCTCCACCGCCGAGCAGTACTTCGAGCTGCTCGACGTCGATTTCGACCCGCGGGTGGTGGCCGTCAACCGGCTGCACATCCTGCGCTACTTCGCGGGGGAGATCGCCGGCCTGCATGACGCGGCGGACGCCGCGCAGTCGCCGGAGGAGCTGCTGCGCCACTACCGCGAGGCCCTGATCCGCTCGTACGAGGCCTTCACCACGGCGACGGCGCTGGACCACCGGCTGTTCAAGGTCCTCAAGGACCGCGCGCCGGAGCCGGAGGCCTTCGTCCCGGTTTCCGAGATCACCATCGAGCGTTCCGCGACCGCGGGCCCGCAGGGGAAGGAGCAGAGCTGATGAGGTCGGCCTTCGACGTCGGCGATGTCGTCGCCACCACCAAGGCGCTGCGCCAGGACGGGACCTTCCCGGACCCGGACATCCCCACCGGCCAGATCCTGGTCGAGGAGGGCACCCGCGGCGAGGTCATCAATGTGGGCCTCTACCTGCAGGAACACATCGTCTACGCGGTCGCCTTCGAGAACGGACGCGTCGTCGGCGCCCTCGAGCGGGAGCTGGAGGCCGCGGGCCGCGAGTTCCGGCCCACCACGCCCGACCACGCCGACCACACCCAGGACGGGGACACCGTCCACGCCACGAGTTCCGCGGCTGACAGCAGCGTCGCCGTGACCAGCGGGACCACCGATGAGGAGGAGGGGCTGTCGTGACCAACGAGCCCGTCGCGCTCCCGGTGCTGTCCACCGCGCCGGCGGCGCCAATGTCCACCGCGCCGGCGGCGCCGACGTCCACCGCGCCGGCCGCCGCGGGTGGCTGCGCGTCGAAGAAGAGCTGCGGCAGCAGCGCTCCGGCGACCGACCCGGAGATCGCGGAGAAGATCGCGAACCACCCGTGCTACAGCTCCGAGGCGCACCAGTACTACGCCCGGATGCACGTGGCGGTGGCGCCCGGCTGCAACATCCAGTGCAACTACTGCAACCGCAAGTACGACTGCGCGAACGAGAGCCGGCCGGGCGTCACCAGCGACCTGCTCACCCCCGAGGACGCCCTCGCCAAGGTCAAGCTGGTCGCCAGCGAGATCAAGCAGATGAGCGTGCTGGGCATCGCCGGCCCGGGTGACCCGCTGGCCAACCCGAAGCGCACCTTCCGCACCCTGGAGCTGGTCGCCCGGGACTGCCCGGACATCAAGCTGTGCCTGTCGACGAACGGGCTCACCCTGCCCGACCACGTCGACCGCATCGCTGCCCTGAACGTCGACCACGTGACGATCACCATCAACATGATCGATCCGGAGGTCGGCGAGCGGATCTACCCCTGGGTCGCCTACAAGGGCAAGAAGTACACCGGCAGGGAGGCGTCGAAGATCCTCTCCGAGCGCCAGCTCGAGGGGCTCGCGATGCTCGCCGAGCGCAAGATCCTCGCCAAGGTCAACTCGGTGATGATCCCCGGGGTCAACGACGAGCACCTCGTCGAGGTCTCCCAGAAGGTGCACGAGCTCGGCGCCTTCCTGCACAACGTGATGCCGCTGGTCTCCGCGCCCGAGCACGGCACCGTCTTCGGACTCTCCGGCCAGCGCGGCCCCACGGCGCAGGAGCTCAAGGCGCTGCAGGACCGCTGCGAGGGCGGCGCCGACATGAACATGATGCGGCACTGCCGGCAGTGCCGGGCCGACGCCGTCGGCCTGCTCGGCGAGGACCGCGGCGACGAGTTCAGCCCGGAGACGTACCAGGGCCGCGAGATCGCCTACGACCTCGAGGGTCGCCAGGCCGCGCACGCCCAGATCGAGCGGTGGCGTGAGGAGAACCGCGCCGAGCGCGAGACGCTGAGCATCACCGGCACCGGAAGCAAGCCGGAGGACACCGTCCTGGTCGCGGTGGCGACCAAGGGCAGCGGTGTGGTGAACCAGCATTTCGGGCACGCCACCGAGTTCTGGATCTACGAGGCCGGGCTCAACTGGGCCCGTCTCGTCCAGACCCGCGACGTGCAGCGCTACTGCGAAGGCGCGACCGAGTGCGGGGACGGGGCCTCGGTGCTCGACAAGACCATCGCGATGCTTTCGGACTGCGCCGCCGTGCTGTGCAGCAAGATCGGTCCCGGTCCGTATGACGCCCTCGAGGACGCCGGCATCGAACCGGTCGAGGTCTACGAACTGATCGAGAAGGCTGTCGCCACGACCGGCGCCCGGATCACGGCCCGGGCCGCCGCCGAGCAGGCGGCCGGCTCCGACGACGCCGGTACTTCCCCGACCGACGTCGTCGCCGAGCTGGACCTCGACGTGCTGGGGGGCGAGCTGGTCGACGTCGACCTGCTCGACCCGGACCTGATGGACGAGGACCCGTTCGAGTTCGCGGTCACCGTCCGCCCCGGTTCCTGCTCCGGCGGTGCCGGAAAGGGTGGAAAGGGCGGTGGCTGCTCGGGCGGACCACGTCACGCCGAGGCCGGCCCGGGCCAGGCCGTGTCCGGGCGGCTGACCGAGCCCGCTGGCGACGGAACCGGTCAGATCCGCCCGGACACGGGCTCTCCTACCGAGAGCGCCCGAGCCGAAAGCGCACGAACCGGCAGCTCCCGAACCGACAGCTCCCGCACAGCTGGCTCACGCAGTGTTGACGCCGGTGCCGACCGATCCCACTCGGTCGGTGCCCGCGCCGAAGGTCCCCATCTCGAAAGCGCCGCCTCCGACGGCGCCGACCTGGAGGTAGCCCGGTCATGACCCTCGCCCCGAGCACCATCGAACTGACCGAGCGCGCCAGGAAGCAGGTGCGCACCCTGATCGGCGGCAGCGCCGAGACCGCGGGCTTCGGGCTGCGGGTCGGGGTGAACCCGGGCGGTTGCTCCGGCTTCACCTACACCCTGGCCCTGGCGCCGGGCGCGGAGAGCGACGACATCGTCATTCACGAGGACGGCTTCGACGTGTTCGTCCACACGTCGATGATCGGCCACCTGCGGGGCCTGCTCGTCGACTACGTCGAGTCGCTGACCTCGTCCGGCTTCACCTTCACCAACCCGAACGCCACCAGCTCCTGCGGCTGCGGCAACAGCTTCGGCACCCCCGAGGAGCCCGAGCGGGCCGAGGCCGACGCGAAGCTGCGTGCGCAGGTCGAGGACGTCATGGCCGAGATCCGGCCGTTCCTGCAGGGCGACGGCGGCGACGTCCAGGTGGTCACCGTGCTCGCCGGTAACGGGCAGCCCGGCACGGCCGAGGTCCACATCCGCCTCGTCGGGGCGTGCAACGGCTGCTCCAGCGCCTCGGCGACGGTCACCGCGGTCATCGAGAAGCGGATCAAGGAGAGCCTGCCGGAGATCGGGCGCGTCGCGCTCGTTCCCTGACCCGCCTGACGGCAGATCACCAGACCGCAGACCCCACCAGACCGCAGACCCCACCAGACCGACCACACCACCGAGCAGAGGGAGCCTTCATGGACAACGACATGATCGTTACCTCGCGCGAACCTGAGCAGGCGTTCGCCCCAGTGGTTCCGACGGCCCCGGTGGCCCCGGTGGCCCCGGTGGCCCCGGTGGCGCCGGCTCGTCCGGCTCGTCCGGCCGATGTCGGCGGGGCCGCCGCGCGGGCGGAGAACGCGCCGCCGCAGCAGCGGACCGCCCGCCACGACCTGCCCGGCCTGTTCGACCGCCAGCTCGGCATCCCGGGCTTCGGGCCGCAGGCCCAGGAGCGACTGAGCCGGGCGACGGTGCTCGTGGCGGGAATCGGTGGTCTCGGTGGTGCGGCGGCGACGTACCTCGCCGCCGCCGGTGTCGGTCGGCTGGTCCTGGTCCATCCGGGCGTGCTGGAGGAACCCGACCTCAACCGGCAGACCCTCATGCGCCCCGAATGGATCGGTCGCTCCCGGGTGGCCTGCGCGGAGCAGACCCTGCGCGCGCACCACCCGGGAGTCGAGATCGTCGGCTTCGACCGTGAGCTGGCCGACCTGCCCGAGCTGGGCCAGCTCGTCGCCGCGGCGGATGTCGTCGTGGACGCCCGGCACAACTTTCCCGACCGGTACCGGCTCAACGACCTGTGCGTGGCGACCGGAACCCCGGCGGTCATCGCCGCGATGAACGCCACCGAGGGCAACGTGCTGGTCGTCGAGCCGGGGACACCCTGCCTGCGCTGCGTGTTCAGCGAGGGCGACCCCACCTGGGAACCGCTCGGGTTCACCGTGCTCGGTGCGGTGTCCGGCCTGGCGGGCTGCCTCGCGGCGATGGAGTCCATCAAGATCATCGCTCGGTTCGGTGAGCCCGCCAGCGGCCGGCTGCTCCAGTACGACCTGTGGGACATGGACTTCCGGTCGCTGCGGGTCCGGTCCGACCCGACCTGCCCAGCGTGCGCCCAGGCCCGGGTCCGGCGGCAGCCCGAGGAGCCGAGGTGATCTACCTCGACCACAACGCGACCACGCCGGTGGACCCGCGCGTGCTGGACGCGATGCTGCCGCTGCTCACCGAGCAGTTCGCCAACCCGGCGAGCAAGCACGGGCCGGGCCAGGAGGTGACCCGGATCGTCGAGCGGGCCCGCCGCGAGGTCGCCACGCTCGCCGGCGCGCGGGCCCGTGACGTGGTCTTCACTTCCGGCGCCACCGAGGCGGCCAACCTGGCCATCGGCGGGGCGCTCGCCGCCCTCACCGCCGCCGGTTCCGGCCGTCGCCGGGTGCTCGTCGGGGCGACCGAACACCCCGCGGTGCTCGGCGCCGCCGACGCCGCCGCGGCGGCATCGGCCGGTCCCGGTGCGGGCTCCGGCACCCTCGCCGAACGCATCGCCGTCCACCCGGACGGCACCATCGACGTCGACGACCTGCGCCGTCGGCTCGGGCCCGACGTCGCCCTCGTCGCCGTCATGGCGGCGAACAACGAGACCGGGGCCGTGAACGACCTGCGGCCCCTGGTCGAACCCGTGCACGCGGCCGGTGCGCTGCTGTTCAGTGACATCACCCAGGCCCTGGGCCGGATCCCGGTCAGCCTCGACCGGACCGGCGTCGATGTGGCCGTCGCGTCCGCGCACAAGCTGTACGGCCCCAAGGGCGTCGGTGCGCTGATCGCGTCGAAGGACGCCTGGGCACGCATCGCGCCGCAGACACACGGCGGAGGCCAGGAACGCGGCCGGCGTCCCGGCACCCTCAACACCGCCGGGATCGCCGGCTTCGGCGCGGCCGCCCGCCTCGCGGCCGCGTCGATGACCGACGACGGAAACCGCCAGCGTGCGCTGGTGGCGCTGCTGACCGAGCTGCTCGTCAAACGGCTCGGCCGGGGCGCCGTCGAACTGAACGGCCCGGTGCGGGCCAGGCTGCCGAACACGGTCAACCTGCGTTTCGTCGGCGCGGGCGCCGACGAGGTCCAGGCCTGCCTTCCGCACGTCGCGGTCTCGGCTGGATCGGCCTGCAGCGGCGGTGGGGACACCCCGTCGCACGTCCTGCTGGCCATGGGCCGGACCGCCACCGAGGCCCGGGAGAGCCTGCGCTTCAGCCTGGGCCGCGCCACGACCCCCGAGGAAATCCGCACCGTCGCGGACCAGGTGGCCCGCGCTGTCCAGCGCGTTCGCTCCCTTACCCAGAGCACCCCCATCCAAGACGAGGTTCGCGATGACAACCGAGCTCGAACAGCCCGACCCGCGGGTACGCCGGCTTAAGGGAGTCGTCATCCGGTTCGCCGGTGACTCCGGTGACGGCATGCAGCTGACCGGTGACCGCTTCGGTGCGCAGGCCGCGGAGGCCGGCAACGACGTGGCGACCCTGCCGGACTTCCCGGCCGAGATCCGGGCGCCAGCCGGCACCGTCGGCGGTGTCTCCAGCTACCAGCTGCACGTCGCCGACCACGACATCACCACCCCCGGTGACCAGCCCGACGTCCTCGTCGCCATGAACCCGGCGGCGCTGAAGGCCACCCTCAAGGACCTCCGCCCCGGTGGCGTGCTGGTCGTCGACTCCGGCGCGTTCAACGTGCGCGCGCTGGAGAAGGCCGGCTACGACTCCGACCCGCTGACCGACGGCTCACTGAGCAACTACATCGTCCACGCGGTCGACCTGACCGGGCTCGCCGTCGGCGCCACCGAAGGCCTCGGCCTCAAGCGCAAGGACGCCGCCCGGACGAAGAACATGTTCGCGCTCGGCCTGGTGTCCTGGATGTTCAACCAGCCGGTCGAGAGCACCGTCGCCTACCTGGAGAAGCGCTTCGCGAAGAAGCCGCCGGAGATCCTCGCCGGCAACCTCGCGTCGCTGCGGGCCGGTGTGGACTACGGCGACACCACCGAGGCGTTCGCCGTCTCCTACGAGGTCAAGCCCGCCCCGCTGCCCCCGGGCACCTACCGGCACATGCGCGGCAACCGGGCCATCGCGTTCGGCCTCGTCGCCGCCGCGCACCAGGCCGGCATGCCGCTGTTCCTCGGCGCCTACCCGATCACCCCCGCCACCGACGTCCTGCACGAGCTGAGCAAGCTCATCTCGCACGACGTCCGCTCGTACCAGGCGGAGGACGAGATCGCGGCGATCGGCGCGTCGATCGGTGGCGCGTTCGCCGGCATGCTCGCCGTTACCGTGACCTCCGGGCCGGGCATGGCGCTCAAGTCCGAGGCGATCGGCCTGGCGATCTCGCTGGAGCTGCCGCTGGTCATCGTCAACGTGCAGCGCGGTGGCCCGTCCACCGGCCTGCCGACCAAGACCGAGCAGTCCGACCTGCTGCAGTCCCTGTACGGCCGGCACGGCGAGGCCCCGCTGCCCGTGCTCGCCGCGCAGAGCCCGGCCGACTGCTTCAACGCGGCCTTCGAGGCGGCGCAGATCGCCCTGGAGCGCCGGACCCCGGTCATCCTGCTGTCCGACTCCTACATCGCCAACGGCAGCGAGCCGTGGAAGGTGCCGGACGTCAGCGAGCTGCCCGACCTGGGCATCGAGTTCGCCACCGAGCCGAACGGCATCGGCAAGGACGGCAAGCCCGCGTTCCACCCGTACAAGCGTGACCCGCGCACGCTGGCCCGTCCGCTGGCCATCCCCGGCACCCCCGGTCTGGAGCACCGCATCGGTGGTCTGGAGAAGGCCGACGGCAGCGGCGAGATCTCGCACGACGCGGACAACCACGACCTGATGGTCCGCACCCGCCAGAACAAGGTCGACGGCATCGAGGTGCCGCCGCTGGAGGTCGACGACCCGTCCGGCCCGCCCGGATTCGGCTCCAAGCTGCTCGTCATCGGCTGGGGCTCCACCTACGGCCCGATCGGCGCGGCCTGCCGGCTCGTCCGCCAGCAGGGGCTCGCCATCGCCCAGGCCCACCTGCGCTACCTCAACCCGCTGCCGGCCAACCTCGCCTCCATCCTGGCCGCCTACGACACCGTGCTCGTCCCCGAGATGAACCTCGGGCAGCTCGGCGGGCTGCTGCGCATGCACTGCCAGATCGAGCCGGTCGGCTACACCCAGACCCGCGGCCTGCCCTTCCGCGCCGTGGAGCTGGCCGCGGTGTTCACCCGGCTCGTCAACGACCTCGAGGACGGCGCCGCGGCACTGTCCACCGAGGACATCAAGGCCATCGGCGGCACCGGCAAGGTCGGCCGCAGCGAGCTCGGATCGGAGAAGAACAAGTGACCAGCCCCGACGCGGTAGGCAAGCAGCTCACCGCCAAGGACTTCTCCGCGGGCGAGGCCCGCTGGTGCCCTGGCTGCGGTGACCACGCCATCCTCAACAACATGCGCAACCTGATGCCGACCCTCGGCATCCCGCGCGAGAACTTCGTGGTGATCTCCGGCATCGGATGCTCCTCCCGGCTGCCTTACTACCTCGACACCTACGGCATGCACTCGATCCACGGCCGCGCGCCGTCGATCGCGACCGGTGTCTCGATCAACCGGCCCGACCTGTCGGTGTGGGTCGTCACCGGTGACGGTGACGCGCTGTCGATCGGTGGCAACCACCTGATCCACGCGCTGCGCCGCAACGTCAACCTCAAGATCCTGCTGTTCAACAACCAGATCTACGGTCTGACCAAGGGCCAGTTCTCGCCGGCGACCAAGCCCGGCACGATCACCCCGTCCAGCCCGTTCGGCTCGCTCGACCACTCCTTCAACCCGCTGGCGCTGGCGCTCGGCGCGGAGGCGAGCTTCGTCGCCCGCACCGTCGACACCGACAAGAAGCACATGATGGAGATCCTCGCCGCGGCCGCCGCCCACGACGGCTCCGCGCTGGTCGAGATCCGGCAGAACTGCCCGACCTTCAACCACGGCGAGCGGGCCGTCACCGCCGACACGTCGGTGCCGACCCCGGCCGACGGCCCGATCCGTCTGGAGGCCGGCTCGCCGATCCTGTTCGGCGCCGACAGCCAGTGGGCGGTGCTGCGCGACGCCGAGACCGGCGACCTGAAGCTCGGCCGCTCGACGGAGAAGGGCGTCGTGGTGCACAACCCGCGCTCGACCAGCCCGACCTACGCCTACGCGCTGGCCCGGATCGCCGACACCGAGCCCGAGCTCGCGCCGATCGGCGTGTACCGCGCGGTCGAGCGGGCGAGCTTCGACAAGCAGTACCAGGACCGGCTCGCCGACGCCCGCGCAGGTGGCCKTGGCGACCTGCAGGACCTGCTCACCGGCAACGACTCCTGGACGGTCCCGGCCCGGTCCTGACCCGGTCCCGGCCCGGTCCTGACCCGGTCCGGACCTCTCGACCTGACCCTCTCCCCGTAGCTGACAGGGCTGCCCTGACCGGTTGATCCGGCCAGGGCGGCTGGTCAGGCCAGGCTTTGTCAAACCCGGCCAGGGCGTTCTGAGCGAACCGCAGGCAACGAGATTCTCCCGGGCCCGACACGGTCCCGTCGACGGAAAGAAGAACTCCGATGCCCTACGTCGTCACGTCCCCCTGCATCGACGTCAAAGACGGCGCATGCCTCGACGAGTGCCCGGTCGACGCCATCTACGAGGGCGCCCGGAAGCTCTACATCAACCCCAACGAGTGCACCGAGTGCGGTGCCTGCGCCTCGGCCTGCCCGATCGGCGCCATCATGCTCGACCTCGAGGTGCCCAAGCCCGAACGGCCGTTCGTGAAGACCGACAAGGAGTTCTTCGCGAAGGCGCTGCCGGGCCGCGACGAGCCGCTCGGCGACCCGGGTGGTGCCAAGGCCGCCGGCAAGATCGGCGTCGACACCCCCTTCGTCGCCGAGTTCCAGGCCGCGGAGTAAGCGGCGCCCGCCCGTCCCCCCGGGCGCACACCTCACCCCGGGGGCGTCCACCCGCAACGCGAACGGCCCATCCGTCACCGTCGACGGATGGGCCGTTCGCGTTGCGGCATCTCCGCTGGGCGGAATCTGCTCCGTGTACCGAACACCCTCTGTTAATAACGACCTTGAAACGCAGATTTCCGATGTCGTGGCACATCGCGCGCGGCGGGGCGTAACCACAGGTCACGGGGTGTCTCCGTGCGGAGATTCCAGGTGGATGGAAGTGCGCCCTCGGTGTACGCAAGGTAGTTGGTGCCATCGCCTGTGGCGGTATCACCTGATTCTGGTTGCCTGTCCGTATGCGGCATGCTACGGTCTGGCCAACACAATGGTTCCTTCGTGAGTCCGCTACGACGCTCTTCACGTCGTGTCTTGGGAGGCCTTTACGGGGAAGGCTCCGCCGTCGTCGACGGACGGTATGGGTTGAAGGGTTGAAGGGTCCGCCCCGGTTTCCGTGGCGAGAGTGAGCCTTTGTGTCCTCGGCTCGGCTCGGCGGTATCCCGGCCCCCGGCCGGGAACGGAAACGGTTGCAGAGGTCTCCTGACGCCGCCTGACGGCCCAGGTCGGTGCTGGATATGCGCAGGTCTGACCTGGACTGGCCGCGGCTGCGGGATATGGCGGCTCAAATCTGGTGCATGCACACCGGAACGCGTCGCAGACCATCGTTCCAGGTCGGCCTTCCCGGCTATACAAGAGGCGGCCATCCGTGGCTTGTGTCCGAACGGCCGTGTTTCTCGGTGGATCTTCTTATTCGAGGTGAAATGCTCAGTACRGACGTCTTCGAGGAGCTGGTCAGCCGTGTTGCTGGTGTCCAGCGGCAGGACGTGCGGTTCGAGGCCCGGTTGACCGACGATCTGGGACTGGACTCGTACGGGCTGCTGGAACTCTGCTCGGCGCTGGCGGATGTCGGCGTGGACGTCGGCGAGGAGGACTGGCTGGCCGCCGGGACCGTCGGTGATCTCTACACGCGGTGCTGTGCCGGTGGCCTCCCGGGCGCGGCGGAGGCCGGCCGGCTTCGCACCGGGGTGCCGCATCCTTCGCTGCCGCAGGCCGAGGCCCTGACGGGGCCCGGCGCGTCGGGCGGCTCGGACCGCTCGGCCGGCTCGGACGGCTCGGACGACGAGGTGCTGCCGCCGGAGCTGGCCGGACGGTACTTCCAGCTGACTCCGGTCCTCCCGTCGATGGCTCCTTTCCTGTACGAGCTTTCGATCGCGCCGGACGTCGGGTTCCGCTGGCGCTACCGGGGTGCCTTCCCGCCCTATGAGAAATTCGAGGCGGACCTCTGGCAGGGCATGCTGGCGCAGTTCCTGATCGTTTCGCGTGAAACTGGCGAGGCGGCCGGTCACGCTATCTGCTACAACCCTGACTTCGGCCTGGGAAACGCCTATGTCGGTGTCGCGATGACCGGCCGGTACCAGCGGTCCGGGATCGCCGCCGAACCGGTCGTCCTGTTTCTTCGCTACCTGTTCGACGTGTGGCCCTTCCGAAAGCTCTACTTCGAGCTGCCGGAGTTCAACTGCCGTCAGTTCGCGAGCGCGATCGGCAGCACACTGCACATCGAGGCACGCTTCCGGGATCACGACTACTACCGCGGGCGACGCTGGGACCGCGTCGTCCTCGCGGCCTACCGGCAGGACCTGTATTCGGCCGGATCGGCCGGTCGGGGTGAGGGGATCGACCTCTCGAGCGTGTAGCCGGATTCCGATTCGCTCGGCGCCGCGGCGGGTCTCCCCGCCGCCCGACCGTGGAGCACAGAAGGATTCTCGATGGTTTATCTGCTTGAACGGATGGAATCAGCCGCACGGAAGAACGGTGCCGTCACCTTCCTCTCGCCGTCGGGAGACGACGAGGTCGTCGGCTGGGGTGATCTGTACGCGGACGCCGTGAACCTGGCGGCAGTCCTGCAGACGGCGGGTATCGGCCCGGGCCGATCCGTGGTGATGCTGGCGCTGGCGTCACGGCCGGCGGTGACGGCGGCRATGGCGACCTGGCTGGCGGGCGGTGCCCTGACGATGGCACCCACGCCGACCCGGACGATGGACGAGGCCGCGTTCGTCGCCGAGACCGTGCGACGCATCGACCGGCTCGGTGGTAGTCCGCTGGTGCTGGTGGGGCCGCGGTTCGACCAGATCCTGCCCGGTCTCGCGACCGGCGGGTGGGACGTCCGAATGCTCGACGACGTCCACGCCGAGGTTCGTGGCAGTGACGGGCTTCCTGCCTATCTGCCGCCGTCACTCACCGATGACGACCCGGCGATCCTGCAACTGACCAGCGGGACAACGGCGAGTGCGAAGACAGTGCGGGTCAGTCACGGGAATCTCGCGGCCAATGTGGAGGCGATCAAGGCCAGGGACGAGCACGACCGCTTCCACGGGCGGATCCTGTCCTGGCTGCCGCTGTCCCACGACATGGGCCTGATCGGCACCCTGATCATCCCGATGACCTGCGGTGGCTGTGACCTGCTGCTGTCCTCGCCAATGGACTACCTGGCCCGCCCGGCGAGCTGGATGGCGCAGATCTCGGAGTATCGAGCCACGTCGACGGTCGGTCCGAACTCCGCCTACGCACTGGCTGCCAAGCTTCTGGCGACCGGACCGGCTCTGGACCTGTCTCAGCTGCGCGGGATCCTGACCGGCGGGGAGAGCGTCGACCYCGACGCGATGACCGCGTTCACCGCCGCCGCGCAGCGTCACGGCTTCAATCCGGCTCTGGTCGTGTCCGCCTATGGCATGGCCGAGACCGTTGTCGCCACGACGATGACGCCGCTCGGCCGTGGCCTGGCTTCCGACAGCGTGGACGCCGACCTGCTCCAGACCGATGGACGTGCCGTCCCGGTCGGGCCAGGCCACACCGGCAGGATCCGCCAGCTCGCCAGGCTCGGTGCTCCGGTCGACGGCCTGCGCCTGCGCATCTCGGACACCGAGACCGGGGCTGTTCTCACGGAACGGCTTGTCGGCGAGATCCAGGTCAGCGGCACCTCGCTGACCGCCGGCTACCACAACGATCCGGAGGCGACGGCCGCCTCACGAACCGCCGACGGCTGGCTGCGCACAGGCGACCTCGGCTACCTGGCCGACGGCGAGCTTGTCGTCACCGGACGGGTTAAGGATGTCATCATCCTCGCCGGCCGCAACATCTACCCGGAAGAGGTCGAGCGCGCCGCGGCCGGCGCCGAGGGCGTCCGCCCCGGCAACGTGGCCGCTTTTCCGTACGAGCGGCCGAACGCGCTGGGCTCCGAGGGGCTGGCCGTCGCCCTGGAAACCCGTTGGCCCAGCGAGCGTCATGCGCAGCTGCGGTCCGATGTCGCCGCACAGATACGTGCTGCCGTCGGGGTCTCGCCCAATGAGGTGCTGATCCTTCCGCCGGGGAGTCTCCCCAAGACGCCGTCCGGCAAGCTGCAACGCGCCGAGGCACGCCGTCTGCTCGGTATGGGCGGCAGCCCCGCTGAAACGACTTCTTCCAAGAACACTGTTCCGGGCACCGAGGCGGCGATGGCATGAGCGTTGGGCAGAACACGTCGGAGGCGGCACCGGTCGTCGGATACAACGAGGTCCAGGCCTGGAACCTGGACGGCGAGCCCAYGGCGAAGTCCGACGCCGTCGTGCGGATTGTTGATGGCCTTCTCGCCGCCTGGCGGGAACCAGACCAGGACGAACGCACCCGACGGTTGGAAGGCTGCGTCGCCGGCACGGTCGTCTTCACGAACCCGGCCACCCGTGTCGAGGGGCCGGCTGGAATCAGCGCCCACATCGCTCAGGTTCGGGACCGACTTCCGGGCTACCTTCCGGTTCGGACGAGCGGCATCGACATCCATCACGACCACGCCCGCTTCGAATGGTCACTGCGGGACAGCGCCGGCAACGTGGGGCTGCGCGGTTTCGATATCCTCAAGTTCGACTCGGCGCCGGCGATCCTCGCCGTCACGAGTTTTTTCGGCCCGATTCCTCGAATCACCTACACCTACGGCTCGACCAACGGATCCAATGAAGGCCCGTCGGGATGAGACATCCTCGCGGTGCCGCCGCGGACGAATGGAACTCAAGGCCGTAGCCGACGCGCGGGATCGTCATGGGCCCGGGTATCGGAACCGGATAGCACAGTTCTCCACGCCGTCCGCAACGGACTGGCGACCTTCGCACATCAGTCAGGAGAAGAATGGATTTCCGTTGGTCACTCGCCGACTCCTACGACCGGGCGCCGAAGCCCGCTCGCCGGGAGCGCTCACGTAGTACCACGTTGACCGCCGCCGCGGTCGCGGCGGGGGTCGCGTCGATGCCCATCGCCGCCAACGCCGGTTCGTTCAGCACCTCCCTCAGCAACTTTCCCCAGGAGGGCCAGACGAGTCGTTTCGGTGTTGGCAACGGCTCCGCTCCGATACACCTGGAGCAGAGTGGCTGCAATCAGCAGCAGATCCAGAGCGATCTTCGTCGCGACATCAACCTCGCGCCCGACAGAAGCTATGGCGTCGTCAACTTCACCAACTGCGTCGACTACACGCAGGGGTACGCCTGGAGTAATTCTGACGGCGCGACCGGACAGTTCTTCTTTCAGTTCTGGTGGCCAGGTGCCAGTAACACCACTCTTACGACCAAGTCCACGAAGGCGTGGTGGGACTACTCGGCCAAGCCCTAGTGGATCAGGCGGATGCGTGGCCTCATGTGCTTCGCGTGGGCTTCGTGTGAGCTTCGCCCCTGACATCTGAATGACCTGGGCGGGCTGTTCGCCCGGTCGGCAGGGGTTGACGGTGGCAGGCCGGGCGAACACCGCCTGCCACCGTCTCTCGCCGGATCGCCGATGTCCATTGTGTGGTATATCCTGCGACAGCAACGGTCCTGCGCGAGGTTGGCGGGAAGGCTCCGACAGTGGGCGAACCCAATTTTCCTGAACCAGGTGTTGAGATGCTTCTGAGGAATATCGCCTTTCGTTATGGCCGGCGGGCTCCGGTGGTGGAGGGGCTTGACCTCGCGCTGGACGAGCGGCCGCTGGTGATGATCGGCCCGAACGGGGCCGGGAAGTCGACGGTGCTGCGGCTGATGGCCGGGCAGCTGCGGCCACGGTCAGGGCGGATCGAATACGCCGGCAAGATCGGGTTCGCGCCACAGTTCACGCCGGTGCTGCCGAACTTCACGGTCGAGCAGCAGGTGCGGTATGCGGGCTGGCTGTCGGGGCTGTCCCGCCGGGAGGCGGCCCGGTCCGCGGGCCCCGCGCTGGCGCGCGCGAACCTGGAGGCGTTGGCACGGCGCCCGGCCCGGCAGACGAGCGGCGGGGAGCGTGCCCGGCTGGGCATCGCCTGCGCGCTGGCGACCGACCCCGACCTGCTGCTGCTCGACGAGCCGACCGCGTCGCTGGACCCGCTGGCCCGCGAGTCGGTGTCCGAGGTGCTCACCGAGCTCGCGGGAGCGGGGACGAGGCTGGTCGTGACGTCCCATACGGCTACGGAGGTGCGGCCGCCGTTCGAGCGGCTGATCGTGCTCGACCATGGTGTCGTCCGGTTCGACGGCTCACTCGGCGAGTTCTTCGACAACGCGCACGACGACAGGGTCGTCGCGGCCTTTGCGCAGGCTCTTCGTGTCCACTGACCTCCCGGCGCTCGCAGCGTCGGTTTCACCGACCGGGAACGCGGTGCCGGGATCGACCCGAAGGCGAAGCGGGGCTTGGCCGTCGACGGATCGGTCCTGGTGGCGGGAGCCGGCGATTCTGCTGGCGCCGCTGGCGGCGTTCGCCGCCTGGCTCTACAGCCACAGTGACCCGGGGGTCGACTGGTACGTCCTCGGCCGGGCCCGATCCGCCAACGACGCGGTGATCGCGCTCGGGCCCTACGTCGCCGCGGTCGTCGCGTGGGAGATGGGGACGCTGCGCCGGGTCTGGGGGCGGCTGGCGGTGCGGCGCCCCTGGTGGCGGGTCCTCGCGGCCAGGATGGCGCTCCCGGTCACGATCGCCCTGCTCATCCTGGTGGCGATCTACGCGGTCATGCTCGCGGGTCTGCCCACCTTCGCGTCGCCGGGGTGGGGCATCCCGGCGCTGTCGGTGGCGAACGTGCTCGGCTGGGCGCTTTTCGGTGCGGCCCTCGGGCTCGTCCTCGGCCCCATCCTGTCGCTGCCGGCTGCTCTCATCGTGCCGTTCCTGGTCCTCGCGGTCCCGAGAAGCTGGGGGGACCCGCTGTGGGCCCGCCACGTGACCGGCCTGGTCGACGGTTGTTGTGATCCTTCCGGGGTCTACGACACCCGGGCTCTGACCGCGGGGCTCGCGTTCCTCACCGTGATCGATGTCGTCTCCCTCTGCGTGGCCGCTGTCCGGCTCGCGCCGGCCAGGTCGGGCCTGGGGCGTCCGGCGTTGGCGCTCGGCGTTGTCGTGGTGGCGATCGCCGGCGGGTTGTCCGCAGCCCAGGACGTCCGGCAGCTGGACGCTTCGGCGAGCGCCCCGCGCAACTCCGACGCTGTGCGGTGCTACGACGGGAACGTCTGCCTCTGGCCTGAGGAGACCTTCGCGCTCGACGCGAACGTCCAGGCCTGGAAACGGGTCCGCGCGGCGTGGATCGATCTCGGCCTGCCGGAGCCACCGGTGGCCATCGGCCCACGCAACAGCGGAATGCCACTGCCGATCACGGTCGCCTACCCCGGCGCGGCCGGTGACATCGAGAACGTCGAAATGGGCCTGGTCACAAGGCTGCCGGCCGCGATGCGTGGCTGCTTTTACCGGCAGTACGGCCTCCTCACCGGGGGGGACAATGATCCGGCGAGATTCGAGCTCCTGTCGTCGCTACTCAGGGCCCGGCTCGGTCGGCCGGTCGACGGTCCCGTTCCGGTGACCGCGGACCAGGCCTCCCAGGTCTGGTCGCAGACCCATCGATGTGAGGAAGGCCAAGCCGGTGGCTGACTACCTCCGGGCCCATCGCCTGGCATCGACAGCCGGCCTGGCGGCGCTGCTCGCGCTGGCGGGCTGGTCGTTCGCCTCGACCACGCTGCCCATCCCGCAGCTGCTCTCCGGCGGATCCCAGCCCGTCCTGTTCCAGCTGCTCCTGACAACCCTGGCCGCGCCGGTCGTCGTGGCGGCCTTCCCGGAGGAGACGCTTCGGCTGGAGAACGCGTCGCGTCGCCGGCTGTGGGTCTACGACGTCGTCACACTGGTCGCCGTCCTCGGCCCGGTCCTCCTGGTCTCGGCCGTCGCACCGCTGCTCGGCGACGGCACTCACACCGACGAGCTGGCCCGGAACACCGCCCTGTTCGTCGGCTTGGCCCTCGGCGTGTACGCGGCCTTCGGCCAGACGGCGGCGCTGGTCGTGCCGTGCGTCTACTTCCTGGCCGTCGCGACGGCGGGAGGCCTTCCCTACGGCGGCTATCGGTCCTGGGCTTTCCCCGCGGCGGATGCCAACCCGAGCAACTCCACCGTCGCCGCGGTCGTGTTGCTCGTCGGCCTGCTGGTCTTCGCGGTCCGCCAACGCCGCCCCGCCCGCCCGCGGTCCGGGAAGATGCGGGTTCCGATCACGCCGTCCGGAACGTCGGCCGTCGGCGCAGACGCGAGCCGGGCCAGCGGCTGACACGCAAGCCTCAGATCCCTCCGCCGGATGCGCTGGCGCCGAACAGCTCCAGGTACCTCTGCGCAGAGTTCGGGTGGAGCTGCGGGTTGAGCAGCGACGAGCGGACGTTGTTCGACTCGGCGGTGTTGAAGTAGGCCTCGTAGGCGAGAATGTCCCGGTTCTGGTCGAACAGGTCGTGCATCTTCTCGATGAACAGCGGGTTGTCGCCGCCGCCGTGGCGGTCCGCGCGGGCCAGCCCCCATTCGGGCACCGCGAACTTCTTCCCGTGCGCCCGCGCGAAGTTGATCACGGTGCACGTTCCGGACGGGACGTTGCACTGCTCGTCGAAAAGCTCCGCGGTGGTCGACGGCGGGTACGAGTCGTAGACGTCGCTGCTGACGATGTCCACGTAGTCATCGCCCGGATAGGCGGCCCAGACGTCGTCACCGTTGGTCATCCGGTCTCGGTGCGCGCTCACGTTGAAGTCGATCAGCACACCTGGGGCCGTGGACCGGATCGCCGTCACCGCGCGCTGGAAGCAGGCCTTCCAGGTCTCGGTGCTGCGCGGGTGCCACCAGAACCAGTTCCCGTTGTACTCCCAGCCGAGCCGCACGATCGCGTCCGGCCGCCCGTTACGGATCAGGGTCTGCCCGAACGCCGCCCAGTACTGGTCGTACTGGCCGTTCGCACAGCTGCGTTCGTTCCCGGATTCGGGGAAGAGCGGCTGCGCGATGGAGACCTGCCCCGGGAAGACGCTCTTCGGGTAGTTCGAGAGCGGCCAGTCCGAGAACACGATGTGCTGCCAGTTGTTCCGGACGGTGAAGACCACGGCGATGTCGGACGCCCGCCCGGTCCAGCGGTCCCAGGCCCAGATGTCGAGCGGCGGGTTCGCGTTCGTGCCGGACGGCCAGCGGACACCGGGGGCGGCCGGTCCGTCCGAGGTCGGCTCCGGCTCGGTGGGTTGCGGGGCCGGTGGGGCGTCGGCCGTGCCGGTGGCCGGGCGCGGGCTGGGCGCGGCGGTGCCGGAGGTCCGCCGCTGATCGCCGGAGCTGGTGGTGAGCGCCACCAGACCGAGTGCCCCCAGCATCAGGACCAGGCCGGCGGCCACCGCGCCGATCACGGTCCGGCGCCGACGCCGGCGTGCGCGCCCGTTCGCCGGCGCGCTGCGATGACTCCCGCGCCGCCGGCCTCCACCGGACTTCGCAGGCGCCTCGCCGCCCACGCCGCCGCCCACGCCGCCGTCCGCGCCGCCGGGCGTGCTGCCGTCCGCGCCGCCGACTGCGCCGCCGTCCGCGCCGCCGGGCGTGCTGCCGTCCGCGCCGCCGGGCGTGCTTTCCGCTGTCTCCTCGGGCGTGTCTCCGCCGGTGCTTGCGGTCGTGCCTTCGGGCATGCCGTCGACCGTGGGGAGCGGAACCGTGTCACTGACCGTGCGGCTCATCGTCGGGGCCGCCGTGACTGCCGTGGCCGTCTCCGTGCCCGCGCCGGCGGCTTCCGCCTTCGGTTCGGCCTCCGCCACCGTCGTGCCGCCTGCCTTGCTGGCTGCCTCGTGCCGTCGCACGCACTTCCCCCATCGAGCGCCCCGCCGCACACTCACCGCCCGCCGCCTGAGCCCCGCAGGCCTCGGGCGGGGCGCAACCGTGCGACGCCTATGTCGGCGGACGCCGACCCATCATCCCAACCTTGGTACGGGATCACATGGGTGGACACCCGGCAAATGCCACCGGGGTGCCCTCTGACCAGCGGAAACGAAAGCGGACAACGGCAGGTGGGAGTCCGGGGAGGGTGCGTGGTCGATGTATGACTGGATCCGGCGAGCAGGACGATCGCTCGACGATCTCGCCCGGCGGCGTCCACTCGGCTCGCGCTCACCGGCGCGCCCGGATCCGTACGGCTCGAAGAGTTGAGGCCCGCCACCCCCTCAGGGCTGCGTTACCCACTCGGGAGCGACCAACATCCTTCGGGTCTTCGGCGCTTTTCGGTCGGGATCGCGGATCCAGCCGCTCTGTTGGAGCGCGATCCTCGCTTGGGCGGCCATCACCGTGGTGATGTTGACGGGATGTCGTCACCACCTGCTGTTACCTGAGAGCTGTGAGGTGTTGGAGGTGTTGAGGGGTGGAAAGCGTGAAGGATTTTGGTCGTGCTGACGACCAAAATCCTTCACGCTTGTTTGCTAGCAACGTGGCCCGGCTCGGCCGCTCCGCTCCGCCGCTGCGCCGGGTTCTGCGGCACGCTCGCCAGCGACCAAAATGCTCCAGCTCTTGCCCGGCAGTAACGGCAGCTGCTGTAGCAGGCGGCGCGCCCGTCCGCGTTAGGCCGCCGCGGTGAAGGTGATCGGCAGGTTGAGCGGGGCCCGGGTCAACGTCGTGTGGTAATGGATCTCCGCGTCGTCGCGCAGGCGGAAGTCCACCATCCGGCGGAGCAGTTCCTCCAGGGCGATGCGCATGTTCAGCCGGGCGACGTTCGAGCCGAGGCAGCGGTGTGGGCCCGCGCCGAACGCCAGGTGCCGGTTCGTGGCCCGCTCCAGGTCGAACGTGTCCGGATTGGTGAACTCGTCGTCGTCGTGGTTCGCCGACGCCCAGTACATGAGCACCTTGTCGCCCGCGCTGATCTGCTGGTCGCGGAGCTGGACGTCTGCCGTCGCGGTGCGGGCGATGGCGATGAACGGCGCGTCGAGGCGGAGCAGCTCCTCCACGGCGGCGGGAATCCGCTCCGGATGCGCCCGGAGGTAGGCCGGGATCTCCGGCTCCCGGCAGAACCGCGCCATCATCAGGCCGAGCGCGCCGGCGGTCGTCTCCAGACCGCCCAGAATGAGCAGCTGGACGATACCGATGATCTCGCGCTCGGTCAGTGGGCGCTCACCGATCTCGGCGGTGAACAGCGCGTCGACGACGTCACCGCGCGGCGGCCGCCGACGCCTGGACTCGACGAAGCCGGTGATCCATTCGGAGAGCCCGGCCCAGCATTCCTTGCCCTGCGGATCGTTGGGAATGGACGACTTCGACGCGAGGTAGGCGACCTTCTCCAGGTCCTCGACGGGCGCGTCGAGGGCGAAGGTGAAGAAGCTCAGGCTCGGGAACGGGCGGGCGAAGTCGTCCATGAACTCGCATTCGCCCCGGTCGATGAAACCGTCGATGAGCCGGGTGACCAGCTCCCGGGTCGGCTCCGCCCAGCCGGCGATCGCGGCCGGGGTGAAGTGCGTGTTGATGAGCTTCTTGTAGGCCCGCTGCTCCGGTGGGTCGACCTCCACCGGAATGTTGCGGACGTGGGTCGTGCTCGGCGGGATGTTGAGGCCCTGGGTCGAGGTGAACGACTGCCAGTCCTGGGCGACGCGCAGGACGTCGTCGTACTTCGTGAGCACCCAGAAACCCTCATGCCTGTCACTGTGGGTGACCGGGCATAAGGATCGCATCCTGGTCAGGGTTTCCGGGAGTGTCGCCGCCAGCTCCGGGGAGAGGTGGTCGAAGCTCCGGGTACACCATTCGTCGGGCAGCCGGCCTGCCGGTGCCTGGGCAGCAGCTGCGCCGGTGGCTGTGTTCGGTGCTGTCGGATCCATCTCGGCCCCCAGTTCCTCGGTTCCTCTTTGTCCGTGGTTCCTCGTCGCGCTCAGGCCGTGTCGATCCAGACCGATTTGACGTTGAGGTAGTCGTCGAGGGACTGCTGGCCCATTTCCCGGCCCCAGCCGCTGGTCTTGTAGCCGCCGAACGGAACAGCCGGGTCCATCACGTTGTACGAGTTCACCCAGACGGTGCCGGCCTGCAGGTCACGGGCGAACCGGTGCGCCTTGCCGACGTCGCGCGTCCACACCCCGCCGCTGAGGCCGAACTGGGTGTCGTTGGACCGTGCCACGACCTCTTCGGCGGTGTCGAAGGGCAGCACGCAGGCGACCGGCCCGAAGATCTCCTCCCGGGCGACGCGCATGTCGTCGGAGACGTCAGCGAGCACCGTCGGCGGGACGAAGTAGCCGCGGGCCAGGTCGCCTTCGGTGAGCCGGGCGCCGCCGACGGTGGTGCGCGCGCCCTCCTCCCGGGAGAGGTCGAGGTAGCCGACGACCCGCTCGAGCTGCTCCGCGGAGACCAGCGGGCCGATCCTGGTCTGCGGGTCGAGGCTGTTGCCGACCCGCAGCTTCGCCGCCTGCGCCGAGATCCGCTCCACGAACTCGTCGTAGATGGGGCGCTCGACGTAGATCCGGGTGCCGGCGCAGCAGATCTGTCCGGAGTTGAAGAAGACTCCCAGCGTGGCGCCCGGCACGGCCTTGTTCAGGTCCGCGTCGGCGAAGACCACATCGGGGGACTTGCCGCCGAGCTCGAGGGAGACCCGCTTCAGGTTGCCGGCCGCCGCCCGCACGATGTGCTGCCCGACAGCCGTCGAACCGGTGAAGGCCACCTTGTCGACGCCCCGGTGCGCGGCCAGCGCGGCGCCGGTCTCGCCGAAGCCGGTCACGATGTTCACCACGCCCGGCGGGATCCCGACCTCGTTGATCAGCTCGCCGAGGCGCAGCGCGGCGAGGCTGGCCTCCTCCGCCGGCTTGAGCACCATCGTGCAGCCGGTGGCCAGCACCGGGGCGATCTTCCAGATCGCGTTGCTGATCGGGCGGTTCCACGGGACGATCGCCGCGACGACCCCGACCGGCTCCTTCAGGGTGTAGGTGAACATGGAGCCCGGCACCGAGTTCGGGATCGTCTCACCGTGGATGCCGACCGCCATCCCGGCGAAGTGGCGCAGCACGCTGGCCTCCCAGGCCGAGCTCGGCCCGGGCCGGCGGCGGCCGATCGGCGTGCCCATGTCGAGGGTCTCCAGCAGCCGGAGCTCCTCGTAGTTCTCGGCGACGGCGTCCGCGAGCGCCCACAGCAGCCGCTGACGCTCGTCCGGCGTGCTGTTCCGCCACGGCCCCTCGAAGGCGGCGCGGGCAGCCGCGACCGCCTGGTCGACGTCCGCGGCGCCGCCCTGGGCGATCTCGACCAGCGTCTCCCCGGTGGACGGGTTGATGCTCGGGAACGTCGCGCCGTCCGCGGCGTGAACCCATTCGCCGCCGATCAGCAGCCGCCCGGGCCCGGCCTTCAGGAGCGGGATCGTCGCCGCTTCGGGTGGGCTGAGAGTCGACACCGGTGCTCCTTGTCGGTCGGTGAGGTCGGTCGGTGAGGTCAGTCGATGAGCTCGTAGAAGGACCGGACCGGCGGGGGATCGACCTGGACGGAGCTGCTGCGCCGCACCCGGCCTTCGGCTGACCGGGCCGCCATCTCCAGCAGGGGTGCGCCGAGGTCGTCGGCCTCGATCTCGTAGACCGTCAGGTAGGCGCGCGCCGCCGGGTCCGCCGTGAGGTGCCCGGCGTCGCGCAGCCGGTAGCGCTTCGCGGAGACGAAGCCCGGAATCTCAAGGATGTCCGGGATGTGCTCCTCGGAGTACCACTTGTTGAACTCGTCCTCCCGCTCCGGTGAGACCGGATGGGACTGAACGACGAACACACCCTTGGCCACGCCGGCCTCCCGGTCTCGTCAACGGCTGGGGCAGGAGCGCTGGTCAGTCAGAAGCACTGGTCAGCCAGGATCGCGGGGGCAGGGCCGCCGGGTCAGGAGGTCGAGCCGGCGGCGGGCAGCAGCGCCGGGGGAAGCCCGATGCTGCGGGTCTCCAGGAACTCGTGGAGACCCTCGGGCCCCAGCTCCCGGCCGAGCCCGGACTGCTTGAAGCCCCCGAAGGGCACCAGCGGGAACGGCGGGTAGCTGCCGTTGACCGCCACGCTCCCGGTGCGGATCCGCCGCGCGACATCGACGGCGCGCTGCGGGTCCGCGCTCCACACCCCGCCGGACAGCCCGTAGTCGGAGTCGTTGGCGATGCGCACGGCGTCGTCGACGTCGTCGTAGGGGATGAAGCACAGCACCGGCCCGAAGATCTCCTCCTGGGCCACCTGCATCGAGTTGTCGACGTCACCGAGGATCGTCGGCTCCACATACCAGCCGCGGGGCAGGTGGGCCGGCCGGCCGCCGCCGGCGACGATCCGCGCGCCATCGCGCACCGCGCCCGCGATGTAGCCCTCGACCCGCTCGCGCTGCCGGGCCGCGACGAGCGGCCCGACCAGGATCGCCGGGTCGTGCGGGTCGCCCACCGTGATCGCGTTCGCCGCCTTCGCGGCGATCTCCAGCGCTTCGGCGTACCGGGAACGCTGCACCAGGACGCGGGTATGCGCCCCGCAGACCTGGCCGGACAGATGCATCCCGCCCTTGACCACCGCCGGGACGACGGTCGCCAGGTCGGCGTCGTCGAGCAGGATCGACGCGGACTTGCCCCCCAGTTCGAGGGAGACCCGGCGGATGCGCTCCCCACACAGGCTCATGATCCGTTTGCCGGCGGCCGTCGAGCCCGTGAACGCGATCTTGTCGACGCCCGGGTGCGTCACCAGGTACTCGCCGACCTCCCGGCCGCCCGGGATGACGTTGATGACGCCGGCCGGTACCCCGGCCTCCTCCGCTGCCTCGGCGAGCAGGTAGTTGCTCAGCGGGGCCTCCGGGGCGGGCTTGAGCACGACGGTGCAGCCGGCGGCCAGGGCGGGCGCGGTCTTCCAGGCGCCGAGGGTGACCGGGGCGTTCCAGGGGACGATCGCGGCGACCACGCCCACCGGCGCGGTGGTCACCAGGCCGCCGCGGTCCGCGGCGGGGTTGATCACGGTGCGCTCGAACTCGTACGTGCGCGCGAGCTCCGCGTAGTAGTCGAAGACGGGGGCCACCAGGCCGGTCTGCGCGGCCCGGGCCTGGCTCGCGGCGCAGCCCATCTCGTCGGTGGTGACCTGGGCGATCTCGGCCTCGTGCTTGCGCAGGGCGTCGGCCACGCGGGCGAGGATGTCGGCCCGCTCGGCGGGTGTCATCCGGGGCCAGGGGCCGTGGTCGAAGGCGTCGCGGGCGGCCCCGACGGCCTGGTCGATGTCGGCGGTTGTCGCCAGCGGGACGCCGCCGACGACCTCCTCCGTGGACGGGGAGACGACCGGGAGGATCTCCGAGCTCGCGGGCTCGGGCCAGGCTCCGTTGATGTAGAACGCATCTCTGTGCATTAACCGATCACGCACAGTGCCTCCCTGGGTAGCTCCCGGCGTGGAGCGTAACAGCATGAGCGAATGCTCGCTAGCTTCAAAAGATCTTCAAGTGCCCACAAGGTGCTGGTAGATCGAGGTCCAACAATATGTGAGCACTCACTTGAGAAGCAACGCGTACGAGCCGGGAGGGCTCGCCGCCGCCCCGGGTGCCAGCGGCAGTGCCGCGGGCCAGCGGCGGCGCCGGGTGCCAGCGGCGCCGGGTGCCAGCGGCGTCGGGTGCCAGCGGCGCCGGGTGCCAGTGGCGCCGGGGGCTCAGCGGCGGCGCCGGACGGTCGGCAGTGCCGGCGGCTCAGCGGCGGCGGCGGGAGGGCTCCAGCACGGGGAAGAACCCCTTGATCGTGCTCTCGGTGATCAGGGTCACCGCGCGATCGCGGTTGAACAGGTCGTTGTGCCGGCTCTCCATCGCGAGGATCAGCGCGATCCCCATGACGGCGCGCGCGGACAGGTCCGGCGACTCGAACTCGAAACCGTAGCGGTCCTCGACGTCCCGCCAGGCGTCGGCCAGCCGGTCCATCGCCACCGAGAAGTGCTTGCGGTAGAACTTCCGGCCGACCTTCGGGTCGCCGAACAGCACCAGGCCCAGCAGCGGGAGCACTTCCTCCAGGGTCGAGATGAGCTGGCGGTAGAGGCCGTTCATCGTCTGGATCTGGCGCTCCGGGGTGAGCGGCTCCTCCAGGTCGATCACTTCGGTGGCGGCGACGAGCTCGTCGACGGCGTCACGCAGCGGCTCGACGACCGCCTCGTAGAAGAGCTGGTCCTTGCTCTCGAAATGGCGGTAGATGACGCCTTCGCTGATCCCGCCGCGCTCCGCGATCGCCTTGATGGTGGTGCCGTTCATGTCACCGGTCTCGGTGAACGCCTGGCGGGCGGCCTTCAGGATCGAGCGCTTGCGCGCCTCGGCGGTCAGCCGGCGTGGACGGGGTGGCTCCTCGGCCCCCGGGGGGTTGACTACCTGTTCGGACATCGTCCCCTCCGCGCCTTGTACCACAGATGGTAAATGAACGTACACTACTCCGTCGAATCGACCATCGTCCGCGCGAGCCGCCATGCCGCGATATTTTCCGTGTCGGCTGCGTCACCCGCAGGCGATGCCGGACGGTCGCCGTCCCGGTGCGGGTCGCCGTGATCCCAGGTGCCTTGACGCGGCCTACGGGACATCCCTAGCATCAATATTAAATGAGGGCTTACTCATTTATTGTTCTCGTCGGTGCTGGGTGGACGGTCGGACCGGAGGAACGGATGCCATGCACGACATCGTGATCCACGGCGGTGAGGTGGTCGACGGGACCGGCTCCCCGCCGCGACGCGCCGACGTGGCGATCGACGGGGACCGGGTCACCGAGATCGCCGAGCCCGGCACGCTCGCCGCATCCGGGCGCCGCCAGATCGACGCCCGGGGCCGCCTGGTCACACCCGGCTTCGTCGACATCCACACCCACCTCGACGCTCAGCTCTTCTGGGACCCGGTGGCCAGCCCGTCCTGCTGGCACGGGGTGACCAGCATCGTCCTCGGCAACTGCGGTGTCACCTTCGCCCCGGTGCGCCCCGGCGAGCAGCGCTACCTGGCCGAGATGATGGAGGCGGTCGAGGACATCCCGGTCGAGACGATCATGTCCGGGATGGACTGGAACTGGGAGTCCTACGGCGACTACCTGCGCGCGCTGGGGCGCCGCGGTCTCGGCATCAACGTCGGCGGCATGATCGGCCACTGTGCGCTGCGCACCTACGTGATGGGCTCCCGCGCCCTGGATGACGTCCCGGCCTCCGCCGATGACATCGCCCGCATGGCGGAGATCGTCGGGGAGGCGATCGACGCCGGCGCGCTCGGCTTCTCGACGTCCCGCAGCTTCATGCACACCGTGCCGGACGGCCGGCCGGTTCCCGGCACCTACGCCGCCCAGGCGGAGCTGGCCGCGATCGGCGGCGCGCTCGCGGAACGCGGCCGCGGCACGATCGAGGTCGTGCCCCGCATCGGCGAGCGCGACGGGCCGGAGAAGGCGAACTCCGTCGCCGAGCTGGCCTGGATGGAACAGGTCAGCCGGGACTCGGGCCGCCCGCTGACGTTCGCGATGATGCAGAGCGACCGCCGGCCCGGACTGTGGTCCTGGGTGATGCAGGAGGTGGCGGCCGCCCGCGGCCGCGGCGCCGACCTGCGCCCGCAGACGGCGGCGCGCGGCAGCGGCATCCTGTACGGGCTGGTCGGCCGCACCCCCTACGACGCGCTGCCCGGCTGGGCGGAGCTGATGGCCCGGCCGTGGCCGGAGCGGCTGGCGGCACTCGCGGATGTCGGCCGGCGCCAGGCACTGGCCACGGAGGCCGAGCGCCCGGTCGAGCTGTCCGGGCCGCTCGCGCCGAAGGACCCCGCCAAGCTGTACCTCCTGCCGCCCGGATCGGCGCGGTACGACGTCGACCCGGGCAACAGCCTCGCCGCCGAGGCGGCGCGGCGCGGCATCACCCCGGCGGCGGCCTTCCTGGAGTTCACCGTCGAGACCGATGGCCTCGGGCTGCTCTACTACCCGGTGCTCAACCAGGACCTCGACGCGGTCGCCGCGATGCTGACCAACCCGGATGTCGTCGTCGGCGTCGGGGACGCCGGCGCGCACGTCGCCCTGACCATGGACGCCGGCCAGTCGACCTTCCTGCTCCGGCACTGGACCCGCGACCAGGGCCTGCTCGACATCGGCACGGCCGTGCGCAAGCTGACCTCCGAGGGCGCCGAGCTGTTCGGGCTCGCCGACCGCGGGGTGCTTGCTCCCGGGGCCTTCGCCGACATCAACGTCATCGACCTCGACCGGCTCGACCTCGACGTGCCGCAGATGCGCGCGGACTTCCCGCTCGGCGCGAACCGGTTCGTCCAGCGGGCCCGCGGCTACGACTACACCCTGGTCAACGGCCGGGTCCTGATCGAGGGCGACGAGCTCACCGACGAACGCCCGGGCGGAATCCTCACCGCTCGCTAGCGGAGCGCAGCGCGGCGCGGCGTGGCGCGGCGCTCAGCGGCTGCCGCCGCTGCTCCCGAGCAAGGAGTGAGGATTTCGGTTGCTGCCGCAGCCGAAATCCTCACTCCTTGCTGATTGCCAAGCGGTTCCACGTCCCTTTTTGGGGCTATTGGTGAGAATTGCTGGCGCTGGCGCCGTGTGGCGGCGCGGGATTCCCGATGGGTCACCGCGCGCTGGGGGCCCAGGCCGGACCGGTCACGCCGGAGCAGACCGGACCCGGGTTTGTGTTGCGTCAGGCCTGGTCGAGGACGGCGCCGATCCGGCGGCGGGTCTCGGTCTCGCCCAGAGCCTGGGTCACCAGGTTGAAGGCGGGGCTGCGGTTCGAGCCGGTGAGCAGGACCCGGAACACCTGGGCGGCTTCCTTCGTCGACCCGACGAAGGAAGCCTTGTCGGCCTTGTATTCCTTCGGGCTGCCGGCGAAGCCGTTCGCCAGCGCGGCGACGCGGATCTGCTCGAACCAGGCGTCACTGTCGTTCACGTGCTGGTAGTCCCGCAGGAAGCCGGTGGCGAGCCCGCGGACGACCTCGGCGGGCAGCTCGCCGAGCCGCGGGTCGGCGGGATTCGTGACCGGTTCGAAGACCCCGGGGAAGAAGTACCCGTAGACCTGGCGGAAGTCGGACCACTTGTGCAGGTCCTTACGCGGGTTGGCGACCCCGACCCGCTCGATGTCGAGCGCCCGCAGCGCCACATCCCGGTTCGCGGCGACCGCGGCGGCGAGCTCGGTGTCGTAGACCTGCGCCCAGGCCAGCACCTCCGCCAGGATCGCCTCGCCGCTCATCGTGGCCACCAGGTCGGCGGCGACGTCCGCGAGCTTCACCAGGTCGACGAGCGGCCCCGCGACGCCGCATTCCTCCAGCCGCAGCGGCTCGGCCAGCGCCTGCTCGATCGGAAGGTCCGCGAGCCGGCCGTTCGCAAGGCTGCGCAGGTAGAACCAGAGCGCGTCCGTCGGATAGCCGCCGGCGACGTAGTACTCGACCGAGGCCTCCGGGTCCTTGCGCTTGGAGAGCTTGCGCTTCGCCTTTCCGTCCTGCTTCATGAGCGGTGCCACATGGGCGTAGGGAATCCGCTCGAAACCAGCCGCGTCGAAGAGCTGGTGATGCACCGGGACGGATGAGATCCATTCGTCGCCGCGGATGACCAGGTTCACCCGCATGAGATGGTCGTCGACCGCGTGCGCGAAATGATATGTCGGCAGCCGCAGCTCGTTCGCGGAGCTTTTCAGAATGACGACGTCGTTGCGGTTGTCGTCGGCGGAGATCGTGCCGCGGATGACATCGGTGTAGCTGACCCTGCCGGCGGCCTCGCCGGGGGAGCGGAAACGCACCACATACGGCTCTCCGGCGGCCAGCCGGGCGCGCACGGCGTCGGCGTCGGCGTCGCGCCAGGGCGCCCAGCGGCCGTAGTACCCGGTGGGGACCTTCACGGCCCGCTGCTCCTCCGCGAACGCGGTCAGCTCCTCCTTGGAGGCGAAGCAGGGATACGCCGCGCCCGCGCGCATCAGCTCCCGCACATAGCTCAGGTAGATCCGCGAGCGTGCCGACTGGAGGTAGGGACCGTACGCGCCGGCGCTGGCACCAGCACCGCCGTCGCCGCCGGCAGCACCGTCGCGCTCGTCCGAGACCAGGTCGAAGTGGGCGAACGCCCGGTCGAACTCGTCGACCGCGCCGGCGACCTCACGCTCCTGGTCAGTGTCCTCGATGCGGATCAGGTAGGTGCCGCCGGACTGCCGGGCCACCGCGCGGTCGAGCATGGCGACGAACACGCCGCCCAGGTGCAGCGAGCCCGTCGGGCTCGGGCAGAACCGGGTGACCTGTGCGCCCGGGGCGAGCTGGCGCGGCGGGTACTGCCGCTCCCAGTGCTCGACCTCGGGCAGATCGCTCGGGAAGAGCGCGTCGATCTCCGCACGATCAAGGGCGGAAACAACCTGGGCGGACGAATCACCTGGGCGGACCATCGACAAAGCAACCATTCCCGGTTTGCGTGTGAATTCTCGAGTTTATGCAGTGACCCGAACATTCTACCACGGCGGGGATCGAAATCGAGATCGGCGCCGCCGGACGCTGTTCCGGCCCGTCGGATGTCTCGGCATGTCGGTGTCGCGGGATGCTGGTCGATGCCAGGCGATTAACTGGAGGGGTGCATTTATTGGCGGTGCCAGGCCGCAGCGTCCGCCACCCGAGGAGCCGGGGATGTAGGTCGTCCTCGCAACCAGGATCCTTGGGGCCGCCGACATCCATCCCAATATTGACAAACGGGGCAGAGGGTCGCTTGGCGATCGACAAGAAGTGAGGATTTTGGCTGTTCCGGCAGCCAGAATCCTCACTTCTTGCTCGGCGGCGGCCGAGGAGCCGGCGTGCCCGCGGGTTCCGATGGGCTCTGGCTGTGGCATTGGCGTCCGAAATCGTCCGGACCCGTGAACGGATGCCCTCCCGGCCCGCGTCGGCAAAGTGACAGAGGTGTTTGAAACCCGAATCGTTACTATTTGGTCGATGAATGACGGGTGTCCGGTGATCGGTCGTCGCGGGCAGATCGTTGCTGTGGGCGACCCGTGTATCCGGCATCGCCGGCCCGGCATGGTGTCACGGCGGCCGCTGAGACCCGAAAGAACCCCCATGACCAGCGGTTTCAGGGGCCGCCAGCGGCGCCCACGGCTCCGTGGGTGGACGAATTCCCGTCCCCACGGGGCTTGGCGGTGTGCGCGGGATTGACGACTAAAGGGCTCTTTGTGGCTCCTCCGAAAATCACCCCTCAGGGGCTTGCGGATCCGGCGAAGAGATGGATGTCCAGAGACCTGGAGAAGGAGGTACACAGAGCCCTCTAGTGCCGTGAACGGAACAGTCGCGCACCCGCTGAAAGCTGACCAGTACTGTCAGAAACCCGAAAGATCGACCACGCGCGAAACCCGCGTAGCCCCCCGCCCCCGCCCACGGTGTGCGAGGAGCGGGGAGCTAGGTGCAGGCAGTCTGCGGGGTGCCGCCGCATCCAGGCGAGCGCACTACGGCCACGGGCTCCCCAGCGGCCGGAATCCTCAAACGATTTCCCGGCGACAACGCCAACCTGCAGTTCGCGATTCCGCGAGAAGTTCTGGCCTGGTGACTGGCGGCAAAAATCGTCAGATTCTGCTCGGCGGTAACGGGACGGACCCGCTCGCGGGTGGCACCGTGGCCAGGCGGTCGCGCGGGCCCCCGCGGCTGCGACGCTCACGCCTGCGGCACCCGCCGCTCGGACCCCGCCGGCTCGGACCCCGCCGCTCAGACCCGCCACAGTGGGCTCGGCACGCCCGGTGCCTGGAGTGGCCGGGCGTTCGTGACGGTGACGACGCTGTCATCGAACCGGTCCAGCAGGTAGGCCTGGGAGGCGACGAGGTGCGCGCGGGCGATCCGCTCGGCGGCCGCCGCCCGCCCGGCGGTGATCTCGGTGAGGAGCCGGCGGTGGGCCCGGACGACCTGCTCGGCCTCGACCTCGTCGGGATACTCGCCCCGGCTGGTGACCGACTCCGCCCAGGTCCGTTCCTGCGCCGACCAGAGCGCCACCAGGCTGCCGACGATGTGGCGGATAGTCGCGTTCGGGGTGAGCGCGACGACGAGCTCGTGGAACTCCCGGGCCGCATGCGTGAACGCGCTGCCGTCGCCGCTGCCGATGAGGCTGGTCGTGGCTTCGATGTTCGCCCGCAGCGCGGGCACGATCCGCTCGCCGCGGTCCGCGGCCGTGGCCAGCGCGCACTGGGCCGCGCACTGCGGCTCGAACGTCTGCAGGCCGACCGCGAGATCGCCGAGGGTGACCCGGCCGGCCTGCAGCGCGAGCCCGAGATGGTAGGCGGCGGATGTCTCGTCCGGCCGGTGCACGTCGGCCCCGCCGACCTTGCCGCGCCGCACGGTGACCAGGCCCTCGGTCTCCAGGATCCGGATGGCCTCCCGGACGGACGGGTAGCTCACGCCGAACTCCCCGACGAGCTGGTCCTGGGTCGGGAGCTGGTAGTCGCCGGTGAGGATGCGCTCGCGCAGCGCCGCGGCGACCGTCTCGGCGATCCTGACCTGTGAGACTCGTCCCGGGCGGCTGGTAGGCACACCAGGATCATACGCCTCTTTATCTTTATAAGTATTGAAGGTTGAGCGGTTTGCGACTACTGTCTGCCGTTCATGGAGTACGACATGGGCGAGGGAGTGGCGGCACTCCGGCGCGACCTGCGTCAACTGGTCCACAAGCACGTGCCGCCCGACTTTCTGGGCGCCTTCACCGACGACCCCGCCGATCTCGAGGTCGCCCAGAGCTTCTGCCGGACGCTCGCCGACCTCGGCCTGCTGTGCATGGCCTGGCCGGCGGCGTACGGCGGGCGCGACGCGACCCCCTGGGAGCAGACCGTCGTCCGCGAGGAGATGTGGGCGCAGCATGAGCCCCGCGGCGCGCAGTACATGGGCGTCAACTGGGTCGGCCCGACGATCATGCGGCACGGCACCCCCGAACAGCAGGCCCAGCACCTCCCCCCGATCGCGCGGGGTGAGGTGATCTGGTGCCAGGGCTTCAGCGAGCCCGAGGCCGGCTCCGACCTCGCCTCACTGCGCACCACCGCCACGCCGGACCCCGAGACCGGCGGCTGGCGGGTCAGCGGGCAGAAGGTGTGGACGTCCTACGCCACCATGGCGCAGTGGTGCTTCCTGCTGGCCCGCACCTCGCGGGAGCAGCGTAAGCAGCAGGGCCTCACGATCTTCCTGGTCCCGATGTCCGACCCCGCGATCGAGGTCCGGCCGATCCCGAGCATGATCGGCCCGCACCATCTCAACGAGGTCTTCTTCGACGAGCTGCGGGTCACCGAGGCGGACGTCCTCGGCACCGTCGGCGGGGGCTGGGCCATCGTGCAGGAGGTGCTGGCCTTCGAAAGGGTCGGCATCGCCCGGTACGCGCGCTGCGAGCGCCTGCTGCAGGCCGCGCCGGCCGCCCTGGGCGCCGAATGGGACCAGCTGCCCGAAGAGCTGCACAGCCGCTGGGCCCGGATGCTCGTGCACGCCCGCCGGGCCCGACTGCTCGCCTACCGGGTCGTGTCGCTGCAGGCCGGCGGCCGGATCCGCCCGGAGGACTCGGCGGCCTACCGGATCGCCGTGACCCGACTGGACCAGGAGAGCGCGGAGGTTCTCATGGACATCGTCGCCGGAGCTTCCCTGCTGGACGAGGAAGGCCGGCGGTTCCGCCGCGCCGTCGAGGACCACCGCCGCTACTCGGTGTCCGCGACTGTGGCCTCCGGCAGCGTCGAGATGCAGCGGATCCTGATGGCACGCTCCCTGCTGGCGGCCCGGTGAGCACCGGAGCCGTGAGCACCGGAGCCGTGAACACCGGCGTCATGAGCACCGGAGTCATGAACACCGAGCTGAGCGAGGAGGCCGTCGAGTTCGGCCGGACGGCCCTGCGTGCGTTCGAGGCGGCCGGCGGCGACCAGCTCGTCCAGGACGCCGAGCGGGAACCGGCCCGGCGGGCCGAGCTCGTCGAACCGGTGCTGGACGAACTCGGAGCCTGGGAGCTCGACCCCCGCGGCGGCGCCGACGAGCTCGAGGCGGCGGCCGCGCTGTGCAAGGCCGCCGGCTGGTGGGCGCTGCCATACCCGGTGGCCGAGCGGCTGTGCCGCCCCACCGACGGCCCCGGCTCCGGCGGCTCCACCGATGGTCTGGTCGTGATCGCCGGATCCGAGCCGGGGCCGCGCACCGGCCCCGGGCCGGCGGCACCGGTCGCCGGGCTCGGCCCGCGCTGGTCGACGGTGGCCCTCGACGGCCGGCGCGGTCTCGCGACCGCCGCGGAGCCGGTCGGCTCGCCCCGCTACACCGCCTTCGTGACGGAGCTGATCCCCGACCCGACCTCGGCCCCGGACCTCCCGGCCGGCCCGGCCGCTGACGGGCCGGCCGACGGCCTCGCCGACCTGGCCCTCGGCCTGGTGCTGCCCTGCTGGACCCTGCTGGGCATGCTCGACCGCGCGATGGAGCTGGCCCGTGCACACGTCCTGGCCAGGGAGCAGTTCGGCCAGCCGCTGGCCCGGTTCCAGGGGGTGCAGTTCCAGCTGACCGACGCCGAAGTCGAACGGGTCGGCGTCGAGGAGCTGGCGAAATACGCGCTGTGGGCGGTCGCGACCGGCCGCCCGGAGGCGGTGGACGACGCATTGGCGCTGCGCCTCGCCGCGCTGGAGGCCGCCGACCTGGTGTTCCGGGTGACGCATCAGCTCCACGGCGCGATGGGGTTCTGCGACGAGACGACGCTGTCGTGGATCTCCCGGTACAGCCAGCCGCTGCGCCGCCTCCCGTTGGGCCAGGCGGCGACCCGCGACCATCTAACCCGCCGGATCGGCCGGATCGGGCTTGCCGGCCCGTTCGCCACGCAGGCCGTCTCGTCCGTCGCGCAGTTCGAGGGGCAGCAGCGATGACGATCCCGACCGGGAGCGGCGTGGGCGCGGCTGGCCCCGTGGACCTCGCCGAGTTCCGCGCCGAGGTCCAGCGCTGGTGCCGGGCGCATGTTCCGTCCGACTGGCGACGGGCCCAGACCGGCGCGTCCGCGGAGGAGTTCGCCGCGTTCCAGCAGGACTGGTTCCAGCAGTTGCGCGCCGCCGGCTACGCCGTCCCGCACTGGCCCGCCGAATGGGGCGGCGGGATGCCCGTCGCCCAGCAGGTTGTCCTGTACCAGGAGCTCGCCGCGCATGACGCGCCACGGCTGGTGCTCGGCTTCGTCTCGATCCACCATGCCGCGTCGACGCTGCTCGTCGCGGGCACCGACGAGCAGCGCCGCCGGCATCTGCCCGCGATCCTCGACGGCGAGATCTGGGTCCAGGGCTTCTCCGAGCCGGAGGCGGGCTCCGACCTGGCCAGCCTGCGCACGGTCGCGCGCCGCGACGGTGACACGTTCGTCGTCGACGGGCAGAAGCTGTGGGCCAGCGGCGCCGCGCACGCCGACTGGTGCCTGCTGCTCGCCCGCACCGACCCCGATGCGCCCAAGCGCAAGGGCATCTCGTACTTCCTGATGGACATGCGCTCGCCGGGTGTGGACGTCCGTCCGGTGCGCAACGCGATCGGCGACTCCCACTTCTGCGAGATCTTCCTCAACGGGGTGGTGATCCCGGCCGAGAACCTCGTCGGCCCGGTCAACGCCGGCTGGCAGGTGGCCCAGGCGACGCTGGCCGCCGAACSCGGGATGACCATGCTGGAGCTGGCTGAACGGCTCGGCAACGCGGGCTTCCGGTGGCTGGTCGACACCTGCCGCACCCCGGGGCCCGGCGGCGGACGTCCCGTCGACGACCCTCGGGTGGCCGACCGGCTCGCCGAGCTGGAAACCGAGATCACCGGCCTGCGGGCGCTGTGCCGCGGGCTGGTCGAACGGCATGAGGCGGGCACCGCCGGCCCGGCGGACGCCTCGGTCGTCAAGCTCTTCTACAGCGAGCTGCTGCAACGGACGATGGACTTCGCCGTCGAGGTCGCCGGGCTGCCGGCGCACGCCGAGCTGCGCAAGCCCGCGTCCAGCGGCTGGGAGTCAGGAGCGTGGGTGCTGGACTTCATCGGATCGTGGGAGTGGACCATCCCCGGCGGGACCAGCGAGATCCAGCGCACGATCATCGGTGAGCGCGGCCTCGGCCTGCCCCGGGAACCGGTGGCGTCGGCATGAGCGACGCCACCATGAGCGGGAGCGAGCTGGCGGAGCTGCACCGCGAGCTGCGCGCGGTGGCCCGTGACCTGCTGCGCCGCAGCGCGGCGAAGGCCGGGCCGGACCAGACGTACCCCACCGTCGACTGGTCGCTGCTCGTCGACACCGGCTGGCTCGGTCTGGAGATTCCGGCGGAGCTCGACGGGGCGGGCGCGACGTTCGCCGAGGTGGCGGTCGTCCTGCACGAGCTGGGCCGGGCCGCGGCGAGCACGCCGTACCTGGGCACGGCCGTCCTGGCTGTCGGCGCATTGTGCCTGCTCGAGGCGGGCGCCGCACGTGACGACCTGCTGCGCGCGGTCGCCGCGGGTGGGCAGCGCCCTGCCCTCGCGCTGCCCACCGGCGACGGCGACTCACCCGTGTTCCGGGCGGTGGCGGACGGGGCCGGTCGGGTGGTGGTCAGCGGGAGCGCGGACTTCGTCCCCGACGTGCCCGGTGCGGACCGGATCCTGCTCCTCGCCGCGGACGAGTCCGGGACGCCGGTCGTGGTCGCGGTGCGCCCGACCGATCCCGGGGTCACCGTGTCCGAGCGTCCGGTGCTCGACGAGACCCGCCACCTGGGCACCATCGTGGTGGAGGGGACCCGGGTCGACCCGGGGGCGGTGTGGCGGTTCCGCGGAGCCGACCCGGCCGCGTCCGCGGCCTCGGCCCGGCGGCTGCTGGACCGGGCCGCACTGGCCCTGGCCTGCGACAGCCTGGGCCTGGCGGAGGCGATGCTCGAAGCCACCGTCGAGTACGCCGGCACCCGCCGGCAGTTCGGACGTCCGATCGGCTCGTTCCAGGCGGTGAAGCACGCCTGCGCCGACATGTACGTGAAGATCACGGTGGGGCGGGAGCTGCTCGACGCGGCGGTGCGGGCGCTGGCAGCGGCGGACGATCCGGCGGGGCCGCACGATCAGGAGATCAGCGTGGCCGTCTCCCGGGCGAAGTCGTACCTCGGTGCCGCAGCTGTCGACATCGCCGGCGCGGCGATGCAGCTGCACGGCGGCATCGGCTACACCTGGGAGGGCGGGATCCACGTCTACCTGAAGCGTGCCCTGCTGGGGCGCTCGCTGTTCGGCGCCCCGGCGGCGCACCGGGCCCGGCTCGCCGCCCGCTTCACCGCCCCCTGAGCCTGAGAGCGCCTAGCACAATCACGAGCGGCGAGCGGGCCGCTGCTGCTGAGCAAGAAGTGAGGATTTCGGCTGTTGGAACAGCCGAAATCCTCACTTCTTGTCGATCGTCCGAAACTCTTTGTCTCGTTTGTCACTATCGGGAAATGAATTGCTGGCGCTGTGTGGCGACGTGACACCCCCGGTAGATCGCTGTGCGGCGGGTGGGCGGCGCCCAGCCGCGACCGCCCTCGTTGGTCAGTCGCAGGCGACCCCGTCGCCGTCCCAGTCGAGCCAGCGTGAGTATCCGGGCTGGCCCTCGTAGAGCGGGGCCGCCCCGGCAAGGCGCGCGGTGAGGCAGGAGCTGTAGAAGACGGCCGGTGAACGGGTGGCCTTCGCTGGGCTCCGCGTGACGCTCGGCGCGGGCTGGGTCGCCTTCTGGGTGGGCTTCTGCCGGCTCGCGGGTGTCGAAGCGGCGACCGGCATCACCGGTGCCGTGGTCTGCGGCCGTCGGATCACCGGGGGCGCCGTCGGCGTGGGCGCCGCTTCCTGGACGGACACCACCGCTGGCGCCGGCAGCAGTGCGGGAGCGGTAGTCGGTGCCAGGGCGCCGGCAGGGCTCGCCGTCGCCGGCGGCAGGTCCGTTCTGGCCGCGGCGGAGCTGGCGTTGCCCGGCCCCTGGGCGGGCACGAGTGCGGCGACGACGAGGAGGAGAACCAGAAAGGCCCCGCCGATGCCGGTACTTGCCCGCGGGTGCAGGCGGGCCCACCTGACCGCCTGGGCGCTCCACTCCGCTGTCCTTCGGGCCATCGCACGTGCTTGCATTTGCCGGAGTTTCCTGGGGTTGGTGCAGCTATGTCCAGGTATCGGGCTTTCCGACTGGGACTTCGGTGTGGCCATTGGACTTCGGTGTAACTGTCAGCTTGACCGACCGTATCGTCGATCACACCTAGGGTGCCGGGGTGGCGGGGTGGCGGGGGCGTCGCGGGTCGTGTAGCGGAGGAGGCGGTCGGATGAGCCGCCGGGCCTTCCGACGCACTAACCAGTCGGTGGCCGTGGGGGTGTTTGGAAGAGGTCCAGACGTTCATCGGCGGCCACAAACATGGAAGCTCCGCACAGCGGTCGGGACTCGGGGGGCGTAGTCCGCCTCCCGGCGACCCAGCCCCCGAACCCGGCGATCGCACTGCCGGTTCCGATCGCAGCCTCCGGGCTGGTCAACGCGAGCCCGACCGACGCGGCGGCACCGACGACGGTCATCGCCCACTCGATCATGGTCCACCGACGTCGGCTTCGCCTGTTGGCCAGCACCCGCCGCTCCGCTGTCAGGAGGGCGGTCAGCTGCCTGCGCGCCACGGTGACAGATTCCTGATCCAGTTGGACAGTAGCCAGACCTGCGCCGGGTACCTGTAGCCGGGCGACGAAACTGCGCAACCAGTCATGGTAAGCGCCTCGGGCGGCCCGAAAATCCGGGTCGTTGGCGAGCGTGACAACGTCGTGCAGGGCCCGCAAATAATCGCCATCGGAAAGGTCGGGTACCAGGAGGGGCTGGGCCAGCATTACCAGTGCATCGGCTGCGGTCGGTTCATCGGGAGATGGCGTGGGGCTCAGGTCGTCATAGCAGGAACGTTCCGAGGGATAGGCGGCGACGGCTTCTACCGCGCGCGGCAGGTCGTCACCCAGTGCGAGCACCAGGCGGGTGCCATAGAAAGCATCGATGCCGGTAATGGTCGTGGCCACGTCGAGCCGGGAGCGGCCGGCCTGCCAGCGGCCGGGATCCCAGGGAGACTCCCACACCAGCTCGGCGCCATCCCCGGTGGGCTGCCGTTGGGTGCCCAGTACGGCGAGCACGCTTTCAAGCCGGTCCGGGTCCCATGATTCATCGGGGTCGTTCGGATTGGGATGCCGCCACCGGTCCCGTTCGGCGGCCGATGCCGGCACTGGAACGACGACCCGGTCAAACAGCAGCACCTCGCGCAGAAACGCGTCACTCCGACAGTGATCGTTTACGGCGAATGTTCCCCAGACCTCTGCTCCCACGGCAGTCATCGTAGTCGCCTCGGACCGGTCTGCGGTTCTGGCCGACCTGGTTCTGGTCGACCTGTACATGCGCCTGGCCAAATGCGGGCGTCGAAGCTCCAGGTGGACGTCCTGGTTTGCCGTTTTCGCTCCGGACGTAGGCCTTGTCGATCTGCGCGCAGGAAAACTGCATCACTACGAGCGTCGCGCTACTGGAGCGATTGGCTCCCGACTGAGATGTCGACTGAACGGAACAGTGCGTCAATGAACTGTTCGGCATCGGTTCCGCGGGCTGGTCGGGCGCGATGAGGCAGGGATGCGGGCCAGGTCGTCATCGTGGGGCTCGAGGGTGCGTGGGGCCGACCACGCGCGGCGCGAGGAGCCGAGATCAGGATCTGGCGGCCAGGAGGATCCAACCCGCGCACCCGGAGCCGCCGCCACCTCGACCGCCTTCGGCTTGACACCGGCAGGCTCGCCGTCGTCGATTCCTCCTGGCGGGCGGCCGACGAGTGTGGCTGGTGCCTGGGGCGTGCCGTGGCTAACATATAGGTGAGCGTTCGCTTTCTTAGGAAGTTGATCGCTCCTGTGACCGTCAGGTGCGTGGCCGTCGAGTGGGTGGCCGTCAGGGAGGACTTGTGACACTGGGCTGGTTCATCTCAGTCGACGACCATCTCATCGAGCCGGCACGGCTCTGGCAGGAGCGGCTGCCGCAGAAGTGGCGCGACACGGGCCCGCGGATCGTGCGCGAGGGCACGTCCGAGTTCTGGGTCTACGAGGACAGGCAGATCGTCACCACCGGCCTCAACGCCGTCGCGGGCAAGTCCCGCGAGGAGTTCTCGCCCGAGCCGATCTCGTACGAGGACATGCGGCCCGGCTGCTACGAGCCGGCGGCCCGGGTGGCCGACATGAACCAGGGGCTGGTGCTCTCCTCGATCCTGTTCCCGTCGTTCCCGCGGTACTGCGGGCAGGTGTTCCACGAGGCGAAGGACAAGGAGCTCGCCCTGCTGGGCGTGCAGGCCTGGAACGACTTCATCCTGGAGGACTTCGCCGCCGCCTACCCGGGGCGCTTCATCCCGATGATGATCATCCCGCTGTGGGACCCGGTGGCCGCTGCCGCCGAGATCCGGCGCACGGCGGCGCGTGGCGCCAAGTCGATCGCCTTCTCGGAGAACCCGACCAAGCTCGGGCTCCCGTCCATCCACACCGACTTCTGGGACCCGATGCTGGACGCCTGCAACGAGACCGGTTTCGTGGTCTCGATGCACGTCGGCTCCTCGTCGAACCTGATCCGCACCTCGCCGGACATGCCGACGCTGGCGTTCATGGCCTACTCGGCGGCGGCGAACCAGGCCGGCACGTTGCTCGACTGGCTGTTCAGCGGCAAGTTCGAGAAGTTCCCGAACCTGAAGATCGCGCTTTCCGAGGGCTCGATCGGCTGGATTCCGTACTTCCTGGAGCGGGCCGAGCAGGTCATCGACAAGCAGCGGTTCTGGGCGTCGCGCTTCGACATCGACATGAACGCGAGCCACGAGCGCGGCGAGGCCAAGGGCACGGCCAGCTTCAACCTCGACACCGACATCCGCCAGCTCTTCCGCGACCACGTCTTCGGCACGTTCATCGAGGACGCGGCCGGTATCCGGCTGCTGGACATCATCGGCGAGGACAACGTGATGCTCGAGTGCGACTACCCGCACTCCGACTCCACCTGGCCGGACACCTCGAAGCTCGCCAGCGGCTGGCTCGCCCATCTCTCCGAGGACGTTCAGCACAAGATCGCGGTCGGGAACGCCTGCCGCGTCTACGACTTCACCCCGGCTGACCCGGCGACGATCGAGGTCTGAGGCGTGGACAGGGAGTCGCTGGACCACAGCCTGGTACGCCGGCTGCTCGACCACATCGAGAACAACACCACCGACGTGGTCGACTCGGTGCTCGAGGTGTCGACCGAGATCTACTCGGACGGGTACTTCTCGGACGAGTTCGAGGCGCTTTTCCGCAACCAGCCGATCGTGCTGTGCCTTTCGGGTGCCCTGCCCGGCCCGGAGACCTACCACACGGTGGACATCTGCGGCACCTCGATCCTGCTGACGCGGGACGCGGGCGGCCAGCTCCGGGCCCTGACGAATGCCTGCCGGCACCGTGGCGTGCGGCTGGCGGACGGCACGGGCAAGGCGAAGAGGTTCAGCTGCCCCTTCCATTCCTGGACCTACGACCTGGCAGGCAGCCTGGTCAGCGTTCCGTCCGAGCAGTACTTCGACGGGATGTGTCGGGAGGACAAGGGTCTCGTCGAACTGCCGGTGGCCGAGGGGTACGGGCTGATCGTCGGCCGGCTGCGGCCGGGCGGCGAGCCGCTGGACATCGACGCCTATCTCGGTCCGCAGCTCGCCGGTGAGCTGGCCATGCTCGACTTTGCCGGCTGGACGCCGCACAACGCGCCGCACATCCACGAGGTGGGGGGCAACTGGAAGGTCACGCTCGACACCTTCCGGGAGAACTACCACTTCAACTACCTGCACCGGAAGACGCTGCGGACCTACGCGTACGGAGGCGTGCTGACCTTCGACGCGTTCGGTGCCCATCTGCGTAACTGCTCCGCGCTGCGCTCGATCGACGAGCTGATCGACCGCCCCGTTGGCGAGTGGGGCGACGTCACGCAGCATTTCAGTTACCAGTACTCGCTCTTCCCGAACACCTGCATGACCTTCGACAGCCGGCACATCGAGCTGTGGCAGATCATGCCGACCGGCAGCGCCACCTCCCAGGTCCTGCACTCCGTCTACCTGCGTCCCGGGCTTTCGGAGACGGAGCGTGCCAAGGCCGTCGACATGGCACCGTGGATCTGCGAGACGGTCGTCGACGGTGAGGACTTCTGGGTGGCCGGCCGCACGGAGCCCGGTGTCCGCACGGGCGGATTCGACACGGTCGTGTTCGGCCGCAACGAGCCGGCCCCGCAGCACCTGCACCGTAACTTCGCCGCCGCGGTGGAGGCCTACCGCGAGCAGCGGAAAGTCCGGGAGGCGTGAGCGGGAACGCGCTCGCGCGGGAGAGCCCGGCCGCCGTGGTGGAGGAGCTGGCCCGGCGGTTCCTCGCCGGTGACCGGGACGGCGCGTTCGCGCTGTTCGACCCGCAGATCCGCATCCAGCAGCCGGCCTCCCTTCCCCATGGCGGCTGGTACTCCGGGCATGCCGGCGTCGAGCGGATGGGCGTCGAGTTCGCCCGCTACTGGAGCCGCACGATCAGCGACACCAGGATCAACGGCTGCGGTGCCGGTACCGGCACCGCAGCCGGCGGGTCCGGCGATGCCGGCGGGTCCGGCGATGCCGGCGGGTCCGG
>NZ_MOWP01000010.1:0-51995 GCF_001983215.1 Frankia sp. CcI49
GCCGGCGGGTCCGGCGATGCCGGCGGGTCCGGCGATGCCGGCGGGTCCGGGGAGTCGGGGGACGCCGGAGACGCAGGTGAGCTGGTCGTCCAGCTCACGACCCAGACCTGGACGGCGACGTCCACCGGCCGCGCGGCGACGGTCGACGTCGTCGAGCTGATCCGGGTGCGGGCGGGCGTGATCCGCGAGATCAGGGTCTTCCAGCAGGACACCGCCCTGCTGCTGGCGACGCTCGACCCGGCCTAGCGGCATTCTCTGCCGCCAACCACCTCTGTGGGCTTGCCTGGCGGCAACGGCCGAACCCGAGCGCGAGGCGGTCGCCCCCGATCTGAACGAGGGCGGCCGCCTCAGCTTCGCGCTTTGTGTTCTGTGAGCCTCAGAAGGTCTCGGCGAGCGCCCAGGGGCCTTCCTGGAAGGGCTGGTCGAGGTAGTGCATGCTGTAGACGATCTTTCCGGTCGCGGTCGCCGGGTCGACGCCGCACAGCCGCAGGGCCGCGTCGGCCATCGCGCTGTCCGGCTCGACGGGGACATTGTCCGGCGTGTGCGGGGAGACGACGGCGACGCCCGGGGTCATGACCAGGCCTGCCGTGCCGAGGGCGTTGACGGCGACCCCGGTGCCCTCGAGCTCCGCGGCGAGGCCGGTGGAGAGCCGGTCGAGCGCCGCCTTGCACATGCCGTAGGGGACGCAGCCGTCGCGCGACCAGTCCGGGTAAGGCGGGCCGGCCGGGTGCCGGGCCTGCTTCGAGGTGATGTTCACGATCCAGCCCCGGCCGCGGCTGACCATGCCGGGGACGGCGAGCTGGCAGAGCCGGAAGGGGGCGTGCACCATCATCTGGAACATCAGCGCGTAGCGCCGCGGGCTGATGTCGAGCGCGGGCCCGTAGAAGTTGACCCCCGCGTTGTTGACCAGGATGTCGACCGGCCCGAGGGCCGCCTCGGCCCGCTCGATGACCGTCTCGACGTCGGCCGGGTCGGTGAGGTCGGCCCGGATCGCGACGGCCTCGCCGCCGCCGGCCCGGATTCGCTCGACCGTCTCGGTGATCGAGCCGGGCAGCGGCGCGGACCCCGCGTCGACCGTGCGTGCGACCAGTGCAACGGCCGCCCCCTCGCCGGCGAGGCGCTCGGCGATGTTCGCGCCGATGCCGCGGCTGGCGCCGGTGATGATTGCTATGCGGCCATCCAGGGACCCCACGAGGACCTCACCATCGTCGGCACCGTTGTCAGGCCGAATGATAACAGAGTGCTCACATACTTACGGCAAATGTCGTAGGTCTTGCGGAGTGAGCGGTTACTGAAATATCGTCGGGGCTGTTGCGCGGACCCGGCGCACGTGTCTCCCCGTGCCGCCGCCCGTCCGTGCCGATAGGAGGATCGTCCGTGCGGGTCGCCGTCGCCTACGAAGCCGAGAAGCCGCTGGTCCTGGAGGATGTGCCGCAGCCCGCGGTCGGCCCGCGGGATGTGCTGGTCCGGATCAGGGCGAGCGGCATCTGCCACACCGACCTGACCGTCATCAACGGTCTCTCGCCGCTGCCGCTGCCGACCGTGCCGGGTCACGAGGCCTGCGGCGTGGTCGAGGAGGTCGGCGCGGAGGTCCGCCGGGTCCGGGTGGGCGACCGGGTGCTCGCCTCCGTCTCGCCGGCCTGCGGTTCGTGCTGGTGGTGCATCAACGGCATGTCGAACCACTGTGAGCTGGGTGGTCCCGTCAAGGCGAAACCGCGTTTCACGCTCCCCGACGGCCGCCAGGCGCCGGCGGTGTGCGGCTGCGGGACGTTCGCCGAGGCGATGGTGGTCGACGAGGCGTCGGTGATCGCGGTCCAGACCGACCTGCCGGACGAGCACCTCGCGCTGATCGGCTGCGGAGTGACCACCGGGCTCGGTGCCGCGCTCATCACGGCCGGGGTCACCCCCGGCTCGTCCGTCGCGGTGATCGGCTGCGGTGGTGTCGGGCAGTCCGTCATCCAGGGCGCGCGGATCGCCGGCGCGGCCACCATCATCGCCATCGACCTGTCGGCGGGGCGGCGCGAGACGAGCCTGATCGCCGGCGCGACCCACGTGATCGACCCGGCCGAGGGCGACCCGGTCGCGCAGGTTCGCGACCTTACCGCGGGCCGCGGTGTCGACTACAGCTTCGAGGTCGTCGGCCTGCCCGCGCTGATGGTGCAGGCCTTCAACATGGCCCGGGCCGAGGGTGCGGTGACCCTGGTCGGCATGCCCGCGAAGGACGCGACGCTGACCCTGCCGGCGATCTCCGCGATCTTCTCCGGCAAGCGCATCGCTGGCTCCGTGGTGGGGGGCGCGCAGATTCTCAGAGACATGCCCCGATTCATCAGGCTGGCCGAGAGCGGGCGGCTGGACCTCAGCTCGATGGTCTCGAACAAGATCAGCCTGGACGAGATCAACGACGGGATCGCCCTGCTCAACCGCGCCGAAGGCATCCGAACCGTGATCGTCTGACGTCGGGTGGAGCTGACGTCTGGCGGAGCTGGCGGCGGGCGGAGCCGGGGCTCGGCCGAGCTGGAGTTGGGCGAGCTGGGGTTGGGCGGGTGGCGGCGGGTGAGACCTGTCGTCGACGTGTCGGGAGGGGAACGCGACCATGACCGAGCGCACGCTGATCAGGAACGCCCGGATAGTGACCTGCTCGGAACAGCCGGCGGGAGTGATCGCCGACGGCGACATTCTGCTCGACGGTGACCGCGTCGCCGAGGTCAGCGCCGGGCGGCTGGCGGTGGACGAGCACGCGGTGCGGGTCGTCGACGTCCGGGGCGCGGCCGTCCTGCCGGGGCTCGGGGACGCCCATGTGCACCTGAGCTGGCCACTCGACTTCGTCTTCGACCATGTCTCGGTGGCGAACGCCCCCGCGGCGCCGCACGCCCTCGACGTCGCCGCGGTGGCCCGCACCTACCTGGAGAGCGGCTACACCCTCGTCATCGGCGCCGGGGTCTCCCAGCCCTTCGACGACATCCGCACCCGGGACGCGATCGACCGCGGCTACTTACCGGGCCCGCGCATCCTCCCCAGCGGCACGATGATCACCGAGGCGGGCGCGATCAGCGCCGACACCGGGATGACCACCGTCGTCACCGACGCCCGTGACCTGCGCGAGGCCGTCGCCCGGCAGTGCGACACCGGCGTACGGGTGCTGAAGCTGTTCATCTCCGGTGACGGGATCGTCCCCGAGTACCCCTCCGACGACCTCTACATGAACGACGAGATGCTGGCCGCGGCCGTCGACGAGGCCGACCGGCACGGGGCGTTCATCTCCGTTCACGCCCGCGGCTCCGCCAGCGTCGCGATGGCCGCCCGCACCGGGGTGCGGCTCATCCACCACGCCTGTTTCCTCGACGAGGCCGCGCTGCGCGAGCTGCGGGCCCGGCGCGACGACGTCTGGGTGTGCCCCGGCCTGCACTACCTCTACGCGATGGTCAGCGGCCACGCCGAGCCGTGGGGCGTCACCCCGGACAAGATCGAGCGCGCCGGGTACGAGAAGGAGTTCCACGCCCAGGTCGAGGGCCTGCGCCTGCTGCGCGACGAGGGCATCCGCATCGTCGCCGGCGGCGACTTCGGCCACCAGTGGACCCGGCACGGCACCTACGCCGCCGAGCTGGAGCGCTACGTCGAGCTGGTCGGTATGAGCCCGGTCGAGGCGATCAACACCGCCACCCGCGACCTGGGCCCGCTCGTCGGCCTCGACGTCGGCCAGATCCGTCCCGGCGCGCTCGCCGACCTGCTGATCGTCGACGGCGACCCGACCACCGACATCACCGTCCTGCAGGACCCGGGCCGCCGTCGCGCGGTGCTCAAGGGCGGCGAGTTCGCCTACGTCAACCCGAGGCTCTACCCATGACCACGGTGGTGGGGACGGAAGCGGCCGCGACGCGCCCCGCCCGGGCGGCGGCGAAGCTGCTGTCGGGTGTCGAGACCCTCGCCCGGCTGCTGGTGGTCCGCGAGCAGGTCGACGCCCGGGACGGACTGACGACCGCGACGATGGTCTCCGGCTACCCGGGCTCCCCGCTGGGCACGTTCGACCTGACGCTGGACCGCCTCGGCGCCACGCTCGGCGAGCACCGGATCGTGCACCGCCCCGGTCTCAACGAGGAGCTCGCCGCCGCGGTGGTGTGGGGCAGCCAGATGGGCGCGGTCAGCGGCTACACCGAGGTCGACGGGGTCGTCGGGGCCTGGTACGGCAAGACGCCCGGTCTGGACCGCTGCGGCGACGTCCTCAAGCACGCCAACGCGATGGGCTCCGGCCCCGGCGGCGGCGTCGTGATGTTCTGCGGTGACGACCCGACAGCCAAGTCGTCCACGCTGCCCTGCGAAAGCCTGTTCACCTTCGAGGACGCCTGCGTGCCGGTGCTGTACCCCGGTGACCAGCAGGAGGTCCTCGACCTCGGCGTCCACGCCTACCGGCTGTCGCGCTACTGCGGCTCCTGGGTCGGGATGAAGATCGTCACCGCGGTGGCGGACGGGATCGGCAATGTCGACCTCGACCTGGACCGGCACGACCCGGTGGAGCCGCCGGACGCCGACGTGCTCGTCGACGGCGTAGCGTGGCGGCACCGGCCGCAGGTGACGATCGGCCCGCACGCGGTACCCGGCCAGGAGGCGCTCGTCGTCGACCACCGGCTGCGCGCCGCCGCCGCCTACGCCCGCCGTAACGGCCTCGACCGGGTCGTCGGCGCCGCCCCGGGCGCGCCGCTGGGCATCGTCTGCGGTGGCAAGACGTACTTCGACGTCGTCCAGGCGCTCACCGATCTCGGTGTGCGTCCCGGCGACCTCGCCGCCGCGGGCGTGCGGGTGCTCAAGCTCGGGATGATGTATCCCCTGGTGGAGAGCACCGTCACCGAGTTCGCCCGGTCCGTCGACGAGATCGTCGTCGTCGAGGAGAAGCGGCCGTTCGTCGAGACCCACCTGCGCTCGGTCCTGCACGAGGCGGGTGTCCTGACGCCGATCCACGGGAAGCGGGCCGTCGGCGGTGGCACGCTGCTCTCCAGCGTCGGCGAGCTGGACCCGGCGGTGATCGCGAAGGCGCTCACCCGGGTGCGCCCGGAGCTGGCCGTGCCCGCGGGCGCTTCCGCCGGTGCTTCCGGGGCCGCCGCCGCGTCCGCGGGTGCCGCGCAGCCACGGCGGGTGCCGGTGCCGCTGCCGCTGATCGACCTGCCCTCGCGGTCGCCCGGGTTCTGCAGCGGGTGCCCGCACAACCGCTCCACCGTCTTCCCGGACGGCGCGCTCGTCGGCGGTGGCGTCGGCTGCCACGGGATCATGTACTTCGAGAGCCGCAACAAGGGCATGACCAGCATGCCGCCGACGCCGATGGGGTCCGAGGGCGTCCCGTGGATCGGGCTGTCCCCGTTCGTCGGCGAGCCGCACCTCATCCAGAACCTCGGCGACGGCACGCTGAGCCACTCCGGGACGCTGGCCATCCGGGCGAGCGTGGCGGCCGGCGCCGACATCACCTTCAAGATCCTCTACAACGCCGCCGTGGCCATGACCGGTGGTCAGGACGTCACCGGCCTGATGGACGTCCCGGCGATGACCCGGGCGCTGGAAGCCGAGGGCGTGCGGCGGATCGTCGTCTGCGCGGAGGACCCGAAGCGGTACGGGCGCCGGGCCCGCTGGGCGCGGGGCGTCCAGGTACGCGGGCGCGATGCGCTGCCGCAGGTCCAGGAGGAGCTGCGCGAGGTCACCGGCGTGACGGTGATCATTTACGACCAGCGCTGCGCGGCGGAGGCGCGGCGGCTGCGCAAGCGCGGTGAGCTGCCCGAACCGCCCCGGCGGGTCGTCATCAACGAGGCCGTCTGCGAGGGCTGCGGCGACTGCGGCACCAAGAGCAACTGCCTGTCGGTGCTGCCCGTCGAGACCGAGCTCGGGATCAAGCGGCGCATCGACGACCTGTCCTGCAACCGCGACTACACCTGCCTGGACGGCGACTGCCCGTCATTCGTCACGGTGCGTCCGAAGCGCCGGTCGCGCCTGCGGCCGGCGCGGTCCGTGCGGTCCGTGCGGCGCGCGCCGAAGGCGGACATCCCCGAGCAGGGGAGGGGTGCGGCGGCGGGGAGTGGTGCCGGTTCGGGTGCCGGTGCCGGTTCGGCGGGCGGCCGGCGCCGGCGTGGCCGGGACGCCCGGCCCGCGCTCCCGGCGGGCACCCTGCCGGTGCCGGACGCCCCGCGCGTCGACGGCCAGTACGGCATCTACCTCACCGGCATCGGCGGGACGGGCATCGTCACCGCGAGCCGGATCATCGCCGCGGCGGCCGAAAAGGCCGGCCTCGTCGTCGGTGGCGTCGACCAGACCGGGCTGTCGCAGAAGGCGGGTGCGGTCGTCTCGCACCTGAACCTCGCGACGTCCCGGGCCGAGATCGGGTCCGCCACTGTCGGGTCCGGCGGCGCGGACCTGTATCTCTCCGGAGACATCCTGCAGGCCGCGACCGCCTCCAACCTGGGCCGGACCAGGCCCGGGCACACCATCGCGGTGGTCGAGGCGGAGCTCACCCCGACCACCGCCATGCTCCAGGGCAACGCCGCCGCGCCCGATCCCGACGACCTGCGCCGAGCGGTCGAAGGCCGGCTCGGCACCGAGCGCACGGCGTTCGTGGATGGGCGGCGGATCGCCGAGCGGGTCTTCGCCGACCAGCTCCTCGGCAACGTCGTCCTGCTCGGGGCGGCGTTCCAGCTCGGCGGGCTGCCGCTGACCCTGGACGACCTCGAGGCCGCGCTGCGCCGTCAGGGCCGGGCCGCCGCCGCGAACCGCGAGGCGTTCGAGTGGGGCCGGTGGGCTGCCCACGATCCCGCCGCGGTCGAGGCCTGCCTGGCAGCGGGCCCCGCGGACCCGTCGGCGGGTGGTTCCGCGGCAGGCGGTTCCCCGGCGGGCGGCTCTGCGGCGGGCGGCTCCGCGGCGGTGGGAAGGGTTTCGGCGAGCGGCCCGGCGTTGCACGATCCATCGCCGGTGGCGCTCGACCGGGCCGCGCCACTGGTCGACGGTTCGGCCCTGCCGAGCGCGTTGCGTGAGCTGCCTGATCTGCGCGATCTACTTGTCCGCCGGACCGCGCAGGTGATCGACTACTCGGGTCCCGGGCTGGCACGCCGCTTCGTGGGGCTGGTCGAGAAGGCGGCGGCCCGCGACGGAGCCGAGCACGGGTGGGAGCTCACCCGCGCCGTGGCCGAGGCCTGGTTCAAGCTGCTGACCTACAAGGACGAGTACGAGGTCGCTCGGCTGCACCTGAAGGTCGACTATGACCAGGTCGCGAGTGAGCTGGGCATCGACGGCCCGTACCAGGTGACCTACCACCTTCACCCGCCGGTGCTGCGCGCGCTGGGCATGTCGAAGAAGCTCCCGGCGGGCCGGCCCTACGCCGCCGCGTTCCGCCTGCTGCGCGCGATGAAGCCGCTGCGCGGGACGCCCTTCGATCCGTTCGGCCTGCTCGCCGACCGGCGGACCGAGCGCGCCGTGATCGAGGAGTTCGAACGGCTCATGACCGAGCTGYTCGAACCGGGGCCCGCGGTGCCGTACGAGGCGCTGCTGCGGGCCGCCCGCTCCCCGCAGGCGGTGAAGGGCTACGGGGAGATCAAGGAAGCCGCCGTGGCGAGATGGCGTGACGAGGTCGCCGGGCTGCGAGGCGAGCTCGAGGCCGCCCGCGGCGCTGTTCCGGCCGCCACCGCCGGTGGTGGCGAGGGCGACGGCGGATCCCAGTGATTCAGGCGCTTCCGGTTCGCCTGCGGCCGGGTCCGGAAGCAGGGCTGGGAGGCCGGGTTGGGAGTCGGACGGCATCGGGTGAGGCCGTCCGCCTCCCAGCCCGGGTGCGAGATCTGGTGATCTGACACTGCTGTCTGGTTTTCGTGGCGGGTTCCGCTGTCGTGTTCGCGGAACTAGAGGGCTCCCTGTGACCTCCTACGGAACGCCTGTTGACGTTGCGAGCGGCGCGGGTTCCGCAAGTCCCTGAAGGCAAGAGGCCACAAGGACGCCTTTAGTCGCCGCCACCGCTGTACGCGGCCCGCGGCGAGGCAGGGGATGGGGAACCCGCCCAGCGGGCCAATGGCACCCTGAACGCCCTGGTAGGAGGCGGGAAAGCTGCTGGGTGGACCGCCGGTCGCACTCGTTCGGCGTGGCTGGTGGCAACGAGACACGACGTGGGCCGGGCTTGGATCGGGAGCGGGCGGTCCGGGGCGGGGCCGGGTGACTGCTCCGCGTCGGTGGTCGCGGTCTCGCGGGATTGCCCGACGGTGGCCTGATCCCGACCTCTGACACTAATGTCACCCTGCCCCTGCCCCTGCCCCTGCCCCTGCCCCTGCCCCTGCCCCTGCCCCTGCCCCTGCCCCTGCCCCTGCCGCGTCGTCCGGTTCGTGGGTCGTCCGGTCGGGATGACATCCGGCGGGCCGCCCCCGGCGCCAGGCGTGCGTGGGTCGGGCGCGCGCTGCGCCTTGCCGGGTCGCTCGAAAACTAAGTGAGCATTTGCTATCTTCGTGAGGATCGTTGCTCGCTGGTGACCGATCGGAGTCTCGATGGACCTCCTGCTGCGTCAGGCCTCGTTGATCGACGGAACGGGGGCTCCCGCCCGCCCCGCCGAGGTCGCGGTCAGCGGCGGCCGTGTGGTCGCCGTCGCCGCACCCGGCGAGCTGACCCCAGCCGCCGAGACGGAGATCGTCGACCTGGGCGGGCTCACCCTCGCCCCGGGGTTCATCGACGTCCACACGCACTACGACGCGCAGATCCTCTGGGACGGTGACCTCACCCCGTCGAGCTGGCACGGCGTCACCAGCGTGATCATGGGGAACTGTGGCTTCGGGGTGGCCCCGACCCGCCCCGAGCACCGCGACACGATCATGCGCATCCTGGAGAACGTCGAGGGGATGTCCCTGGACGCGCTCGACTCCGGCATCGACTGGTGCTTCGAGACCTTCCCCGAGTACCTCGCCGCGCTCGACGCCCGGCCCAAGCGCCTCAACGTCGGTGCCTTCCTCGGGCACTCGCCGCTGCGCGCGTTCGTCACCGGTGGCGAGGAGCGGGTGGCCACGCCCGAGGAGATCGGGCGGATGCGCGAGATCGTCCGTGAGGCGCTCGACGCGGGTGCGCTGGGGTTCTCCACCTCCCGCCAGCCCGCCCACCAGGGTGCCTACGGGCGTCCGGTGCCCAGCCGGTTCGCCGAGGTCAGCGAGGTCTACGAGCTGGTCTCGGTGCTCGGCGAGCTCGGCCGGGGCGTCGTGCAGGTCTCCATCGGCCCCGGCCTGTTCGTCGACCAGTTCTCCGAGCTCGCGACCCGCTACAACGTGCCGGTGACCTGGACGGCGCTGGTCGCCCGGGCGGACAAGCCGGGTGCGGCGCTGCGCACCGTCGAGCGCGGCGCGGCGCTGCCCGGCGAGGTCTACCCGCAGATCGCCTGCCGCCCGATCGTCATGCAGATCACGATGGATGATCCGGTGCCGCTCGCCGAGATCGACGAGTGGAAGGAAGTACTGGCCCGGCCGCGGGCCGAACGCGCCGACCTGTACCGGGACCAGACCTGGCGCGACCGGGCCCGCCCGGCGACGCTGGCCGCGTGGAGCCACCGCTGGCCCAAGATCGACGTCGAGGAGACCGGCGCGCACCACGACGCCGTCGGCATCCCGCTCGACCGGCTGGCCGCCGAGCGGGGCACCACCCCGTTCGACCTGATGCTCGACCTGGCGCTGGGCGACACCGAGCTGACCCGCTTCCGGGTGGTGCTCGACAACGACGGCGACGCCGAGGTCGGCGACCTGCTCGCCGACCGGCGCACGCTGCTCGGGCTGTCGGACGCCGGTGCCCACGCCAGCCAGCTCTGCGACGCCTGCTACTCGACCCATCTGCTCGGCCACTGGGTCCGCGAGCGCGGCGTGCTGTCGCTCGAGGACGCGGTGTGGCGGCTCACCGGTCAGCCGGCACAGGCCTTCCGCGTCGCCGAGCGCGGCCTGGTGCAGGAGGGCTTCCACGCCGACCTGGTCGCCTTCGACCCGGCGACGGTGGGCACGACCCCGGTCGAGCGGGTCCGTGACCAGCCGGGCGGCGCGGACCGTCTGGTGGTGCGCAGCACCGGCATCGAGTACGTCTGGGTGAACGGCGTCGCGACCCGCACCGCCGGCAAGGACCTCCCCGACGCGGCCCCCGGCCGCCTCCTGCGCGCCCGCACCGCCTGACCACCGCACGAGCCGCCTGACCACCGCACGAGCCGCCTGACCACCGCACGAGCCGCCTGACGACTGCGCGTGCCGCACGCGCCGGACCCCGGTGGCGGCGATTGCGATCTTCTTTGCGTTCTGTCCTGCTATGGCCTGCTGCGCAGCCGACGGTAGCCAGATCAGCGCATTGGGTTTCAGTTGATTCATGGTGCTGGCCGCCTGACCGCGGCCAGCCGATGATTCCCTGACCCGAGGAGCCCGCACATGCCCGCCGATGCTGCCGCGGAACCGGACCCGTTCGCCGGGCTGGTCCTCGACGACGCGTTCGTCGCCGCGGCGACCCGATACGAGGCACCGGCGCGCACCCGGGATGCGATCGCCCGCTTCGGAGCAGCCGAGGACGAACGGTCGCCGCTGCTGGCGAAGCCGCGGCGCGCCCGCGGCAGGCGGGCGCGTTGGGCCGGCTCCGCGGGGCGCCCACCGCGCCCGCCCCGCGGTGGATGGACTCGCGGCCGGGTCATCCTTGCCGCGATCAGCCTGACCCTCCTGGTCAGCACCCTGGTGGCGTTCGTCCGGTCAGAGTTCGACGACGTGCCGCGCACGACGGTGCCCGCCGCCGCGCCAGGCCCGTCGGCCGGTCCTACGGGGCCGGCTGCCGGGGAAACGGCCGATGCCTCGGACGAGAACTTCCCGGAGCTACGCCGATGGACGTGGGAGTCAGGGCATTGCTACCGCTGGTCACAGGCGTCGGGTGACACCTCGGTGAAAGACGTCCCGTGTGCCGGCCCGCACCTGTTCGAGGCGGTTGGGAGGCTCGACCTGAGCCCCGCCTACCCTGACGACGCCCCTTACCCGTCGGAGTGGAACGACATCGCCGATCGTCACTGTGGCCCTATGGTCACGACCTACCTGGGCTATTCGCTGGACCCGTTCGGGCGGTACACGGCGAGCTCGATTCATCCCCCGCGACCGGAGTGGGGCGATGGTCACCGAGAGGTCGTCTGCGGGCTGGCTGTCAAGGGCGAGGTCGATCCGGCTCGGCCGTGGTTCCTTTACACGTTTTCCGGCGGTGTCCGGGGAGCGGACCAGGCGCAGACCTTTCCGGCGGGTACCTGCTTCAGAGAGGTCGCCGACCAGCAGGACGACGTGGTCCCATGTGAGGGGCCTCATCACTTCGAGAGCGTCGGAACGGCCGTCCTGCCCGACAGCGCCGACGGCGCACCGCCCTCGGTCGAGCGCATCGACGAGCTCACCGACGCCGCCTGCTCGCCGAGGTTCGCGCCCTACCTGGACCACGGCGACAGCCGCGGCAACGGCGGTGTGGTCGTCGAGGTCAGCTGGCACCGGATCCATCCCGAGAGCTGGCGCGCGGGCACCCGCACCGCCACCTGCCTGGTCGGCCTGGTGGATGGCGCCGGGCGCCCAGTGGAAACCACTGGCCGGCTCGACCCGGCGAACCCCGCCGCCGGGGCAGGCACGGCCAACGTCTGAGCACCGCCGGCCGACCGCCGTGGGCAGAATTCCGGTGCGTCGGCCGGTTACCGCGGCCCGCCGGGCCCGGCCGCGGATTCTTTTCTTTGGTAAGGAGTGATTCTTCCTCGGCCGCCGCTCTGGGTGGCGAGTCCGCGGTCGCGGAGGCCACGTAGTGCCTTGCGGATACTCGGGGCGGAAAGCGCGAGTTCTTCGGCGAGCTCGCGGACCGTCCTTCCGTTCTGGGTCAGCGCCTGGTGAACGCGATGTTCCGTGGTACCCAGAAATGCCTTGGCAGCCGTACGTCCGGTGGGTGCGGGTGCGGGTGCGTGTTGGTGGAGGACCACGGTGAACCGGATGCCGCTGTCGACGTAGTGCGCAGGAGGCATCCCCCGGCCGGCGAGGGCTTCGGTCACGGTGGGTATTCCGCTGGCGAGGGCCTCGATCACCCGAGCCCCGGTCTCTGGTGATCGCACGTGCTGGCAGATGGCGACGAGCCGGGCGTTGCGTGCGGAGGTCACGGCGTCGCGTCCGGCGCGAAATGTAACCAGGTGCGGTTACATTTCGCGGTGCGGTGCGGTGCGGTGCGGTGCGGACGGGTGCTGCTGTTGGCTCGGCGCGCTGCCGGCCTGGGGGCAGCCCGATGCGAACTTGTTCGCAGCTTGTCCTAAGATGGTCGGCTGCGCTGCCGGTGGTGGGAGCCGTTGGTGGTAGGGGCGAGGCGAGACCCGGCAGATTCACCAGGACCCGGGTCGGCGACTCGAACCGTCGCGGCGCGTACTGATCCTCGTGCCCAGGGAGCGGAACCTGTCATGTCCATCGACCGAGATCGTGTCAACAGAACGTGGCGGGGCTGGCGTGGCCCCGTGGTGACCATTGCGATCAATGTCGTGCTCGTCGGCGCGGTCGGCTGCGCGGCGGTGGAGTCCCGCGCCGGCGACTCCCGTGCCGCGACGGACGGGACGCCGCTCCCATCGTCGCCCGGCACCGCCGGCGCGGACCGGACCGTCGATCTCGAGCAGTACATCTATGCGACCGGGCACTGCTACACCTGGCGGCAGGAAATCAGCAAGTCGGATGTGAAGGACGTCCCCTGCGAGGATCGCCACCTTTTCGAGGCGGTCGACGACACGGATCTCGACAAGGAGTATTCGAGCTCGGCTTTCTATCCCAGGCCCGAGGAGTGGCCCGATATCATCGCCCGGTACTGCTCGCAGATGATGGACGAATATCTTGGTTATCCACTCGACCCGTACGGGCGCTTCGGCGCCGGCGCGGTTTATCCGGATAGTGTGGGGTGGGAGCAGGGCGACCGGTCGGTCACCTGTGGGATCGTGGCGAGCGGGACTGAGACGGATTCTTTGACGGCCTTCATGCCGTTCGAGGGCTGGGTGCCCGCTGTTGGAACCTGCTTCAGCGACGACGCGGGCCACCTGACCGAGACGTCCTGTGCTGCCCCCCACAACCTGCAGAGCATCGGTGCCGTCACGGTACCGGGGACACCRCCTGGAGACGGCCCGCCGTCCGACAGCTGGCTCGACGAGCAGGCGAGCCAGCTATGCGCCGATCTCGCCGCGCCCTACCTGCGGACGGACCGCTTCGATTCCGCGTCGCTGACGCCGCAGTGGAACCCCATCGATCCGGAGAGCTGGCGCGCGGGTACCCGCCGGACGAGCTGCTATGTCGGCTTCGTCGACGAGAACGGGACATCGGTGCCGGTCCACGCGGCCATGCCTGTGCCGGCCGCCTGAGCGGGACCGCGGGGCGTGGGGCGGTTCCGCGGAACCGCCCCACGGAAACACCGGTCCGGCGGTGGAAGCATGCCCGGGGGTTCTTTTCGTGTCATTCAAAAGACAGCCGGCGTATCTTTTTCGGACGCCGCGGTCGCTCTGGATGGGCGTGTCGCGCCACCGACAGCGATTTCAGGATGCGGATTCATCCTCGGGGCTGACCCAGCCTGGAGCCGTGCGGTAGCGTCCTGAACGGAAATGCTGATCAAGGTCGAAACCATCTGATTTCCGAGGGGTTCTCCCGGGCCATGCGAAAAAGCCGCTACCCGTTTTCCTGGCTGCGTCTCCCGCAGCGAGTTCTGCCGATTCTTCCGATTCTGGTGATTCTGTCGATCTCGGCCGCGGCCTGCGATGACGGTGGCGGCAAGGGCGGCGTCCGGCACGCTGGGAACGCCTGCGACGGTGTTTCCGCCTGCACCCGTGTCGGCACGGCCGACGTTGATGCGGACGGGACCGCCGACGACATCGGGCTCGTCCAGGTCGCCCCGCAGCGCTGGCTGCTGCGGGTCCTGCCGGCCGGGGGCTCGGTCGGCGAGTTCCGGTTCGACGGGCCTGCCACCGGTCCGGACGAGCCCTGGTACGGAACCGCGCAGGTGGACGGCGTGCCAGGCGCGGAGATCGTACTGCTGACCGATCATGGAGCGCACACCGAGTGGTTCACGGTGTTGAGCCACCGAGACGGTCGGCTCGTGCGGTCCGATCCGCCGGGAGAGCGACCGGAGCCGGAGAGCGGGTGGGCGGTCGACAGTGCCAACAGCGGCTGGATCGGTTACGCCTGCGGAAAGCAGGGCGAGACCGTGACGCTGTTGGCGAGTGCCTCGGAGCGAAATGATGACCCGGCCCGCCCCGAGGCCTACAACGAAATCAACACGCTGTACGGATGGACGGATTCCGGCTGGCGTGAGCTGTCCAGCCGGAACGTGGCCTACAATGCCGGGGACCATTCAGGGGAAGAACACGCCGGCTGGCACTGCGACGGCCTTCCGGTCTATCCCGACTGACGTCCGCCGGTCTGGTGGTCCGTGCCCACCCGCCGCACAGCCAGCAATTCACCCCAATAACGGCAAACTGGGCGCGGGGTCGCCTGACGATCGACAAGAAGTGAGGATTTTGGCTGTTCCAACCGCCAAAATCCTCACTTCTTGCTTGGTGGCAACGAGAAACCTCGGTAGGAAGCCCGCTGGCGGCGGCGCGCTCAGGCCTGCGGGTCAGGCCTGTGCGGTCTGCGCCGGGCGGGGCTGGTCCGAGCCGGTGTCGGGGATGCGCAGCAGCTCCGCGGTGTTGCCGCGCAGGATCTTGCGGGCCACCGCCGGCTCGCAGGTGTCCAGGCGCTCCACGTAGTCGACCGGCTGGCGCAGGCCTTCGGGGTGCGGGTAGTCCGAGCCGAAGAGGACCTGGTCCGGGCCGAGGATGTCGATCAGGTCGTGGACGTCGTCCTCCGGGAACGGGCAGACCCACAGGTGCTCGGTGAGCATCTCGCTCGGGCGGGCGCTGAGCGGGCCGCCGATCATCGGGCCGCGCCGGCCCAGGGCCGCGGCCTTGTCGACGGTCTTGAGCAGGTGCCGGACCCAGTTGCTGCCGTTCTCGATCGAGACGATCTTCACGCCGGGGTGGCGGCCGAAGAGATTGTGCAGGGTCAGGGCGGTCAGGGTGTCGACGATCGGCCGCTCGGTGTTGCACAGCGCCCACTGCAGCGGCGACTGGCGGTGGGACGGGTTGCCCGCGTCCTCAGACCAGAGGCTCCCGTAGGCCAGGTTGTAGCCACTGTTGGAGACGTGGAAGACGACCCCGACACCGGCCTCGGCGACCGTCGCCCAGAACGGGTCGAACACCGGGTCGGCGGGGGAGCGCCCCCCGACCGGGCCAGGGCGCAGGTGCACCAGGCGGGCCCCGGCGTCGAGCACCCGGCGTAGCTCGACCAGGCAGTGGTCGAGGTCGAGCAGGGAGAGCATCGGCACGGCGAAGATCCGGTTCTCCGCCGCGTAGCCCCAGTCCTCCTCCAGCCAGCGGTTGAACGCCCGCAGGCTCGCGTAGGTGAGCTCGATGTCATCCACCATGTCCTGCTCGACGGCCACGCCGAGCGTCGGCAGCATGATGCTCGCCTCGACGCCCTGGTCGTCCATCAGGCGCAGCCGGGCGGGCCGCTCGATGAAGGCGGGGTGGTCCTTGGCGTTGAGGACCTCCCGGTGGGTGAAGCCGTCGGCGACCTCACCGACGAACAGCCCCTGCAGCGCTCCTGGCGCGGAGGCGTAGTCACCGGGCATGACGCTCATGAAGGTGCGGCGGTCGCCGATGAAGACCCGGCCGAGACCGTCCGTGCCGCGTTCCACCCGCACGGTCTCGTTCTTCCAACGGGACTCGATGTGTCGGGAGAAGCAGTCATCCGGCTCGTAGTAGTGGCCGTCGGCATCAATCAGCTCGTAGTCCACCGATCCACCTCCACAAAGATAGTGAACACCCGCTCATTATAGGACCTGGCCCGCCTGGTGGATGCTCTTGCTGGCCAACAGGCTGTTGATCTCCTCGGCGGAGAAGCCGAGCCCGGTCAGGATGTCCGTGCTGTGCTCGCCGATTCCGGGGAGCGTCGGCCGGGGGGCTTCCGGAGTGCGGGGGCCGTAGCGCAGCAGCGGCCCGATCTGCTCGAACCAGCCCCAGTCCGCCACGTCGTAGGACGCGACCCGCCCGAGCTGGCGGTTCACCGGATCGTCCAGCACCGCGCGGCGGAACCCGTCCCGGTCGAGCTCGTCGACCAGCTCGGCCGCCAGGCCGTGCGCACGCAGGTGCGCCACCCACTCGGCCGCCGTCGCGGTCGCGAACGTGGCCTCCAGCGTGGCCTCCGCCTGGCGGGCGAGCGCGTCCTGCGCGCCGCCGCGCAGCGGGACGTACGCCTCGGGCAGGGGTTCGCCGCCGGTTACCGGCGTGCCGGTGCTGGTGCTGGTGCTGGTGTTGGAGTCGGTGCTGGTGGCGGTGCCGCCGCTGACGCCCACGCCGGCGGGCGGTGGCAGGGTGCGCAGGCGCTGCCAGGCGTCCCGGTCCGGCACGACGAGCGCGAACCAGCGGCCGTCCCGGGCCGGGTAGATGCGATAGCCCGGGCCGTAGCCCGTCTGGGCGGCGTCCAGGGTGGGGGTGGCCACGGGTTCGCCGTCCCGGAAGAACACGCCGCTCTGCAGGAGCATCCCGGCGCCGAGCAGGCTGGTATCCACCCGCTGCCCGCGCCCGGTGGCCTCCCGCGCGTACAGCCCGGCGAGGATCCCGGCCGCGGCGACCCAGCCGCCCGTGATGTCCAGCGGGATCCAGGTCGGGGCCACCGGGTCGTTCCCGGCGCCGCCGACGGCCTGCTCCAGCCCGGTCAGCGCCTGCATCAGCGCGTCGTTGCCCGGGTGCTTCGCCCGCGGCCCGGACGGCCCGAAGGCACTGGCGTGGCAGTAGACGGCGCTCGGGTTGAGCGCGGCGACGGTGCCGGCGTCGATGCGCAGCCGCTCGGCCACGCCGACGCGGAAGTTGTGCAGGACGACGTCGGCCCAGCGGATCAGCCGCTCGACGACCGGCCTGGTCTCGGCGGCGCCCAGATCCATGGCGAGGCTGCGCTTGCCGCGCTGGCAGGCGGCCACCGCGTAGGCCGCGGCCCGCATCGCCTCACCACCCGGCGGCTCGACCTTGATGACGTCCGCGCCCAGGTCGGCCAGCACCTGGGCGGCGAGCGGGCCGGCCACGAAGGCTGAGAAGTCCAGGACCCGCACGCCGTGCAGCGCGAGCCCCGGCGCCCCTCCCGCCTGCGGGCCACGCCTGCCCGCTGCGGCGCCGGCGCCGACACCGGCTGCGGCTGCGGTGTCGGTGGCCGGCTCCGCTGACTGGACGGAGATCGGCGAGCCGACGACGACGTCCTCGTGGCCCGCCTCGGAGCGGGGCACGGCGAGGCCGATCTCGGCCAGGTGCGGGTCGGCGAGCGCCTCACCGGGGCGCAGCACCGGCTCACAGGCGATCCCGGCGGCCCGCAGCCGGGTCAGCCAGTCCGCCCGCGGCCGCAGCGCGAACGGGGAGCGCCAGCGCCGGGCGCGCTCGTTCAGCGCCCCGGTCATCTGGTCGGCGTAGTAGCCCTCCGCGCTGGGGGTGTCGCCGAGCACCTCGATGAGGCGCGCGTACATGCCCTTGCCGCCGAACCAGACCTGGAGCAGCTCGCCGTCCGCGCAGCGGTACAGGAAGTTGGGGAAGGTCGAGCCCTTCTCCCAGTACGACTCGATCTCCGTGGCGGCCCGCTCGGAGCGCCCGATCATGCAGCCGAGGGTGGCCAGCAGACCGTCGTAGAGGGACGTCTCGGCCCAGCCGCCGTGGCCCGTCGCGGCCCGGCGGCGCAGCAGCGCGAGCGCCGAGGTGATGAGCAGGAACGCCGTGCCGCTGCCGGACGCCTGCGCGTCGACGAAGATCGGGCCCGGGCGGTGCCCGGCCAGCTGGGTGCAGAAGCCGGCGCGTGCCTCCACGAGCAGCCCGAAGTCCGCCGCGGTGCCCTTGGACGTCCGGCTGGGCCGGCAGCGCAGGTAGACCAGGCCTGGGCGGGCGGTGGTGAGCTCGAGGCAGCCCAGCCCGCGCTCCTCGACGAGCTGCTCGGGGCCGTAGACGATGGCCACGTCCGCGCCGAGCAGCAGGTCACGGATGTGTGCCGGGTCATCGGTGACGACCAGGTGCTTGTCGCGGTGCCAGACCTGGCCCCAGGCGACCTCCTCGTCGAGCTCGGGTGTCGCCGTGCCCACCACGCGCACGACCCGAGCACCGAGGTCGGCGAAGATCATGCCGGGCACGCCGCCGGCGAGCCCCAGCCCGAGGTCGCTGGTGCCGACCGCGACCTCGACGACTGTCAGCCCCGCGCACGGGCGCTGCGCCCCGAGGGCGACGGCCGCGCTCATGAGGCGCTCCCGGCGGCCGACGTGGACAGCGTGGCGGCGGCCGATCCTTCGGGATCGGGCGCCGGTGGGGCGACCAGCCTCGGCAGCACCTCCTCGGCCGCGAGGGTGATCACATCGAGGGTGTCCTCGTGCGCGGCAGGTGAGATCACAAAGTGGCGCACACCGGCGTTGACGTACTCCTGGAGGCGGGCGGCGACGTCCTCGGGCGTGCCCGCGGGGGCGATGCGGTCCAGCATGCCGCCCGGTTTGTCCCCGTAGGCCTTGCCGAGGAACTTCGCGACGTCGTCCCGGGCGCGGTCCCGGTCGCGGCGAATCGAGCAGTAGAGAAAGATCATCCACTCGAAGCCGSTCGCGTCGAGGTCACGACCAGCGGATTCGGCGTGTTCGCGGACGGTGGTGACGGTCCGGGCGTAGGCGTCCGGGGAGACCAGGTACGGCATCCAGCCGTTGCCGAGGCGGGCCGCGCGGCGCATCGCGGCGCCCTTGCGCCCGGACACCATCAGCGGCGGCCCACCGGGCCGCACCGGCCGTGGCTCGCCGGTGCCCGCGTCCCGTAACGCCACCGGGTGCAGCTCGACGTCGTCGAAGTGGAAGAACTTGCCGTGATGGCTGACCGGGCCCCCGCTCCACAGCGCGCGCAGGATCTCCAGGGTCTCGTCGGTGCGCGGCCCGCGCTCGGCGACCGGCACGCCGACGGCGTCGAACTCGTGCGGGAACTCACCCCCGACCCCGACCCCGATCGAGAGCCGCCCGCCACTGTGCACGTCGAGGTCGGCGATCTGCTTGGCGAGCACGACCGGCTGGTAGAGCGGGGCCAGCAGGACGGCGGTGCCGACGCGGACCCGCTCGGTCCAGGCCGTCATCAGCGCGAGCCGGGTGAGCGCCTCACCGGTGCCCGTCCGCGGCAGGACGTGCCCGCCATGCCAGACGGACTCGATCGGGAGGCGTTCGGCGGCGGCGAGCCACGCCCGGTCCGGCTCGGGGATCGCCGCTGCTCCGAAGACGATGTGGTTGTCTGGCAACAAGGGCTCCTTCGCGGACGACCGGTCGGGCGCGTGCGGTAGCCGGCCGGCCGGTTGGTTGACCGGCCGGCAGGCCGGGCCCCGGACCCGCCCGAGGGTGCCGATCCCGCCCGGGGATTCGGCCCGCGGGCTGCCGGCGCCCCGCGTTCGGACCGGTGCGGGCCGTGACCTCGGCACTTGCCGGCGTCAGTCGCGGAATGTCGGCCCGCACGGCCGAGCTTGCGTGGCAGAATAGCGGAGTGAGCGTACACTTTTTAATGGTTCGAGGGGAAGCTCGGCCAGACCCGTCGACGGGTCTGGCGCCTGCATCGGCCCCGGGTTCGGCCCCCGCGCCCGCGTCGGCCAGAGCGGGGCGCTCCGCGTGACGGCGCCGGTCGGCACGGTCGGCATCCCGCCGGCGGTGACGGAGGAGACCGAGCCGTTCTGGACCGCCGCCGCGGAAGGCCGCCTCCTCGTCGAGCACTGCGGCGCCTGCGGCGCCGAGTCGTTCCCGCCCTACGGGATCTGCCGGGCCTGCCGCCACCGGCCGGTCGAGTTCGTGGAGATCACCGAGCGGGGCCGGGTCTACAGCTTCACCGTGAACCACCAGCGCTGGCTGCCCGGCCTGGAGGTGCCCTACGCGATCGTCCTCGTTGAGTTCCCGGGCCATCCGGGAGTGCGGGTCGCCGGCCGGCTGCGCGGCTGCGCCCCCGAGGAGGTGGCCATCGGCGCCGAGGTCGAGGTCGGCTTCGAACCGGGYCCGGGCGGCTACGCCGTCCCCAGCTTCGTCGCGGTTGCGGCCGCGGCAGAACCAGGTGCGGCGTCATGACCGGCACCACCGGCACCGACCACTTCGAGCGACGGGCCGTCATCTCCGGGATCGGGCAGTCCGCTGTCGGGCGGCGCATCGACCGGTCCGGCTTCCAGCTCACCCTCGACGCGGTGCTCGCGGCGATCGCCGACGCCGGGCTGACCGTCGACGACATCGACGGGCTCGCCATGTTCCCCGGCGGAGGCAAGGCCAACCTGCCCGGCTACGCGAACGGCAACCTGTACGAGATCCAGGACGCGCTGCGCATCACGACATCCTGGCGGCAGGGCCAGGTCGAGGGCATGAGCCTGCCGTTCTACGGCCCGGCGCAGGCCGTCGCCACCGGGCAGGCCAGGCATGTCGTCATCTGGCGGACGGTGAAGGAGGGCAGCGCGGCCCGCAACGCCGGCGGCCGGCCCGCCTACGGCTCGATCCATCCGGCGGCCGAGGGCCCGCTCGCCTGGCTGCTGCCGATCGGCGCGCTCTCCCCGGTGTGCCAGGTCGCCCCGTACGCCACCCGCTACATGCACGACTACGGCGTGACCCGCGAGCAGCTCGCCTGGATACCGGTGACCCAGCGGGCGCACGCGGCCCTCAACCCGGACGCCGTCTACCGCGACCCGCTCACCGTGGACGACTACCTGGCCTCCCGCATGATCTCCACGCCGATCTGCCTGTACGACTGCGACGTGYCCGTCGACGGCGCGACCGCGATCGTCATCTCCGCCTCGGACGCCGCCGCGGACCTGCGGGCACCCGTCGCCATCGAGGCGATGGCCGGGGTGGTGGACGGACGTCCGTCCTGGGAGCAGTGGGAGGACATGAGCCGGGTCGGCTACGCCACCGCGGCGGCGCTGTGGAACCGGACGAGCCTGCGCCCGGCCGACGTCGACGTCGCCCAGCTCTACGACGGCTTCATGATCGAGGCTGTGTGGTGGCTGGAGGCCATGGGGTTCTGCGGCACCGGCGAGGCCGGCGCCTTCGTCGAGGGCGGGAAGCGGATCGGGCTCGGCGGTGAGCTGCCGCTCAACACCTGGGGCGGGCAGCTTTCCGGCGGGCGGCTGCACGCGTCCTTCGGGCACACGGCGGAGGCCGTCCGCCAGCTGCGGGGTGAGGCGGGCGCCCGGCAGGTCGCCGGTGCCGAGGTGGCCGCGGTGACCAACGTGGGCGGCTTCGAGGCAGGCGCGGCCCTGCTGACCCGCTGGCGCTAGCCGACGAGCAGGTCGCCGGCGAAGAGGCAGCTGACGAGGGGACAACCGGCGGGCAGGTAGCCGGCGAACAGGCGGTTGGCGAACGAGCTGTACCGACACAGACCGGGTAAGAGGCCGGGCGAGAGCAAGGAGACGGCGATGCCACGTGGAACTGGACGGGTCGAGGGAAAGGTCGCCATCGTCACGGGCGCCGGCTCCACGCCGGGTCCCGGGATGGGGACCGGCAAGGCCAGCGCGGTGGTGCTCGCCCGGGAAGGCGCGAGTGTCCTGCTCGTCGACCTGCACCCCGAGCGGGCCGAGGAGACGTTACAGATGATCGAGGACGAGGGCGGCAAGGCCAAGGTCTTCGGCGCCGACGTGACCAGCGCGGCCGACTGCGAGGCGATGGTCGACGCCGCCGTCGACACGTTCGGCACGGTGGACATCCTCGTCAACAACATCGGCCTGGCCTCGGTCGGGACCGTCGTCGACACCACCGAACAGGCGTGGGACCGCAGCCTCAACCTGAACCTGCGCACGGTCTTCCTCGCGTCGAAGTACGCGGTGCCGGTGATGGCCGCGAAAGGCGCCGGTTCGATCGTCAACATCTCGTCGATCTCCGCGCTGCGCGGCGACGGCACCATCGCCTACTCCGCCGCCAAGGGCGCGATCCTCGCGATGACGGTCGACATGGCCTACTCCCACGGCCGGGACGGAATCCGGGTGAACGCGATCGCGCCCGGCCACATCACCACTCCGATGGTCAACTCGGTGTCGGGCCAGGACGCGATGGCCGACTTCCGCAACCGGCTCCGTAACGAGGCGGGCCTGCTGGGCACGCCCGGCACCGGCTGGGACGTCGGCTGGGCGGTCGGCTACCTCGCCTCCGACGAGGCGCGCTGGGTGACCGGCGTGACGCTGCCGGTGGATTCCGGCGTTCTCAGCGTCACCCCGCTGATGATGGCCCCGCACCTGCGCGGCGTGCAGGAATAAACACCGCAACACCGCGCAGTACGGAGTTTGTTTTTCGTGAATGTCGGGGCCGGTGGCTTCCAAACCCGGTCTGGTGCCGGACCGGCCTGGCCTCGGCCCCGACATTCACCACTTGCTCGGCCTGGGCGGTCAGCCCAGTGCACGCACCTTGGCCGCGGCGAACGCGGCGCCGCTGGTCGTGCTGCCGTCATACCCGTAGGTGAGATGCGCCAGCGTGTTGTACCCGGCCGCGCAGACCGGGTCACCGAGGTTGCAGTATTCCTTGGCCTTCGAGCCGTAGAGCGCGCTGGCGGTGGGAATGTGCTGGCCGTACAGCGCGAGCGGGTTGCCGAACACGACCACCGCGGCGACCCGCGGCGCGAGGTTCGTCGGGATGGTCTCACCGGTGCCGAGCAGGGTCGGGATGCCGATCGAGATGTCGGTGACGCTCGCACCCTGGGAGTACCCGCCGAGCACGAACTTCGTGTTCGGGCAGGACGCGGCCACCGACTTCACGTGCCGGGTCATGTCGGTGGCGCCGGGGCCGGCGGAGGTCTGGGCGAGGTCGGCGGCGTAGTTGACGGCGTAGGAGCTGACCGACTTCCCGGTCAGGTTCGTCTTCAGGGAGTTGACGAACGGGGTGCCCGTGATTCCCAGGCCGGCCAGCTCGCCGCTGCCGCGGGCGAAGACGATGTCGACGTCGGAACAGGTCGCCGCGCCTGCGGGTTCCGCGGCGATTCCGATGCCCAGTGAGCCGGCGACCGCCACCATGGCCAGCGCCAGGGTCCGCTTTTTCCGGGAACGCGAGAGCTGCATAGCTTCTCTTTCCTCGGGAATCCGTCGACTTTTTGACGGAGATTCCCAGTCGTGCCCCCACGACTAATTACCTTGCGCTCCCGAAACTAGCTTTCGCCCCGGTGGTGGATCAAGCCGCCCTCATAGGGGTTCACCCTTAGGTGCCAGCGACATCACCGAGCGACATCACCGAGCGGGTTCGTCGGCTACCCGTGCCGGCTACCCGTGCCGGTTGCCCGTGCCGGCTACCCGTGCCGGTTGCCCGTGCCGGTTGCCCGTGCCGGCTACCCGTGCCGGTTGCCTGACCCCGCCATCGCCCGGCACCGGCAATTCCCTCAAGAGGTGCAAGAAGGGCCAAGTTTCACTTGTCGATCCGCAAGAAGTGAGGATTCTGGTCGTTGGAACGACCGAAATCGTTCGTTCTTGCGGCTCGCCAAACCGGTCTGGCGGGCTCGCGGAGGTCCGACGGTTGCTGGCACGACGTGCTGGGTGGCGAAGATCCGTTCGGGTGCTGCACCGGAACCGGAAACCTGACCGTACCTGTCAACCTGTGCGCTCGCTGTGGCGTTCAGAAGGGGCAGGGACACGGAGAGGACATATCGGGTGCAGGCACGGGATGAACGTGCGTTCGAGGAGTTCGTCGCGCGCACGGGTGACCGGCTGCTGCGCTGCGCCTTCCTGCTGGTCGGGGAGCGCGCCGCGGCGGAGGACCTCGTCCAGGGGGCGTTGGAGCGCACCTATCGGCACTGGCCGCGGGTTTCGGTCGGTCAGCCGGAGGCTTATGTGCGTAGGGCGCTGGTCAACGCCGCCGCGAGCCGATGGCGAAGTAACCGGATCAGAGAGGTCCCGCTGGGACCACATGACGTGGTCGGCCCGCCGGACCACGCGGATCATCTCCTGGCCCGCGACGAACTGATCCGCGCGCTCATGACCCTGCCGGCCCGGCAGCGGGCGGTGCTCGTCCTGCGGTATTTCGACGATCTGCCGGAGGCGGAGGTCGCGGCCGCCCTGGGGTGCAGCATCGGCTCGGTCAAGACCCATGCCTCGCGCGGGCTCGCCCGGCTGCGGGCCAGCACCGAACTCGTCGACCGTTCCCTACCGATGACGGGGAGGAATCCGTGAGCATCGACCTCGAACTGGGACTACGCGAGGCCATGCGGGGCGCGACCGAGCCGCTCACAGCCGGGCCCGACCTGGCCCAGGCCGCCCGCGAACGGTTTCGCCGACGCCGCCGCAACCGGCGGGCCGTCCTCGGCGCGGCGATGGCAGTGCTGGTGGCGGTGTTCTCCACCGGCCTCGTCGTGGCCCGGTCAGGTTCCGACGCCGTCGAGATCAGACCRGCCGGGCCGTCACCCGCCGTCACCAGCCCGTCCCCCGCGCCGATTACGGATCCCCTCGGGTTGCTCTCCACCCGTGACGTCGGTGGTGTCGACATCACCTGGCTGCCCGCTGGAGTGGTCCCGGGCCGCGGGGCGAGGTCGGGGTGGGGTGAAAAGCAGGCAAGAACTTCCCGCTTCGATTACCCCGGTGCCGTCGACGGGCAGCGAGGCTTCGTCGCCGTCACTACGGAATGGAACCCGGAACTGACCTTCGACGAAGTCGAGATCCGGATGCGTGCGCAGCAGCGCCGGTTCGAGCGGGTGACGGTCAGGGGCCGGCCCGCGCTGCTCACCCACCAGAATGACCCCGCGCTGCTCACTCAACTGGATGTCAAGGAGGTGTTCAGCCTCGTCTGGATCGAACAGGACGGTCTCTGCCTCGAGGTCGCCGCGAGGGCTCCGGCCACTGAGAGCGACATACGTCGGGTCGCCGACGGGCTCGTTGTCGGGTCGCCGCCGCGAACAGATCCAGCCGACGACCGGGCCATCCGCGCGGTGGTGGCCCAGGCGTTCAGCACGACGACTCCGCCGGACCGGGTGCTCGCGGCGGTCGAGAACGGCGCGGACCTCGCGTCGGGCCTGGCGCTGTACCGCTCGCAGCATCCCGGGCTGGCACGCACGCTGCGGGTGGCGGTGAACGTGGTGGACGCGGTGGTCATGGTGCCCGGCCGCGCCGGGGCGACGATCACACTCACCTTCACCGATCCGACCGTGCGGATGCCCGACGCCCTCGGGGGCCCTGAGGGGCCGACGACCCGCGACACCATGGTCATGCTGGTCCGAACCGGGAAGGGCTGGCAGGTCGGCCGGGACAGCTTCTGCGCGCTTCTCCAGGGGGTGTGCCCGGCCGGCTGAGCGGAAGGCCAGGCAGCTGCGGGCCGCCGCCGGGACTGGCATTGCTACCGGACAGGAGTGGAGGATTCCGGTCGCGAGAACGACCGGAATCCTCCACTCTTCGGGCCAGCCGCCAGCGGTGCCGTCACCGCGGCGCCGACGGCTGGCCAGGGCTGATCGGGGGCCGGGCGTCAGGGGAGGACGGCCACGAACCGCCAGTCGAGGACGTCCCGGCCGCTCCCGCCGGCAGCACCGGCGTCGCCAACAGCACCGGCGTCGCCGGTGGGGGCGGTGTCGGCGCGTACCCGTGAGCGCAGGCTGACCAGGCCGCCGCCGGCGGCGAGCGGGGTCAGGTCCTCCACCGTGATCTCGCTGCGCAGGGTGTCGCCCTCGTGGACGGGGCCCACGTGGTCGCAACCGTGCCAGCCGGCGACCGTGACCAGCGTCGGCAGTGCCCGGGTGACCTGCGCGAACGCCAGGCCGATGGTGTGGCCGCCGTAGACCAGCCGACGTCCGCCGCCGGCCGCGGCGTCGTGGTGGACCTGCGCGATGTTGAGGGTGAGGCGGGCGAGCTCAGGGGCGTTCGACACGACGTCGCCGCCGCCGACCTGCCAGCTCTGCCCGGCCTTGAGGTCGGTGAAGCGGACGCCTTCGGTCGCGGCGGCGAAGCGGGTGAGGTCCCAGCCGTCGACGACCGCGGCGAGGTCCGCCGGGTCCGGCTGGGCGCCGACCGCGTCGACGTCGTCGCGATGCCCGGTGGCCCGGTCGGGATCACGCAGCGGCAGCATCGCGCACCGCCAGAAGTCCAGGACAGGGCGCCCGTGCTGGTCGACGGTGGTGATCCGCAGCACGGCGAGCCCGGTGGGCCGCCGGCCCGGGCGCACGCTGTTCTGCCGCAGCGCGACGACCTCGGTGGACGTCCGCAGTGTGTCACCGAGTTCGGGGGTGCGGCGGAAGACGAGCCCCCGGTAGAACAGGTTGGCCTTCACATGGTGGGTGACGACCGTCGACTGCCCGATGGCGACGTCCCAGACGACGTTCGGCGGGGCGAGCGCGGTGCCGCCGGTCACCTCGGTGTAGAGCGCGTGGTCGAGCGCGAGGGGGAGCCGGCCGCCGACGATGGCGCGGTGGACGTCGACCAGGCCCGGCGTGAGCGTCACCCCGGGCGCGGAGCGGAACGTCTGGCCGACGGTCAGCTCGTCGAAGTACGGCCCCTCGGCGACCTCCCCGATCGTTTCGATCGTTTCGACCGCGCTGCCAGCACCGACCGCGCTGCCAGCACCGACCGCGCTGCCAGCACCGACCGCGCTGCCAGCACCGACCGCACCGACCGTCATTCCGCCGCTCCTGACGTTCCCGTTGCCCCGGCGGCGATCACACCGCTGTCGACGAGGCGGCCGATCTCCGCGTCGCTGAGCCCGAGCACGTCACTGAGCACGGACGCGGTGTGCTGGCCGAGCCGCGGCGCGTCGCCGGGAGCACCGTACTCGCCGTCCCACCGCATCGGCGAGCGCGCCGTGATCGACGTGACCGGCCCACGGGACGGATCACTGGCGGGCAACTCGACGTCCGCCAGCACGGCGAGCGGGTTCGCGGCGTGCGCGGCGACGACGTCCGACATGCCCTGGTAGCGGCTCCACAGCACGCGGGCGGCGTCGAGCTCGCCCGCGACCTGCGCGTATTCACGGGCGGCGAACCAGGGGCGCAGCACCGCGGCGATGGTCTCACGCAGGCGGTACCGGTCGGCCTCGAAGTTCAGGTCGGCGTCCAGCGCGGTCTCCAGCGCGCCGAACACCTCGCCGGTCTTGGTGACCGAGCACAGCGCCGCCCACTGGCCCTCGGTGAGCGCGACGACCATCACCCGGATGCCGTCGCTGCAGGTGAAGTCGACGCCGAAGCTGCCGTAGACGTGGTTGCCGTGCCGTGGCCGCTCCCCGCCGCGGGCGGCGGCCTCGGACAGCCAGCCCATGTTCGCGACGCCGGCCAGTGCCACGTCGGAGAGCGCGAGCTCGATGAACGCTCCGGCGCCGGTGCGGTCGCGGTCGCGTAGCGCGGCGAGGACGGCGGTCGAGACGCTCAGGCCGGTGATGTAGTCCCAGGCGGGCAACACGTGGTTGACCGGCGCGCCGCCCTCCTCCCGCCCGGTGATGCCGGGCAGGCCGACCTCGGCGTTGACGGTGTAGTCGACGGCCGGCCGGCCGTCGGGGTAGCCCTGGACCCGCACGTGGATCAGGTCCGCCCGGCGGGCGGCGAGGACGTCGTTGGCCATCCAGCGGCGCCCGACCACGTTGTCGACGAGGATGCCCTGCTCCGGCCCGGGTGCGGTGATCAGCGCCGTGACCAGCTCCTTGCCCTCGGCGGCGCGCAGGTTGATGGCGGCCGAGCGCTTGGCCTTGTTGAGGGACGTCCAGTAGTAGCTCTCACCGGTCGGGGCCACCGGCCAGCGCTGGAAGTCGCTGCCGCCGCCGATCGGGTCGATCCTGATCACGTCGGCGCCGAGCTGGGCCAGGGTCATCCCACCGGTCGGCCCGGCTACGAAGCTCGCGCATTCCACGACCCGCAGGCCGGCGAGTGGCTGCCTGATCATGCGGACCACCCGCGGGTCACCAGGTGCGTCCACGAGTTGTCGGGCACGAGCGGGGTCGTGCCTGGGCTGGCTTCCACGTGCATGCGGGCACCGCCGTCCTGTTCGAGGGAACTGCCGGCCGGACCCGGTCGAGGCACGTTGCCTGCGGTGACGGATGGGACAGAGCGGCAGCTTTGTAGCACGGGAGCTTTGTATCAGAATTCATCTCTCGGAATAATTCTTTTCGAGTGATCCCTTTGGCGTGGGCTGGATCGTCCGCTGCGAAGCCGAAACGCGCGAAGCCGCGGCCCGGGAGGAGCCGCGGCTTCGCGCCGTAGGTCTGCGGTCAGGAGGAGGCGGCGGCGCGGCTCGGCTCGGTCGTGGCCGACACGCCGACCCGGCGCTGGCTGGGAACCGCGTTCTCGGTGGTCGCGACAGCCGCGGTGATCCCGGCCGGCCCGCTGGCCTCGACGGCCCGGACGGCCCCGGCAGCCTGGGACCTGCGGCCGGGGATGGCGAGGGCGAGCAGGCACGCAGCCAGTGCGGCACCCGCACCGATGACGAAGCCGACCCGCATGCCGGTGAGGGAGGGCACCGCGCTCGACCCGAAGGCGACGGTCATGTTCGCCAGCACCACGCCGATCACCGCGCTCGCGGTGGACGTCCCGATCGACCGCATCAGGGTGTTGAGGCCGTTCGCCGCGGCACCCTCGGACGCCGGAACCGAGCTCATGATGAGTGCCGGCATCGCCGCGTAGGCGAACCCGACGCCCAGGCTGATCACGGCGGAGACGATGAGGAGGCCCCACGGAGCACTCATCAGGCCCTGCGCGATGACGTACCCGACGGTCATGATGCCCGCGCCGGTGACCAGGGAGACCTTGGGCCCGCGAGCCGCGATCAGCCGGCCGGCGAACGGCGAGGCGGCCATCATGACCAGGCCGCCGGGGGCCATCCACAGCCCGGTCTCGATCAGCGACTGCCCGAGGCCGTGCCCGGTCGCCTTCGGCAGTTGCAGCAGCTGCGGCGCGATCAGCGACATGGCGTACATCGCGAAGCCGAGCACCATGGAGGCGATGTTCGTGAGCAGCACCGGCCGCTTGCTGGACGTCCGCAGGTCGACCAGCGGGGCCGGGATGCGGGTCTCCCACCAGCCCCAGGCCAGCAGGACGATGACGGCCCCGCCGAACAGCCCCAGCGTGGTGGCGCTCGACCAGCCCCACGCGGAGCCCTTCGACACCGCGAGCAGGAGGGCGGCCAGGCCGGCGGAGAGCGTCACCGCGCCGGGCAYGTCGAAGCTGCCTTCACCCCGCACCGGGGATTCGGGGACCACGACCGCGACGAGCGCGATGATCAGTACGGTTGCCGCCAGCGAGCCCCAGAACAGCACGTGCCAGTCGAAGTTCTGCGCCACGATCGCCGCGATGGGAAGGCCCAGCGCGCCACCGATGCCCAGGGACGAGCTCATCAGCGCCATGGCGGGGATGAGCCGCTTCGCGGGCAGCAGGTCGCGCATGATGCTGATGCCCAGCGGAATGATCGCCAGGCCCAGGCCCTGCAGGGCACGCCCGGCGATGACGGGCACCAGAGAGCTGCTCAGCGCACAGATCAGCGAGCCGCCGGCCAGGAAGTAGCCGGAGACGAGCAGCATGCGCCGCTTGCCGAAGAGGTCGCCCAGCCGCCCGTACACGGGGTTGGCGACGGCGCCGGTCAGCAGGGTGGCCGTGATGGTCCAGGAGGCGTCCGCCGCACTGGTGCCCAGCAGGCGTGGCATCACCGGGAGCAGCGGCACCATGAGCGTCTGCATCAGGGCGACGATCACGCCGCTGACGGCGAGGACGGCGACGATCGCGTTGGCGCGGGATGGGTCCTCGGCGACCCCGGAGCCCTTCGGGGGAACCGGCCCGGACCGGCCGGAGACTTCGTTGGACACCATATGCACCCCACAGATAGCTGTACCGTACAACTATGTGTATCACGCACATCGAACGAATGTCCGTGTACGACGTGAGGGTTCTTGGTCACACTTCGGCGCCTGGACGGGACGGACGGGCGCCGCCGCGGTGTGGCGCGGCGCGTTCCGGCGAGGCTCGAGCGCGGTCCGGCGAGGCCGAAAACGATCGATGCTGGCCTGGTGCCTGGTGCCTGGTGCCTGGTGCCTGGTCGGCCGGGTGGCGGCTGGTCAAACCGCCGCCCGGCCTTGCACACCGCCCTCAGGCGGTGCCTGGGATCAGGGTCCGGATCAGGGCTCGGTCGGGCTGAGGATCCCGTCGACCTCGGCGTCCGTGAGCTTGTAGTCGTAGAAGGTGGTGTAGAATTCCTTGACCTCCTTCTCGATGTCCACGTCGGCGAACTTGTCGGGGTGCAGGGTCTTGGCGACCCACAGCGGCTGCAGCGCGGACTCGGCGCTGCGTGCCGACCAGACGAACACACCGCGCGGGTTGGTGATCACGTGGTGGTTTCTGACCGCGGCGACCTCCGCGAAGCGGTCGTCCTTGAGAATCTCCTCGCAGGTCGTGTGGTCCCGGCAGAAGATGTAGTCCGGGTTCCAGGCGACCACGGCCTCGAGCGTCACGGGCTTCGCGGTGCCGGAGACCGAACCGCCCTCGGTGACGGCCACGCCGCCGCCCTGCCGCGCCCAGACCTCGGCGATCGTCTTGCTGCCGTCGGTGCTCAGCGGGTTGTCCGCCGTGTAGTAGATCTTCGGGCGCTCCGCGTCGGTGAGGCCCTTCGTGCCCTCCGCGGCGCGCGAGATCGTGCCGTCGTAGAACTCGGTGAACTTCTTCGCCCGGGCCGGCGCGTCCCCGCCGAGCACGTCGGCGATGAAGGTGACGCCTTCCTTCAGCTTGTCGGAGTTCGGGAAGCTGGCGACGTCCACGGCCGGGATGCCCAGGTCGGTGATCGTCTTGCGGAGCGTGTCGTTGCCTGCGGTCAGCAGCACCAGGTCCGGCTTCTGCGCGAGCAGGACCTCGGTGTTCACGGTGGTGGTGTCCGTGCCGAAGACGGCGGTCTTCTGCGCGAGCGGCGGATAGATCTTCTTGAACAGCGGGAGGGTCGTCAGGTTGGTCTGGGTCACGCCGACCTGTCGCTCGATCGCGCCGAGCAGGAAGATGATCTGTGTGACGGCCGGGTAGTTCGTCACGACCCGCATCGGGCGCGACGGCACCACGACCTTGTTGCCCGACATGTCGGTGACGGTGCGGGTCGTCGGCGCGGCCTGGGTCGCCGCCGGGGCGTCCTTGGTGCTGCCGGTGGTGTCGTCGCCACAGGCGGTCAGGGTGGTGAGAAGGGCCAGCAGCACCGCCGCCAGGAGAGCGGTCAGGCGGCGTTGTTGGAAGCGAGTTTCTGACATCTGGTGATCGCAGTCCTCGGATTGGTTCTTCAAGTGGGTTCCTCAACTGGCCCGCGGTAGGCCGGGGACGTCCACCGCGAGCCGCCGGAGCGCAGGCCGTGGCAACGGACCTCCGCGCTGCGGATGGTTCGACCGCCGTCGGCGGCGACACTGCCGCTCGGCACCTCGACCCGGCCTGACCAGGGCTCCGTCGAGCTGCCACGTCCGCAGGTGCGGATCGACAGCGCGAATATAGACCGAATATGCGGTACTAGACTCACTGTTTGCTTCAGATCTGCGCCTTCGTTGTGGCATGGAGGGTTGTCGTGCTGATGCATGATCTGGTTCAGGTGCTCGCCGGGGGCTGCGAGGCGAGTGACGTCGTCCTCGCCCGCCCCGTCGCCGCTCGCGGGATCGGTGTCCGCACCGAGGGTGAGACGCTGGCCGTCACGGCCGACGGAACTGTTCTCGGGGAGCTGCTGGGGGGTGCGATCGACGGTCCGGTCCGTGGCGCGGCCGCCGACCTGATCGCCTCGGCGGACACCGCTCGCGTGGTACCGATGCACCTCCCCCATGGCGACGCGCGCGAGGCGGGGCTCAGCTGCGGCGGGCACGTCGACGTGCTGTTGCAGCGTGCCTCGGCGCTTCCCGCCGCCGCGGTCGAGCGGTTGCGGGCGGGATGTCTGGTCGCTCTCGTCACGGACCTCGTCAGCGGGCGGTCGCGCGCCGTCGAACCAGGCCAGCCCGTTCGGACGTCGACGTCAGCGTCGCCGGCTGCGGCTGCGGCTGCGGGTGCGGCGTCGGTGGCTGTGCCGGCGCAGGCGCAGTCACCGGACGAGGAGGGCGGGTTCGCCGACACGGTGCGCCGCCTTCTCCTCGCCGGCCGGACGGCGGCGGCCGTCGAGGGGGCGACCGTGGTCGAGCTGTTCGTCCCGACCACCCACCTGGTACTGCTCGGCGCCGGCACGCTGGCCGAGGCCATCGCCGCGCAGGCACGGCTGCTGGGGTGGCGGGCGACGACGGTCGGGGTGGCCTCCACCGGGGTCGGCGCGGTGGAGCGGCTGGGCCCCTCCGGTGGCCTGGTGGCGTTCGCGCACGACGCCGCGGTGGACGATCCGGTGCTGATCGCGGCGCTGCGCGCGGGCGTCGGCTATGTGGGCGCCCTCGGCAGCCGCCGGACGCACGCCCTGCGTCTGGAGCGGCTGCGCGCGGCTGGCGTCGGCGACGGCGATCTGGCGCGGATCCACGGCCCGGTCGGGCTCGACCTCGGCGCCCGCACCGTCACGGAGATAGCCCTTGCGATCAGCGCCGAGGCACTTGCGGTCCTTACCCGGCGCGCTCCGACGCCGCTGCGGGACGGAGCCGGCCCCATCCACCGGTGACGCCCAACCGCGGTTCCGCGGAGCCGGTGTCGGGTGGCGGTTCCGCAGGGATACGGAACTGTCTTGATCCGGAACTGTGCTGGTCCGGATATCGAATTCATGGTCGGCCAGCCGGCAACATGGGCGTTCGCGACTGCCCGAATTGGTGCGCACGCTGGCCTCGGCCCGAATTTTGGCGATTGCCATAGATCCCTCGGCCTGAATTTTGGCGATTGCCCTAGATCGTGTACTGCCGAGTAAGGTTGTCGGCCGTCGCCGGGAGTACGGGGAACTATCCGTTCTGGCGCGGCTAAGGGCCGCCCAGGAGGTTCCGGGGGGTGCGCAGCCCCGCCGCAGGCGAGGATCGTGTCATCGCGTCGTCGCAGGTAGCGCACCATGTGCAGCCCTGGATCGGACGCACTACTATCTCCCGAAACAACGGAAGTATTTGAAGTATTACGGTTGGTGCTGTGGGGTCCCGGGTGGTGTGCGGGGCTCGATTCAGCCCGCGGCGTCCAGGACGGCGTCGTCCGTGTACCCAAAGGGGGATCTCGTGCGCAGGCACCGAATTGTCGGACGGTTAGGCCTGGCGGCCGCAATCATCGCGGCTGCCGCGACCAGCTGCTCCACATCCGGGTCCGCAGCGGAGGCGAACGGCGCCTGCGACACTCCGGGCATCAGCACCGACCAGGTCAAACTCGGCCTCGTCTTCTCCAGCACGGGCACCGGGAGCGAGGCGCTCGCCTCGGCCCGCTCCGGGTTCGACGCCAGGATCGGGCTGGCCAACGCGAACGGTGGTGTCCACGGGCGCGAAGTCACCTACGTCTGGCGGGACGACGAGAGCACCGGTGCGGTGAACGAGCAGGCGACCGTCGACCTCGTCCACCAGGAGTCCGTCTTCGGGCTGGTGATGGTGACGTCGTCGAACGGCCAGTCACCGGAGACCCTGCAGAAGGAAGGCGTGCCGGTCGTCGGCCTGGCGCAGCCGGACTACGGGAAGTACTCGAACTGGTTCACGGACCTCTACGACCCCTCGCCGGCGACCGTGGCCCGCTACATGCTGGCCCGCGGTGGGACGAAGCTCGCGATCGTGACGACCGGCTCCTCGGACTACGTCATGGGATTCGCCCACAAGTACGGAGCGGAATTCCAGCAGGTCGGGCTTCCCACGGTCGAGGTGATTCCGTTCGAGGCGAGCACCGACAGCCCGAGCCGCATCGCGAAGCGGATCGCCGCGAGCGGCGCGGACGCACTGATCGGCTTCACCACCCTGGACGACTTCGCGCAGATCTCGGCGGCGGTGACGGCAGCCGATGTGTCGCTGAAGGTCAGCGTGTCCCTGAGCGGATATGACCGCAGCACGCTCAGCCGGCTGGGGCAGCAGCTCGTCGGCGTGTCCTTCCCGGTCTATTTCCACCCCTTCGAGGGCGGCGGCGAGGCGATCGACCGATACCACCAGGCGATGAGCCAGTACGCGCCGGAAACCGCACAACCCGAACAGCAGTTCGCGGTGTACGCGTACATCTATGCCGATATGTTCCTGCGCGGGCTGGAGCTTGCCGGCGAGTGCCCGACCCGGGAAGGCTTCATCAGCGCGTTGCGCGCGGTGAAGGACTTCGACGCGAGCGGCCTGATCGAGCCGGTCGATCTCAGCACGAACCAGACGACTCCGCTGCGGTGCAACGCGTTCGTGCAGATCGACCCGACCGGCGCGGCGTTCCAGGTCGTCCAGCCGCGGCTGTGCGTGGACGGAACGACCTGACCGGCTGACCCCGGGCCCCAGGGCGGCGTCGGGCTGCGTCCACGGTTGACGGAACTGGGTGGGTGCCCACATAGTGAGGAGTCCTCACTATGTGGGTCCATTCAACGCTGGGCCCAGCTGTCGACGCCGCCGCCCGAGCCTGCTCGTGGTGGGTGGCGAGCCGGAAGGAGCCCGTATGGGCGATACGCGCCGCCGTGGACCCGACCAGCGGGTGGTCGTCGCCGCACTCTTCGTCGCAACGATGTTCATCACGATCATGGACACCACGATCGTGAACGTGGCGCTTCCGTCGATCGCACGTGATCTCGGTGTCGCGCCCGACTCGATCGACGAGATCGTGGTCAGCTATCTGGTCAGCCTGGCGGTGGTGATCCCCGCCTCGGGCTGGCTGGCGGACAGGTTCGGCACCCGGCCGGTGTTCCTCGCCGCGCTCGCGATCTTCACCGCGGCCTCCGCGCTGTGCGGCCTGGCTGAGAGCGTCCCGGAGCTGGTCGGGTTCCGCATCCTGCAGGGAGTCGGCGGCGGGCTGCTCACCCCGGTCGGCATGGCCATGCTCTTCGGCGTGTTCCCGCCGGCGGAGCGCGCGCGTGCCGCGCGCATTCTCGTCGTGCCCACGGTCATCGCGCCCGCGGTCGGGCCGATCCTGGGCGGGGTGCTGACCGACCAGGCCTCCTGGCACTGGGTGTTCCTGGTCAACATCCCGATCGGGATCGTCGCGTTCGTCTTCGGCGCCCTCTTCCTCGCCGATCACCGGCGGCCGTCCACCGGCGCCTTCGACGTGGTCGGCTTCGTGCTCTCCGCCGGCGGGTTCGCGCTGATCCTCTACGCGCTGTCGGTCGGGCCCACCAGGGGCTGGGCCTCGCCGCTCATCCTCACCACCGCCGGCATCGGGATCGTCGCGACCGCTGCCACCRTGTGGTGGGAGCTGCGATGCGCCCATCCGCTGCTGGTGCTCCGCCTGTTCGGGAACGCGCTGTTCCGCAACGTCAGCCTCACCCTGGGCGCGATGTTCATGGCGTTCATGGCCGTGCTGTTCCTGATCCCGCTGCTCATGCAGACGGTGCGGGGCGCCAGCGCGACGACGTCCGGGCTCGTCATCTTTCCCGAGGCCATCGGAGTGCTGGTCGCGAGCCAGATCTCCGGGCGTCTCTACCCGACGGTGGGCCCGCGCCGGCTGATGATGGGTGGCCTGGCCGTCATCGCCCTGTCGACCCTGGGCCTCGGGCTGCTGGACGTCGACGCCTCGCTCTGGGTGTTCCGCGTGGTCCTGTTCGTGTTCGGTTTCGGGGCCGGCCTCGTGATGACCCCGGCGCAGGCGGCTGCCTTCGCCACGATCTCCCGCGTGGACAACGCGCAGGCCTCGGCATTGTTCAACGCACTGCGCCAGCTGGCCGCCGCGGTGGGCGTCGCGCTGGTCACGACCGCGCTCAGCCTCGCCAGGCCCGGCGAGACGGGTGGCTCGGCCGCGGGTGGCCTCGGTGGCACCTTCCAGTGGGGGTTCTACGTCGCCGCGGCGGTCGCCGCGCTCGGGATCGTGGTCGCCGCCCGCGTCCGCGACGCCGACGCCGTCGCCACCATGGGCCGCCCCGCCGCCTGACTACCCGGGCGGCCTGGTACCTGGGCCGCTCGGCACCTGAGCACCCGGGCGGTGGTGGCTCAGACTCCGGCGATCTGGTGCAGGCCGGCCCGGACGCGCTGCAGCGACATCTCACGAGCCGTCATCAGATAGTCGACGACGTCGGCGCGCAGCGCGGTGAACAGGACGTGGGCCAGGTAGTCCGCGTCCTCCTCGGGGCGGGCGGCGGCGATCCGCCTGGTCAGCTCGGCGATCCAGTACCGGCTGGAGGCGTTGGCGTAGTAGGCGTTGGGGCCACGGTGCTCGAGAGCCCGGATGAGGGCACGATTGGCCACCACGAAATCCAGCAGCGCGTCGAGGTAGGAGCGCATCGCGTCGGCGGGTGAAGCGCCAGGCCCGAGTGGGGGCGGGCCGTGTTCGACGCACTGGCTCAGGGCGTTGACGCGCGGCTGCAGAACTGCTTCGATCAACGCCGTACGGTCGCCGAAGCGCCGGAACACGGTGCCCTTGCCGACACCAGCCGCCTCGGCGATGTCGCTCATGGACACTGTCTCGGTGCCCTCGCGGTCGAACAGGTCCGCCGCCGCGGCCAGGATCGCGGCGCGGTTCCGCGCGGCATCGACGCGCTCCTGCGCGACCAAACCCACGCACCTCCCTCGGCCGGCCCGGCTTCCCGAGGCAGTCACCCGACTCGTACGGTAGCGGTTGCCACCCGCCCCGGGCTCGCTCCGGCGTGGTTGTGATGCGCAGCGCTGCCCCGCGTCAGGATTCCGGCTCGGAAATCCTCGGGGCCTCCTCGCTCGCCACGTCGACGAGGTTGCGGTCCTGCGGCAAATCGGTGCCCTCCGGGTGGGCGAAGAGTTCCGCCAGGTCGCCCCGGCGCCGCCACCCGCGCGGACTCACCGGGCCGAGGACAGCCGCTGGTCGGCCGGCCACGGTGATGGCCAGCGGTGGCACTTGCGCTACGTGTGGGCGGGTCGTCACCGAGGCGGCCCGGTCGTCCCTGATCACGGCGAAGTGGTGCGACCTCTTCTCGGCGGCGAGCTGTTCCGGGTCCGGCCCCGTTCCAGGGTGCTGTGAAGCTCCGTAGTTCCTTCCAGGGTGGAGAGTTCTCGGCTTCGTTCAGGGTGTGGAACCATGTTTGTGAAAGGTGGATTCAGGTCGGTTGGCGAAGAGGTTTCCCGTCGAACTGGCGGAGTTTTGGGGAGGGAATTTCGGATGTTCGTCCCTGCCGCTTCAAATCGCCTGTTCGGGCAGTTGGTGGGCCTGTGGGGCGGCGGTACTCCCACACGGTTGTAGATTTATCGGCGGACCGGGCATCGAACTGGAGTCTCACAGCTTCGACTGTTTCTGTTTACCGAGTCTTTGGCCTCCGGTAATCCCGCCGTCCGATTTTTCGCGGGAATGGCGTCCTACGTTCTAAGTCATGCCTGTGAGTCCTTCTGGTGAAGTGGTTGCATCGGGTGTCCCGGCGAATCTCGCCGAGGATATGACCATCGCCGAGCAGCATGAGTGGCTGCAGACCTACCTCCGTCGCCGCCCGGTCAGCCGCCGCGGCCTGCTGCTCGGCGGCCTGGCGGGCGCCGGGGCGGCCAGCCTGCTCGGCACCCCGTTCGGACGGGCCGCCTACGCGGCGACGAACACCGACAGCCCCCTGGTCATCGGCGGCCGGCACACCGCCTTCGGCGCGGACCCGTCCGCACAGCTACGCCTCGCGGCGCAGCTCTCCCGCAACCCGGGCCGCGGCCGGATCCTCGTCGACATCGGCACCGACCGCCGCCTCGGGCACACCACCGAGGCCGAGATCCGCCCGCTGCTCTCCCAGGTGCCGCAGCTGGACGGCTCGATCTTCTCCGTCGAGCAGTACTACGTCCACGCCGCGTTCGACCGGCTGAGCCCGGGCCGCGAGTACTACTACCGCTTCCGGGTTCCGGGCGGGGCGGCGACGGCGGTGCAGTCCGTCCGCACCGGCCACCGCAAGGGCCGTGGCGGCGGCTCGTTCCGCTTCACGATGATGGGCGACCATGGCTCGAACATCGCGCCCGCCGGTGACCCGGCCGGCCTGTTCACCGACAACTACTACGCGGCGGCCAACGACCCGACCACCCCGCACGCCACGAACATCACCACCGCCATCGCGCGCCAGGACCCGGTGTTCCACCTGCTCGCCGGCGACATCTGCTACGCCGACCCGTCCGGCGCCGGCCGGCCGCCGGTGCACACCACCGTCGCGGGCACCGTACCGGCGGGCTACGACAACTTCGACCCGACCGTCTGGGACGTCTACCTGGCCGGCATCGAGGTGAGCAGCGCCCGCACCCCGTGGATGTTCGCCACCGGCAACCACGACATGGAGGCGCTCTACTCGTCGCACGGCTACGGCGGCCACCTCGCCCGCCTCGACCTGCCGAACGGCGGCCCCAAGGGCTGCCCGAGCGTGTACTCGTTCGTCTACGGCAACGTCGCGGTCCTCTCCCTCGACGCGAACGACGTCAGCTATGAGATCAGGACGAACACCGGCTACTCGGGCGGCGCGCAGACGTCCTGGGTCGAGCGGACGCTGAAGGCCTACCGCAACGACCCGGACATCGACTTCATCGTCTGCTTCTTCCACCACTGCGCCTACTCGACGACGCTTCAGCACGCCAGCGACGGCGGCGTCCGCACGGCATGGTCCCCGCTGTTCGACAAGTACTCCGTCGACCTCGTGATGCAGGGGCACAACCACCTGTACGAGCGCACCGACCCGATCCGCGCCGCCGCCCCGACCCGGGAGGCGCCCGACGGCTCCACGATCGAGCCGGCCAAGGACGGCACCACCTACATCACCGCCGGCAGCGCCGGGCGCCCCCGCTACGCGTTCCAGGCCGGTGAGCCCGAGTCCTACCGCGGGCACATCGTCGCGGGCTCGAACGTCGTCCCGAACAGCTACGCCTGGCAGTCCGACGGCACGAAGCTGACCGAGTCCATCAGCTGGTCGCGGACCAGGTTCGACAACTACGCCTTCGTKGCCATCGAGTCGGACCCGGGCCGGCCGGGCGGCACCTCGACGCTGACCGTGCGCGGCATCGACGAGTACAGCAAGGAGTTCGACCGGGTCGTCCTGCGCCGCTCGGTCCCGCGTGCCGGGCACTCGGGCCAGCACTGACCTGGGCTGACACCGACCTGGGCTGACACCGACCTGGGCTGACACCGACCTGGGTCAATTCTGACCTGGGCCGACACTGCCCTGATCCAGCACTGACCTGCCGCAGGCCCACCGACCCGGCACGGGTGGCCCGTCCGTCGACGATGACGGACGGGCCACCCGTGCACGGGGCGTCCGGCGCGTTTCCCGCACCCGCGCCGACCGGTGTCAACGTCCCCGGAAAGGAGCGGCGAGCTGGCCGATCCAGTCGGCGGGGAGCTCCCGGCCGATGCCGTAGCGGGTGGGCATCGTGCGCGGGAGATGGGCGGTGCGGAAAAGCCAGTCCCAGATGGACAGCACCGCGCCGTAGTTGCGGTTCACGGCCGCGGGCTCGTCGGCGTGATGCCAGTGGTGGAAGGCAGGAGTCACGAACACGGCGCTGAGCGGCCGAAGCGTGATCCGGGTGTTCGCGTGCGCAAGGAACGGAAAGTAGAACTGGAATACCAGGAAGGCCGCCGAGAACTTCAGGTCGAAGCCGATCGCATACACGGGAACGACCGTCACGACCAGATTGATGATCTGGTCGAGTGGGTGGCCCCGGCTGGTGGAGAGCCAGTCCAGGCTGGTGCTTGAGTGGTGCACCGAGTGCAGCCGCCACAACAGCGGGATCTCGTGGAGGGCACGGTGGCCCGCGTAGTTCGCCAGGTCGGCGAGAAGGACCAGGACGACGAACTGGACCCAGCCCGGCCGGCTGAGCACATAGTCGCGCAGGGCCGGCGGGACGGCCGCGTGCAGTGCCGGCGCGATCAGGTTGAGCGTCAGCACCGCGACGATCGTTATCGGCAGGCGGTTGGCGAAGCTGTGCACCACGTCGACGAGCCAGTCCCCGCGTAATGGCCGGCGCACCAGCGGGAYGAACTGTTCGAGCGGGATGAAGAGCAGTGCGCAGATCACGAAGCCGACCAGCAGCTGGGGTCGTTCCAGCACCCCGGCGAGGACCGCGATGGCGGTGACTCCTACCGCTGCCACCTGTGTCAGCCGCCCCCGCCCGGCGCGGGGCTCCCGGGCCGGTGTGACCGGCCCGGGAGACGAGACGGAAGGGTCTGGGCCGGGGAATGCCGGAACGGATGATGCAGTCGACATCGTCGTCCTTTCAGCGAGCCTTTTCCGCCTCACGTTTGTCGAGCGCTGTAAACCGCAGGCCGGAACCGACGATGGAAAAGGCTCAGTTCTTCGGCATGCCCGCCCGTCACCGCGGGATGCGGTGCGCCTATTTGAGGACGATCACGATCGGGCCGCCCTTGATCGGGCCACCGACGCCGCCGCCGATCGGAATCACACCGGCGTCGGAGGTCGCGCCGCTGAACCAGCTGGTGTGGGACACCGAGAGCGCACCGCCGGCCAGACCGGCGGCCAGGGCCGCGACCAGGATCGCGCGGCCGGCGGAACGCTGCAGGAACGTGTGGGCAGTCGCCATTTCAATTCCTCTCTCGAAGAGCGTGTGTCGTCGGGTGCGTGGGTCAGTCAGCGGGCCGGATGATGATCGGGCCGGTCTTGAGCGTGCCGCCGTTGCCAATCCCGATCCGCACGAGTCCGGCGTCGGAGGTCGCGCCGTCGAACCAGCCCGGGTGCGACGCGGACAGCGCTCCGCCGGCAATGCCGGCCGCGAGGGCGGCGATGAGGACAGCGCGGCCGGTGGAGCGCTGCAGGAATGTGTGGACCGCCGTCATGTGAATCCCCTTTCGCCTGCGGAGCGAGACGCCGGGAGTAGTTTCGCGGGCGCCCGCGCCGACTGAGAACATCCCGTGGCCGGGCGGCCATGGGGACTTTGCGGCCGGTCAGCACGGTAATCCGTTCCGGCTCGGATGAAGGCTAGGCTGCGATGCTTTCCGCGTACAGGCGGAAGTGCGGTTGCCGGATACCCGGAAATCAGGATGCGGGTAGGCCGGTCACGTGACGGGGGGCCCGCGCGATGCGAGTATGTCCCGACGCGGCGGTGGCACCGGCGGCACAGGGGCACGGGGCCCCGCCCTGGGCGCGAGGCGTGGCTAGGAGCGGAGCATGCAGGCAGGTGACCTTCCCGACGGCGGAGCGGCCCCGGTCGTGACCGAGCGATGGGGGATGACGATCCCGCTGCCGGACAGCCCGCTGCCGGACCTGCCGGCGCTGTGCACCCGGCTCGCCGACGCCGGCTACACCGATGTCTGGTCGTCGGAGGCGACAGCGGGGGACGGCATCATCCCGCTGGCGCTGGCCGCCGCCGAACCGCGCCTACGCCTGGGCAGCGCGATCCTGCCGGTCTACACCCGCGGCCCGGCACTGCTGGCCCAGACCGCCGCGACGCTCGCCGCGGCCGCACCCGGCCGGTTCGTGCTGGGCCTCGGCACCTCCTCCAACGTGATCGTGTCGAACTGGAACTCCATCCCCTTCACGAAGCCGTACCAGCGGGTTCTGGACACCGTCCGGTTCCTGCGCGCCGCCTTCGCCGGCGAGAAGGTCGACGAGGAGTTCCCGTCGTTCACGATCCGCGGGTTCCGGCTCGGGATCACTCCGCCGGCACCGCCGAAGATCATGGTGGCGGCGCTGCGCCCGCGGATGCTGGAGCTCGCCGGCCGCGAGGCGGACGGGGTCATCCTCAACTGGCTCTCGCCGCAGGACTGCGACACCGTCCTGCCACACGTGCACAAGCATCGCCCGGACGCCGAGGTGGTCGCCCGGATCTTCGTCCACGTGCACGACGGTGACCCGGCGCAGGCCCGGGCCCGGCTGCGGCCGTTGATCGCGGCGTATCTCACGGTGCCGGTGTACCGGCAGTTCCACGTCTGGCTGGGCCGCGAGCAGGCGCTCGCCGGCATGTGGCAGGCGTGGGAGGCCGGTGACCGCCGCGCCGCGCTGACCGCGATCCCGGACGAGGTGGTGGACGATCTGATCGTGCACGGGACGGTCGAGCAGTGCCGGGCCCGCCTGCGGCGCTACGTCGAGCATGGTGTGACCACGCCCGTCCTCGCGCTGACGAACACCGGCCCGAACCTTCCGGACGTCATGTCCGCCCTCGCCGCACGCTGACATCCGCACGCCGACATCCGCGTGCTGCCGACATCCGCGTACTGCCGACATCCGCGTACTGCCGACATCCGCGTGCTGCCGACATCCGCGTGCTGCCGACGGACCGCAGGTGACATCCACCCGCCGTTCTACTCGGGGACGAGCATCACCTCGCGTTTGACGGTGCGGACGACCGGGGCGGTCTCCACGTCGCGAACGGTGGGCAGTGCGCCGATGCGCTGGGTGAGGTAGCGGAACAGGTCGGCGCCGTCCTCGCATACGGCCACCGCCACGAGGTTGGTGGGCCCGGTCGTCGCGGCGGCGAAGACGATCTCCGGATGGCTGGCCATCGCCGTCCCGACGGAGATCAGGTCCGCAGGTGCGACGGACAGCCACATCCGGGCCGCCACGTGTGGCCCGATGATGTCGAAGGAGACGTCCACGTCGAAGTACAGGGCGCCGAGCGCGCGCAGCGTCTCCAGCCGGCGCCGAACCGACGACTCCGAGCGGCGCAGCGCGGTCGCGAGCTCCGCGTGGGAACGACGGCCGTCGAGGGCGAGGGCCGTGATGAGCTCACGGTCCTCCGGTTCGAGCACGGAGCCGCCGGTTTCGGCGGGCTCGTTCGTCGCGGCGACGAGCAGCGCGACCTGCTGGTCGCTCAGGACCCCCAGGCGCACCCACTCGCKGCCGCCGGCATAGCCGGCCATCGCGCCCGCGAAGTAGTGGATCACCTGCTGGGCGGTGATCGACTGGACCTGCGCGGTGCGCGGCAGTTTGTGCAACAGCAGCGCGTTGTGCTCCTCGGCCGTCCAGGACCGGATGTTGCAGGAGATCTCGGTGCCGGCGGAGAGCAGGTGCACCCAGGACGTGTCGGATCTGCGGGCCAGCGCGTCCGCGACCGCCCGGGCCGCGTCCGGGACGGAGCGTAGCCGGATCATCCAGTGGCCGTGCCCGAACTGGTGGGTGTTGGGTACGCCGAAGACCCGCAGCGCACCCGCGGCGACCATCCGCCGGTAGCGCCGGGCGACGGTCTGGTCGGCGACGCCCAGCGCCGCGCCCACCCGGCTGAAGGGTGCCCGCCCGTCGATCTGCAGTGCCTGCACGATCTGGCGATCGAGCTCGTCGAAGATTGCGGATGTCACCGCTGAAGGCTACTGCGATGTCGAGATCCAGCGAATCCAGAGGTCGTCGGGTCGAGTGGTGTGCCCCCTGCCGGATCGTGGACCGACCGCCGGTCATCCCCGGCGCCGCAACGACGAGTCGCGACGGTGAGCCGCGACGATGACAGGAGAGCCATGCGTAAATGGCTGCCGCTGGTGGCGATCTGCCTCGGCACGTTCATGCTGCTCGTCGACATCACGATCGTCACGGTGGCGCTGCCCGACATCGCCACCAGCCTCGACGCCTCGTTCTCCGACCTGCAGTGGGTGATGGACGTCTACGCCCTCGCCCTGGCCGCGCTGCTCCTCGGCGCCGGCGCGATCGCCGACCTGCGCGGCCAGCGCAGGGTCTATCTCGGTGGCCTGATCCTGTTCGCGGTCGCGTCGCTCGCCTGCGGGCTCGCACCGGGAGCGGGGACGCTCGTCGTCGCCCGCGGTGTGCAGGGCATCGGCGGCGCCGCGATGTTCGCCACGACCATGGCGCTGATCGCCAGCACCTACCGCGGCCGTGACCTCGGTGTGGCGTTCGGGATCTGGGGCGCGGTGAACGGGGCGGCCGCGGCCATCGGGCCGGTGCTCGGCGGCCTGCTGACCGAGCACGTGAGCTGGCGGGCGATCTTCCTGGTCAACCTGCCGGTCAGCGTCGCCGCCGCGGCCCTCACCCTGGCCGTCGTCGGCGAGTTCCGCCGGCCGGACGGCCCGCGGGTCGACCTGGCCGGAACCGTCACGTTCACGGTCAGCGCCGCGGCCCTCGTCTACGGCCTGATCCGCGCCGGTGAGCACGGCTGGGGCTCCGCCGGCACGCTGGGACTGTTCGCGCTGAGCGCCGTCGCGCTCGTGCTCTTCCTCGTGGTCGAGTCCCGCATCCCGCACCCGCTGCTGGAGCTTGGACTGTTCCGCCGCGGCGGCTTCGTCGCCGCGCTCATCGCCGGCCTCACCCTGTCCGCCGCCGCGTTCTCCGTGCTGACCTTCACCTCCGTCTGGCTGCAGGCGGTGCTCGGCCACGGGCCGGTCCGGGCCGGCCTCGCGATGCTGCCGATGGCGTTGGCCGCGTTCGTCGTCGCCGGGCTCGGCGGTCGCTTCCTGCACGCGGCATCGCCCCGCCTGACCATCGGCGTCGGCATGCTGCTGGTCGGCGCCGGTTCGGTGGCGCTGAGCCGCCTGGACGCCGGTTCCGACAGCGGCAGCCTCCAGCTCGGCCTGCTCGTCACCGGTATCGGCGTGGGCCTGGCCATTCCGGCGCTCAGCGCGGCGGCGATGTCGGCGGTGCCCCCGCAGCGCGGCGGGATGGCCGCGGGCGCGCTGAACACCTTCCGCCAGCTGGGCTTCGCACTCGGTATCGCCGTGTTCGGGCTGCTGTTCCACAACGGCATCCGCGACCAGCTGAGCGGGCACGTCGCCAACCCGGACACGGTGGCCGCCGCGATCGGCCAGGGGCAGGCCGCCCGGGACGTCCCCCCGGCCGCGCTGAGCGCCATCCGGGCCGCCGTGCCGACCTCGCTCGGCGATGTCTACCTGATCGCGGCGATCGTGGCCTTCGCCGCCGGTATCGCCGTGTTCGTGCTCATGCCGCGGGCCGTGGCCCACCTGGCCGAGAACACCCAGCCCGCTGATGGTCGTTCCGCTGACGTCCAGCCCGCTGATGGTCGTTCTGCCGATGGTCGTTCCGCTGCCGGTCGTCCCGATGACGGGCAGTCTGCCGGCGGGAAGTCGGATGGCGCACCGCGAGACACCGACCGGCCGGTCACCCACGCCGACATATGACTTGGATCCGGATCAATTTCGGGGCTGCTGTCGGACAGGCGTTGAGGACTCCAGACGCGGGGGAGCCCGTCGACAATCGCGCTTGCCCGGAAGCGGCAGCAGCCGCGATCGTTGCTCGGAGCCGCGAGCCGCGAGCCGCGAGCCGCGAGCCGCGAGCCGCGAGCCGCGAGCCGCGAGCCGCGAGCCGCGGGCTGTGTACCTGATTGATTCTCTGGGTTTCTGACAGCACTGGTCAGCTTTCGACGCGTGCGTGACTGTTCCATTCACGAAACTAAAGGGCTTCGCGTCTCTCCTCTTTCGGGTCTCTTGACATCCACACCTTCGTAGGTTTTGCAAGCCGTCGAAGGGCTGCTATAGGAAGAGCCACGAAGAGCTCTTTAGTCGCCGATTCCGCGAACCTCGCCGAGCCCCCGTGGGGGTGGAATTCTGCCCGCCCAGCGAGCCGAGAACGCCGCTGGTGGGCCCTTGAGTCGCTGGCCACGGGGGTCGTTGGGGTCTCGCCGGCGAGTCGGGCAACCTGCCCGGCCAGCGACGTCGCACCGCGGGTCGCCCATCGGCCGCCGTGGGCGGCCGATGGCCGATCGCGGCAGGTCCGTCATTTATCCAACAGATGGGAACGATTCTGGTTTCAGACGCCTCTGTCACTTTTCTGGCTGCGGGCCGGAAAAGCACCCGTCAGGGTTCCCCTACGGTCCGGCGACCGGCCGACCACGATTTTTCCTCCGCCGCGCGTGGCCAGCCGATGCGGCCTGTCTCGCTGTCGCGGATTAGCGCCGATCAGGATCTCCATTCGGTGGGCGGGGCAGTTCGCATTCCACGAACGCGGCCGGCCCACCGTGCGCCCGGTACCCCGGTACCCCGGTAGCCCGGTTTGGTGAGTCGCAAGAGTGAACGATTTTGGTCGTCCCAACGACCAAAATCCTTCTTTCTTGCGGGTCGCCAGGCGCCGCAGCGCCCCTTTTGTCGCTCTTGAGGTGAATTGTTGGAAGCGCATGCTGGTGGCCCGGATTCGCCGCGTCTCAGGATTCTGCTACGGCCTCCAGAACCACAAGAATTCTGCACTCTTCGCTGCCGCTGCTTTCGTGTGGGGGGAAAGATGATTCTGCTGCAGGCTCGAGGGCGACAAAATCCTCAACTGTTCGGGCCGACCTCGGCCCGAACATCCGATGATCATCGAAAATCCGCCCGGGCCCGGGCCCGGGCCCGGGCTTGAGGCAGAGGTCCCGGCCGGAAACATGTGCTAGAATTCCTTCCACACGGGTGTAGAAGCTCCTGCAATTCCCGCGACAGTACAGAGTGACCTCTGGTCAGCGCCGGCAGATGGCGGAAGTGGCGTCGAATATTCGCCCGCGTGTCACCTTGCCCTGGCCGCGGGTGAAATCGACGGAATGTATTTGCCGGCACGTCGCCATTTGCCTACTGACCGCACCGGACGATCTCCCTAACCTGGCTCTCCTTGGAAGCAGATCGCTGCTTCCTCCCGGATTACTCCCGGAGGTCCGCCAGTGTCCGTACCTGCTGGAATCAGGCACCCGCGCCTGGTGTGGGCTGTGCTCGCCGTCGTCGTGGCCCTGGCCGCGTCGTTCGGCGTGTGGCGTGCCGCGCCCGCCCGCGCGGCGTCGCTGCCCACGCCCGATCACGTGGTTGTCGTGGTGCTGGAGAACCACGCCTACTCCCAGGTCATCGGCAGCTCCAGCGCCCCGTACATCAACTCGCTGAAGACCGGCGGCGCGAACCTGACCGCGTCCTACGGAATCACCCACCCCAGCCAGCCCAACTACATGGCCCTGTTCTCCGGTGGCACGCAGGGCATCACCGGTGACAGCTGCTACACCGCCGGGTTCAGCAGCGCGGCGAACCTCGGCTCCGAGCTGATCGCCGCCGGCAAGACCTGGGCCAGCTACAACGAGGGCCTGCCGTCCACCGGTTCGACGGTCTGCACGAACAGCTCGACGAAGTACGCCCGCAAGCACAACCCGTGGTTCGGGTTCAGCAACGTCCCGACCAGCACCGCCTATCCCTTCACCTCGTTCCCGACGAACTACGCGAACCTGCCGAAGGTCTCGTTCGTCGTGCCGAACCTCTGCAACGACATGCACGACTGCTCGGTTTCCACCGGTGACACCTGGGTGCAGAACAACCTCGGCGCCTACGCCACCTGGGCCAGCACCAACAACAGCCTGCTCATCGTCACCTTCGACGAGGACAACCTGCTCAGCGGCAACCGCATCCCGACCGTGATATACGGCCAGCACGTCACCGCGGGCAGCTCCTCGTCCACCACCTACAACCACTACAACATGCTGCGCACCCTGGAGGACCTGGCCGGTCTGACGACGCACGCGGGCAGTGCCGCGAGCGCCTCGGACATCACCGGCATCTGGAGCTAGGCGACCGTGTATCTCGCGGACGCGCGCAGCGTCACGAAACCTGCCGGCCCGGGTTCCGACCCGGGCCGGCAGGCCTCCACCAGCCATGAGCATCACCGTGAGCATGGCCGTGGACGTCGCCTGGCCCGTGTCTCGCTCGCGCGGGTGGTGCCGGGCACGGTCCTCGTCCTGGGAACCGTCAGCCTGGTCACCGACATCTCGGCGGAGATGGTCACTGCCGTCCTGCCGCTGTACCTGGTGACGGAGCTCGGCCTCTCGCCGCTCGGGTTCGGCCTGCTCGACGGCCTCTACAACGGAGTCAGCGCCGTGGTCCGGCTGGTCGGCGGCCACCTCGCCGACCGCGGCCGGCGGTACAAGGCGACCGCGGCGGTCGGCTACGGCCTGTCCGCGCTGTGCAAGCCGGCCCTGCTCGCGGTGCACACCATGACGTCCATCGGCCTGGTGCTCGCGGTGGACCGGACCGGCAAGGGGCTGCGGACAGCACCTCGCGACGCGATGATCTCCCTTGCCTCGCCGGCCGGTACCCAGGGCCGGTCGTTCGGCGTGCACCGTGCGATGGACACGGCCGGCGCACTGATCGGCCCGATCATCGCGTTCTTCATCATGCGCACGACCGTCGACGGATTCGACGCGGTGTTCACGGTCAGCTTCTGCGTCGCCACGACTGGCGTCGTGATCCTGCTGCTTTTCGCGCCGAGCCGTGACCGCGGCCCGGCCCCCACAGAGCAGGTTCCCCAAGCCGCCGAAGCCGCCGAAGCCGCCGAAGCGGCCGAAGCCGCCGAAGCGGCCGAAGCCGCCGAAGCGGCCGAAGCCGACAACGTCTCCACCCGCGCCGCGCTCGGGCTGCTGCGCGTCCGTGAGCTGCGCCGGTTGACGAGCTGCGCCGCGCTGCTCGGCCTGGCGACGGTCAGCGATTCGTTTCTGTATCTGCTGCTGCAGCACGCCCTCGGCGTCCCCGACGAGTGGTTCCCCCTGTTGCCGATCGGGACAGCGACGGCCTTCCTGCTGCTGGCAATTCCGATCGGGCAGGCAGCCGACCGCTTCGGCAGCTGGCGGGTGTTCCTCGCCGGCCACGGTGGCCTTCTGGTGGCCTACGGGCTGCTGCTGTCCCCGGTGCACGGCGACTGGCTGCCGATCGTGGTGCTCCTGCTGCACGGTGCCTTCTACGCGGCCACCGACGGGGTGCTCATGGCCGCCGCGGCGGTCTCGGTTCCGGCATCGCTGCGCTCCAGCGGCCTGGCGCTGGTCCAGACCGGGCAGGCCGTGACCCGTTTCGCCTGCTCCCTGCTGTTCGGCGCCGCCTGGACGGCCTGGGGCGACCGAACCGCTCGCCGCCGCCGCGATCGCCCTCACGGGCTGCGTCGCACTGAGCGCCCTCCTGCGCCCCGAAGCGACAACGAGCCCCGAAGCGACAACGAAGGGACTACCGGCAAGATGAGCACACGTGGCCGGCTGGCGCTGCTGTTCGTCGCGATCCTCGCGCTCGGCGGGGTCGCCGTGGGCTCGGTGGTACGTGCATCCGCCCGAGCTGACCAGCGGGACCACCAGCAGGACGGCGGTCCGCCGGTGACCGCAGGGCGGGTCACCCTGAGTGTGGCGGACGACGCGCCGCAACAGCAACAGGACCGGCAACAGCAGGGCCAGCAGGACGAGGACCGGCAGCAGGGCCAGCAACAGCGCCTGGTGTTCCGGAACATGCTGTGGGGGCCGCACCGCGACGAGCTGGTATCTGTGCCGGCCGCGCAGCCCGCCGGCGCGCGGACCGCGTCCGGCGTGCGCTGCCTGCGGTTCTACGCCGCCGGCGGTGGTGGCATCTGCCTGCAGCAGGCGTCGGGTGTGCTGCAGGACACCTACCGCGCCGTGGTCCTGGACGCGGATCTGCACGAACGGCGCCACTTCGCGCTCACCGGCATCCCGACCCGAGCCCGGGTCTCGGCCAGCGGCCGCATGATGGCCTGGACGGTCTTCGTCAGCGGTGACTCGTACGCCGGCGGAACCTTCTCCACCCGCACCTCGATCCTCGACACCCGCACCTGGACGCTGGTCCAGTCCCTGGAGGAATACCAGGTGATCAAGGATGGCGCGCCGTACCGCAATGTCGACGTCAACTTCTGGGGCGTCACGTTCGCTGACGACAGCCATTTCTACGCGACCCTCGGCACCGGCGGAAAGACCTATCTTGTGCGGGGAGACGTCCAGGCGAAGACGGTGACGACGCTGCGGGAGAACCTCGAATGCCCGTCGCTCTCCCCGGACGGCACCCGGCTCGCCTTCAAGAAGCGCATACCGGACGCCCCCACCGACGCGCCGTGGCACGAGTACGTCCTCGACCTGCGGACCATGCGCGAGACGCCGCTCGCCGAACAGCGCAGCGTCGACGACCAGGCGGTATGGCTCGACGACCACACCGTCGCCTACGCCCTCGCCGGAGACTACGGCTCCGACCTGTGGACCGTCCCCGCCGACGGCACCGGCAGCCCGACCCGGCTGGCCACCGCCGCGCTCGCCCCGGCGGTGATCGGCTGATCAAATCCTGCCGGCGGTCAGGGCGCCGGTTCGCCGTCGCCACCGCCGTCGCGGTTACTGCGGATCACGGTTACTTCGGATCGCGGTGACCGCGGATCGCGGTGACGAGACGCTGGGCCACCTCGACGAGATCGCGGCCTGGGGCGGACGCGAGCACCTCGGCCATCAGGGTGACGTCCTTGGCGAGGGTCGGGCCGGCGGGGGAGTCGGYGACGGCGGCCAGCGAGCCGGCGCGCAGGCGTACCCCGGAGCCCACACCGGACGAGCTGCTCGTCAGCAGGACCGTTGCGAGGCCCTCGAGGTCCAGGCCGAGTGACCGCCCGGCCGTCATCGCCTCGTCGGCGAGCACGATCTGCGCGGCGAGCAGGGTGTTGTTGATGAGTTTCGCCTGTGAGGCGGCGCCGACGTCACCCAGGTGCACGACCTGGTTCGAGAACGCGGCCAGCAGTCCGGTGACGTCGGCGAGCGCCGCGGCGTCACCGCCGATCATGACTGTGAGCTCCCCGGTGAGGGCGCGTGGCGCGCCACCACTGACCGGGGCGTCCAGGACGCGCAGGCCGTGCCCCGCGGCCCGTTCGGCGATGGCCCGGATCTGCGCCGGTGACACGGTGCTGTGCACGAGCACGACGGTTCCCGGCGCCGCGGTCGCGGCGATCCCGTCCGGGCCGAACAGGACCTCCTCGACGCCGGCCGCGTCGAACACGCAGATCCCGACCGCCTCGACCCGCGCACCCAGCAGTGCCGGCGTCGCGGCGACGGTGACGTCCGGCCCGGTGAACGGTTCGAGCGACGCCGGCCGGCGGGCGTAGAGGGTGAGCTCGTGCCCGGCGGACCGAAGCCGCTGTGCCATCGGCAGCCCCATGCTGCCGAGGCCGATGAAGCCGACCTTCACGCCGCTAGAGCTTACGGGCGATCGCGCCGTACATGAACACCTCGTTGTCGCTGTACCCGGCGGCGTCGGCGTCGGGGTGCCAGCGGTGGACGAGGACGACGCCCGGGTCGAGGATCTCCAGCCCGCGGAAGAAGCCTTCGACCGTGGCCTTGTCCCGCGCGGTCATCGGGATGCCGTTGCCGCGGTACGCGGCGACCCCGCGCTCCACCGCTTCGGGCGCGTAGTCGCCGGTGGCCGTCGAGAGCGCGAGGATGCTGCCGGGGGCCAGCGGTGCCACGAGCGTGTCGATGACGTGCTGGATGAGCGTCTCGTCCGGGATGAACTGCACGAGCGCGATCAGGCTGAGCGCGACGGGCTGGCTGAGATCGAGGGTGGAGGCGAGCTGCTCGGACTTCAGGATGGTTTCCGGGTCCGTGAAGTCGGCGTCGAGGTAGGCGGTGCGGCCGTCGGGGGTGCTGGTGAGCAGGGCCCGGGCGTGCACCAGGACGATGGGGTCGTTGTCGACGTAGAGGACCCGTGACTCGGGGGCGACCTTCTGGACGACCTCGTGCAGGTYCGGCGTCGTCGGGAGCCCGGTGCCGATGTCGAGGAACTGCCGGATGCCGTGCTCCGTGGCCACGAGTTGGGCCATCCGGGCCATGAAGTTCCGGTTCGCCCRCATGGATCGAGACAGGCCCGGCATCATTTTCTCGGTCTGGTCGCCCGCCGCGCGGTCGGCCGGGAAGTTGTCCTTACCGCCGAGAATGTAGTCGTAGACCCGCGCCGAGTGCGGTACGTCGGTCTTCAGGTCGACGTTGGACGGCGCCCAGCTCGGTGCTCCCCGGCTGGCGCCCCACCTGGCGTCGTCGCGGTCAGTCACGACTACCCCTATCTCCGATATTGCCCACTTGCTACCGGTAACAGCTTCTTCAGTAAACTCTCGCACCCCCTGTCCGGGGGTGTCACATGGGGGTGCCACGGCGGGAAGCGCAGGTCGGTGACCACGCGAAAGCCGCCCGGTCGGTGAGTCGTGAAATGGCCGCTGACCAGACGTCTTCGCTTTTCGGTGCGCACACCGGTCAACAGCCCGTAACGGCTCAACAGCCTGTAACGGCTCAACAGCCCATAACGGGTCAACACCCCGTCAGGGCTCAGCGGCCGGTAACGGATCAGCGGCCGGTAACGGATCAGCGGCCGGTAACGGATCAGCGGCCGGTAACGGATCAGCGGCCGGTAACGGATCAGC